>NZ_ASSC01000636.1 GCF_000520735.1 Paenibacillus forsythiae T98
GTGACGGACCATTGGCGGGAAGCCCGAGGTGCAAAGCTGCCATACGGGCGATCCACATATAAAGGGAAAAACTCCCGCTAATTCGGCCCTTGGTGAACAAATTGGCCGACTAACTGGAATTACTCCTGCTAATTTTATCTGTCAGACTGAAAGTGGCGATCTAATTGTGAATTAACTGGAGTTCTTCCATCTAATGTGATGAGAAATGCCCCATTCCATAGAATTAGCCGGAGAAATTACTGCTAAATTTGGGGAACAGGGTCCAGACGGTTGCAAGCTATCAAGAAGCCGTCCCGAGGTGCGGGACGTTTAAGGAGTGGAAGTATGACCGACAACAAGAAGTTGACGGACGTTGCGATGCCGCAGCTTGCGGAGTCGCTGGTATCGGCAACGAT
>NZ_ASSC01000637.1 GCF_000520735.1 Paenibacillus forsythiae T98
CTGGTACACCAGCGTCGTCGCCGTCTGGGTCTTGTTCATAATATTGCCTGAGACGACCAGCACGGCCCCGAATTCGCCCAGCGAGCGGGCGACTGTAAGAATGACGCCGTAGATAACCGCCCACTGGATCGAAGGCCAGGTCACCTTCCAGAAGGTTGTCCACCCGTACGCTCCAAGCGTTGAGGCGGCTTCCTCCTGTTGCCCGCCGATCTCCTGCAGAACAGGCATCACTTCCCTGACCATCAGCGGAAAGGTGACGAACAGGGTGGCAATGACCATGCCCGGGAAAGCATAGACAATGTTGAAGCCAATATGCTCAAACACCGCTCCGAGCGCGCTGTCCGGACCGAGCAGCAGCACGATCATCAGCCCGCCGATGACAGGCGACACAGCATACGGCAGATCGACGATACTGTTAAGCAGGCTCTTCAGCCGGGGGCCCAGCCACTCGGCCCGAACCAGATACAGAGCCGTCATAATGCCGAACAATGTGTTCAGCACCGTCACCGTTATAACGACCAGAGCCGTCATCATCAGCGCATGCAGCGCCTCCGGCCGGGTCAAAGCCTCCCAGAATCCGGAAAGTCCCTTGCTGAATGCTCCCGTAATCATTTTGCTCAAGGGAGCGGCAATCAGCAGAAAGAAAACGATATAGGTTAGTCCAATCCATAGCCGTCTCATCGTCTTCTCCCCCTCATCTGCGCTACATTGATCAGCCAGAGGATCAGGAACGACAAGGTCAGCAAAATGATGGATACGGCTGCGGCGCCGGTCCCGTTATCGCTCTCCACCTCTCCATAGATGAAGACCGACGAGACGAGCGTGCGTCCCGGGATATTGCCCGCCACCAGTACGACGGCCCCGAATTCAGCCAGCGCCCTGGAGAAGGCGAGCATGCCGCCTCCGATCATGCCGGGCGCCATCGCCGGTACAATCACCTGCCGGAACACCCGGATACCCTTGGCTCCCATCGTGTAGGCCGCCTCTTCCTCGGAAGGGTCAAGCTCTTCCAGCAGCGGTTGCACCGCCCGGATCACAAAGGGGAAGGTTACGAAGACCATCGCGATGACAATGGCCGGTTGATGAAAGACAATTTCCAGACCCAGTGATTCCGCCGCTCCGCCGATCAGACTCCCCGGTCCGAGAAGCAGCAGAATCATCAGTCCGCCAACTGCGGTTGGCAGAGCGAACGGCAGATCGACCATACTGTTCAGCAGCGGTCTGCCGGGAAATTTGTAGCGGACCAGCACCCAAGCGATCATAGTGCCCAGGACGACATTGATAATGGCCGCCATTAGCGCCAGTCGAAGCGTAAGCAGCACGGACCGCCAGGCTATCGGATCGGATATGCTTTCGACAAAATTTTTAAAACCGAGCGAAAATGAGTTGTAATAGACGCCAAGAATCGGAAGCACGATTAGTACGACAAAATACAGCAAAATCGTGGATCGGAATCCCCAGGTCCATCCCTTGTGTCTTAACAGCGAATTCAACAGTTGTCCTCCTACCTCCGGTTGACGGGTCGGTATACTAGCTATGTGCCAATATATAATTCCTATTAATATACTTGGTTTAATAATTATTACTACTTTACCACTGACCTCTTGCCATCGTCAATTACTTTTGAGTGATTTTAGGTTAAAATAGTTGTCGAAAAGGTTTGAAACCGATTTATGAAAGGAGAAGCCGCCATGCTGCATACGTTCGAGATTTCAACAAGCAAGCGGGATGAACTGCGGGATATCACCAGAGAAGTTATTTCTTATGTAAGAAAAAGCGGCGTCCAAAGCGGGATAGCCGTTGTGTACTGCCCCCATACAACCTCAGGCATTGCCATTAACGAGAACGCCGATCCCGATGTGAAGCATGATGTGCTGATGCGTCTCAATGAGGTATATCCCTGGGAGCATCCAAAGTACCGGCATGCGGAAGGGAACACCGCGTCGCATCTCAAGTCGATTACCGCCGGTCCCTCCCAGAGCATCATCATTCATGAAGGGGAGCTGCTGCTGGGAAGGTGGCAGGGCATTTATTTCTGCGAGTTCGACGGACCAAGACGCCGGCAGTATTATGTAAAGATCATCGAAGGATAGTTTCCGGGCACAAGCAAAAGGCCGCTTTCGGAGCAAGGGCTCCGAATCGGTCTTTTGCTTGTCTGGCAACTTTTACTTTTACAGGGCAGAGAAGCACCCGATTACCAATGCACAGCCGTAAAGCACAAAAGGAAAAAAATACACGTTACAGGTTGCGGCACAGCACACGGACATGCGATAACGCCGCCGCTTTCACATCGTCAAACTTGATTTTGTCCTGAATGTAGTACGAGACGAATCCGTGGGCGGACAAGAACAGCGTCAGCGGCACGCTCTGCCAATCTTCCGGTACATAGCCCTCTTCCTTCAGATAACGGCGCACCATGCCGGAGAACAGTTCAAAACACTTTCCTTGTTCCGCGCGACAATAGGCCAGCAGCTCTTCGTCACGGATCATGAACATAATTTCGTACTGATACGGGTGGTCCAGCCCGAAGCGTATAAATTCCAGCATCAGCTGTTCAACCTTGCCCAAGCCTTCCTCGGCTGGCTTATCCATCACCTCGCTGAGCAGCCTTGCCACATAGTTGAAATCGTCAACGACAATAGCATAGAACAGCTCCGCCTTTTCCTTGAAGTGATAATAGAGGGAACCATGACTGTATCCCAAATGTTGGCCTATGCTTCGCATGGAGATGGCCCGATAACCCTTGGTAATAAAAAGGTGTCTTGCCGCCTCCAGAATCCTTTCTCTCGACAACTCCTGTTCTACTGCTCTTCTAGCCATAATTTTATTCCCCTTCGCTGTAGTAAAGCTTCCTGCCTTCCGTTACAACCGCCTGTCCCTGGGTCAAATCCGTTATCCATGCCTTAAATGCATCGGCTTCTTCATTCCTCGGCAGACATAATAGCTTGACCTTGTCGGTGAACTCCGTTTCGCCGGTCTTGGTTCCGCGGCTCCTCAGTTCGTTCTCGACCTTGCCGAGCCAGGTATAGTCCAGTTCCACGAACACTTCACGGTGCAGAACGCGCGTGATCACCTCGCCGGCCTCAAGCGCCAGCACGGCGCCGTCCGTATAGGCACGAATCAGTCCGCCCGCTCCAAGCATGATTCCTCCGAAGTAACGCGTAACGACTATAGCCGTATTTTTAATGCCCTGGCTGCGAATAACCTCCAGAATCGGCTTCCCCGCTGTACCGCTCGGCTCCCCGTCGTCCGACTGCTTCTGAATCTCATCCCGCTCCCCGATCATGTAGGCGGAACAGTTATGCGTGGCGTTCCAATGCTTCTTCCTGATGTCCTCAATGAACTGATTGGCTTCTTCTTCCGTCTCTACCGGCATGACATGCCCGATAAAACGCGACTTGCGAATAACGACTTCCTTGGAACCGGAAGCGCGCACCGTCCGGTATTGTTCGAGCATAATCCATTCATTCCTTATTCTTACTTGATATATACGAGGAGCAGCCCGCGGTATTGGATTACCTTTGGACTGCTCCCGGTAGATTGCTTAGCTATAGTATGTCGTGGAGAAATCGCAAATTACTCGGTAAGTCTGGCTTCCAGTTCGGCCTTTTCTTTCTCGTACCCCGGCTTGCCGAGCAGCGCGAACATATTCTTCTTATACGCTTCTACGCCCGGTTGGTCGAACGGGTTGACGCCAAGCAGATATCCGCTGATACCGCAGGCTTTTTCAAAGAAGTATACGAGATAGCCGAAGCTGTATGGCGTTTGATCCGGGATGGTGACAACCAGATTCGGAACTTGCCCGTCGGTATGCGCGAGCAGCGTGCCCTGGAACGCCTTCTTGTTCACGAAGTCCACAGTCTGTCCGGCCAGGAAGTTCAGTCCGTCCAGATCGTCCGGATCGCTTTCGATTGTAATGTGTTCCCGAACTTCATCCACCTGGATAACCGTCTCAAAAATGTTGCGGTTGCCCTCCTGAATAAATTGTCCCATCGAGTGCAGGTCTGTCGAGAAATCCACGGAGGAAGGATAAATACCTTTGAAGTCCTTACCTTCGCTCTCGCCGAACAACTGCTTCCACCATTCCGATACATAATGAAGCGATGGCTCGTAGTTCACAAGAATTTCCGTCGTCTTGCCTTTGCGGTAAAGCGCGTTGCGGACGGCGGCGTATTGATAGCTCTGGTTCGTCGCCACATCGGGATTGTTGAACTCGTCAGCTGCTGCGGCTGCGCCTTTCATCATTTCCTCGATGTCGATGCCCGCAGCCGCAATCGGCAGAAGGCCAACCGGAGTCAGTACGGAATAACGTCCGCCCACATCGTCCGGAATGATGAACGACTCATAGCCCTCTTCAGTGGCGAGTGTCTTAAGCGCGCCTCTTGCCTTGTCGGTTGTGGCGTAGATCCGCTTGCGGGCTTCTTCCTTGCCGTATTTCTTCTCAAGCTCGGCGCGGAAAACCCGGAAGGCAATCGCAGGCTCGGTCGTCGTGCCGGATTTGGAAATGACGTTGACGGAGAAATCCTTGCCTTCGAGAAGGCTGATCAAATGGGTGAGATAAGTCGAGCTGATGTTGTTCCCTGCAAAATAAATCTCGGGAGTCTTCCGCTTGCTCTTATCCAGATTGTTATAGAAGGAATGGGTCAGGGATTCAATCGCTGCCCGGGCTCCTAGATAGGAGCCGCCGATGCCGATCACAATCAGCACGTCGGAGTCGCTTTGAATCTTCTTGGCGGCTGCCTGAATGCGGGCGAACTCTTCTTTATCATAATCGTGTGGAAGATCAATCCATCCTGTATAGTCTGAGCCTGTGCCGGTCTTGGTATGTAGCTGCTCATGAGCCAATTTGATCGGCGCAGCAAAATAGTCGATTTCGTGCTGATTAATGAAGGACAGGGCTTTGCTGTAGTCAAAACTGATTTTTTTGGACATCGTTAAGGGTACCCTCCTGTTTCTCTTTCGATTTGACACGAATTGTAACAACTTTATAATAGGATACTTTAATTTCCGTGGGCTGGCAAGGTCCTATGGCACAGGCAAAGGTATCAATTTGGACAATGGGGGCCTTGGAGGAAGCGTTTCCTTTACTGGAACGGCATTTGCGGGTTGGAAGCCCCTCCGGCCCGTGCTAGAATAAAAAGGATTGGGCTGCTACCTTAATAGCAAAGGTGTGAAATTTTTATGAAACAAATCGGATTTATCGGACTCGGAACGATGGGAGCGCCTATGGCTTCCAACCTGCTGCGCGCCGGATTTCAGCTGACGGTGTACAACCGCACGGCTTCGAAATGCGATCCTCTGGTGAAAGAGGGCGCAGCGGCGGCAGCTACTCCGCAGGCCGCCTCGGAGGGCAAGGACGTTATCATTACCATGGTCAGCAATGACGATTCAATCCGCGAGATCTTTTACGGACCCGAAGGCATTCTGAAAGCTCTGAAGCCTGGCGCGGTGGTGATTGATTCCAGCACGATCTCGCCCGAACTTGTCAAAGAAGTCGCTGCCGCTGTCGAGAGCAAGGGCGGGCATTTCCTCGACGCTCCGGTAACCGGCAGCAAGCCGGGCGCGGTGGAAGGCACGCTCGTCTTCATGGTCGGCGGCGCAGCCGATATTATTGAAGCGAACCGCGATCTGTTCGACGCGATGGGCAAGCTCCTGCTGCATATGGGCGAGAACGGCAGCGGCGCGGCGGCGAAGCTGGCTCATAATGCAATGGTCGGCATCCATAACATTGCGCTAGCCGAAGGCTTCTCCATCGCGGTGAAGTCCGGCGTTCCGGCGGACAAATTCCTGGAGCTGATCCGGAACGGATCGGCCGGCAGCAAGCAGGTTGAGCTGAAGGGCCGCAAAATTATCGACGGCGATTTCAGCAATCAATTCGCGCTGGAGCTGATGCTGAAGGACCTGAAGCTCGCCTCTGCGCTGAGCGATGCCAGTGGCGTGCCCACTCCGGCGCTGGAATTGGCGAAGAGCCTGTTCCAGTCGGGCTACTCCCAGGGATACGGCGAAGAAGACCTGTCGGCCGTTGTTAAGACCTATGAAGCCTGGATCGGCCGTAAAATCGGCGAATCATCGTGAAAGGCTCCGAAATCATTTAAATGAGCGATTTTAGGGATTAAACAGCCTCTATGCAGCCTGTCGAACTGCATAGAGGCTGTTTGTTCTGTCGGGTATTCTCCCGGTCCCGGATGAGCATCGGACCGGGGCTTTTAACCGGGATGCCTGCTACCGGCTCCACGAACGGACGGAAGCGGACATCTGCGCCGTGATGCCTGCGCCGCTTGCTCCAGGCGACTGTCCGGGAGCCGGCGAGGGTGCCGGCGTCATTTCCGGTGCCGGGCTGACCGGTTCAGCACTCTCAGGCGCAGCGGAAGCTCCTTCCCCCGTACTATCCGTCTCCTTCATTTCCGCAGGCTGCCGGAGAACCGCTTCACGGCCATCAATCCACCATTTTGCTTCCCCCGCATCAACCTGCAGCCATGTGCCGAGTCTGCCCGTCACTTTAACCTTTTTCTGAGACACAACGGCTACCTTCGGGGCAAACGCATCCGGATATTTGCGCAAAGCGGCGGCTTGCTTGATATCGGCGTCCGTGTCGATCTGTTCCACAATACCAAGCTGTCCGGGAGCGGGATGAATCCATCCGGCGCCGCTTCCGGTCTTGATGCGGTACCAATCGCCTTTTCGAGCAAGCACCAATACGTCCTGCGGTGCGATAACGGATACGGATGCGGAAGCTCCGGCTCCCGGATATACCGGAGCTTGTGCGAAGAGGCTCATTGGTTGATTAAGAGCCTGAACGCTCTGACGCTTTAGCCATAGCTTGTAGGTCTGCGAAGCAGTATACAATGGGACCTGCCTGTTCTCGGCCCATATTTGCCCGAAGGCGCTCAGCGGCAGGTTTGCCTCTCCTGCGTAGTTTCCGATTTCAACCGTAAATCCCGGACGCCCGAACTCCTGAATGAACCAGTCCTTATAGCCTCCGCCCGAAGGATTCTTTTCCGGCCGGACCAGACTGTAACCGGTTAACCGCGCCAGCGAGGAGGCAATCTCCCGATCACGCGCCAAATTTGCGGCAAGGGTATGGTAATGCCAGAAAATAATCCCGCCGGAGCTATGGTAAGAAATTGTAATGTCCGGGTCGATTGTATGGGTAAAGTCCATCATCATTTTAACTTCAGGCGCCTGAGCAGGCTTTATGCCTCTATAATTTTGATAATTGGGGTAATTAACCGCATTTCTCATCGTGCTCCAGTTCGCCGGGTACTGGCGGTTCAGATCGAGCCCCTGCATATTGGCCTTCCAGCGTGTGTAGTTATTGCTGCCTCTGTTATAGCGGTTCAGCAATGCGGCTGTCTGTTTAGGGAGACCGGCGGTCCCCTGCTGGGACAAAGTCACCCCATCGGGATTGACCATGGGTACAACCCAGATGCTGACACGATCCAGTATCTCTCTTATATCATAAGACCCGATCGGCTTGTCGAGGTAATAGCTCCCCGCATATGTATCGATCATTTTCATCAGCAGCGCGGTCGTCATCCATTCCCGGGCGTGATGCGAACCGTTCAGGAACAGCACAGACTCCCCCCGGCCAAGCTTTACAGCCCATAGCTCTCGTCCGTATGCGGTCTTGCCCAAGGTCTGAACGGACACCAGATCGGGATACGCGGCGGCCAGCTTTTCGATATCCCGCTGCATCACCGAATAAGAATAGATCTGTTTCGGATTTACAATATCGGCTGAGGCCCGGGCCCTTCCAGGCTGAAAGATAACTGCCAGCAGCAGCAAAATGTGGCACAGAATAATAGAATTACGGATTGACTTATACGGCATCAGCTTCAGCGTTTCCAGCCCCTTAGTTCGAATATGAATCTATCATCATATTCATCGTCTCCGGGCGGATATTTTTGAATATTTGAATATAGAGTTTCAAGCAATGGACACTTTGCCTCTCAGAGCTTATGATAATTATTATCATCTAGAAGCGCTGCCGTGAAAGGGACTGTTGAAAAAGTAATCACATTGCTGGAAACGGAGGGTATGCTGACGACGGAGCAAACGGCCATGAAGCTGGGTATCAGCCGTTCAACCGCCCGGCGTTATCTGGAATTTCTAGCGGACTCGGGCCGCGCCGCCGCCAACCTCTCGTATGGCACCGTCGGACGTCCGGAGCGAGTGTACAAATTCATAAAATCTTGACGGCGCCCGGCTGCTGCCGCCCTTGACGTTAACGAGCCATACAGAGCGTGAACTTTATGATCTTTATTGCGTTAATACTCCTTTCGAAACTAATGACGACAATATTTACGAAAGTCTCATCTTATAAGTAAAAAAAGAAAAGCCCCGCATTTAAGCGGAGCTCCCCAGATTCTCTCTAACGATTACACATTCGGGTAAGAGCAGCAGTAGTCGGTAACCGTGAATACTTCCAGCGAAAACTTCGAATTGCCGGGCACATGAAAGGTCTCGGCGCCGTCAATCTCCTGCCAAGCCTCCGATCCGGGCAGCAGCACCTTGAGCTTTCCGGACAGAATTTCCATCGTTTCCGGGCCGTCGGTGCCGAACTCGTATACACCCGGAAGCATGATGCCAAGAGTAACCTTGAGGCCGTCCTCCAGAGTCACTGCACGGCTGGTCACCTTTCCGTCGTAATAAACGTTGGCTGCTTTTTGAATAGTTGCATTGTTAAACTGACTCATTTCTTTGTCTTCCCCCTTGGATTGCTGGTTGTCTCCCTAGTATTCTACAGCAAAGCCTTTACGCGGTTAACGACATTTTCCACAGTAAAGCCATATTCTTTGATCACCGTGTCGCCAGGCGCGGACGCGCCAAACGTCGTGATGCCGAGAATATCGCCTTGGTCGCCGACATAACGTTCCCAACCGAAGGTTTGAGCCATTTCAATTGCAAGACGCGCCTTGACATCCGGTAGGATGACAGAGTCGCGGTATGCCTTATCCTGCTTCTCAAACAGATCCCAGCTTGGAAGACTGATTACGCGGACGTCAATGCCTTCTTCAGCGAGAGCGGCTTGGGCCTTGATCGCCAGTTGAACCTCGGAGCCTGTCGCAATGATTTGCGCCTGAGGCTTGCCGTTCTTGGCATCGGAGATGACATAGCCCCCGCGTTTGATGTTCTCTCGCACGCCTTCCACGGTACCGGACAGAATCGGCAGATTCTGGCGTGTAAGCACAAGCGCTACCGGATTCTCCTTGTTCTCGACCGCGTAGGCCCATGCCGCCGACGTTTCATTCGCATCAGCCGGACGAATCACGGTAAGCCCCGGAATGATCCGCAGGGATGCCAGTTGCTCAATCGGCTCATGCGTAGGACCGTCTTCGCCGACGGCGATGCTGTCATGAGTCAGCACGTAAGTCACCGGCAGCTTCATGATGGCAGCCAAACGGACCGCCGGACGCAGATAATCCGTAAAGACGAAGAACGTGCCGCCGAATACTTTGAGTCCGGTATGCAGCGCAATGCCGTTCATGGCCGCCGCCATGCCGAATTCGCGGACGCCAAAATAAATATTGCGGCCGTCGTACGACTCCGGCGTGAAGGAAGCCAGTCCATTGAGGTGTGTCATCGTCGAGCTTTCCAGGTCAGCGGAACCGCCGAACAATTGAGGCACGCCCGCAGCCAGACCGTTCAGGGCATTGCCGGAAGCGACGCGGGTGGATACCGCTTTATCTTCCGCTGTGTACGATGGCAGCTTGGCGTCCCAGCCTTCCGGCAGATCGCTGCTCAGCACGGTTTCGAGCTGTGCCGCCAGTTCCGGATAAGCCTTCTTGTACGCCGCGAACTTCTCGTCCCATGCCTTGTTTGCGGCAATCCCTTGCTCCTTCACTTCGGCAAAGAGGGCGCGGACTTCATCCGGTACATAGAAATCCTCTTCGTATACCCATTTGTAGAATTCTTTGGTCAGCTTCGCTTCTTCAGCGCCAAGCGGAGAGCCGTGCGTTCCACCATGTCCGCCTTTGCCCTGCTTATTCGGGCTGCCGTAGCCGATCACCGTCTTCACTTCAATAAGCGTTGGCTTGTCCGTGATTGCCTGAGCTTCCGCAATCGCCTTGCCGAGTGCTGGAAGATCGTTGCCGTCCTCTACGCGCAGCACGCTCCAGCCATAAGCTTCAAAGCGCTGGGCAACATTTTCGGAAAAGGACAGGTTCAGCTTGCCGTCGAGCGAAATATCGTTTGAATCGTATAGCACGACCAATTTGCCAAGTTTGAGATGTCCTGCAAGCGAAGCGGCTTCCGAGGAAATCCCTTCCATTAAGTCGCCGTCGCCGCAGATCGCGTAAGTATAGTGGTCGATTACATTATACTGATCTTTATTGTACGTAGCGGAGAGCTGCGCTTCAGCGATCGCCATACCAACCGCCATGCCGATGCCTTGTCCGAGCGGACCCGTCGTAGCGTCGACACCTGCCGTATGGCCAAATTCCGGATGACCGGGAGTAAGGCTGCCCCATTGACGGAACTGCTTCAGCTCCTCCATCGGGAGATCGTAACCACTGAGGTGCAGTAGGCTGTACAGCAGCATGGAGCCATGGCCGGCAGACAAGACGAACCGGTCGCGATTGGCCCACGTCGGATGCTCCGGGTTATGATTCATCGTCTTCGCGAAGAGCTGATAGCCCATCGGAGCGGAACCCATCGGCATACCGGGATGGCCGGAATTCGCTTTTTCAATAGCGTCAATGGCCAGCGTACGAATCGTCGTAATCGCCAGGTTGTCGACTGTGGAGTTTTCATCCTTGTGGATCGCTTGCTCTTTTGCCTGTTGTTCAGTCATTCAAATTGTCCTCCTCTATAAACCTCAAGAATGTCATTTTGACTATTATTGTATCACTAATGTGGAAGCATTTCCAATGTTTTTGCCGCTGGACGCTCCAACATTTAAGTTTCGCAACTTCGATTCTTTTTTATACGGGTGACCCTACGAGCCAGAATGAGATCACGAGGAGTACGCTACTTGACCCGGTGGCTGCGGAAATACTGGCTCCAATTCTCCGAGATGGTGACTGTGACTTTATCGGTCTTGGTGTTGTATTCGTTCTTAGCCGTAAAGGTGAAGGTCAAAGGCCCGTTCGGCAACTGCTCGAAAGAAGGGTCATAGAGCTCCCCGGTCCAAGATATCTTGCCGCTATCCGAAGGAGCAAGCTGCGCGGTAAAACCGCCGTCCATCGTTACCTCAATCGTATCCGGCAGTCCCGTAGCGTCCGCCTGAAGCATGAATTTCTCACCGGCCCAAAATATATTATAACCACGCGGCTGCTCGGTGTCTCCAGATATCTTCAAATTGTAGCTCTGCCGGTTGGCATTCCACTCCGTGGTATGCTTCACGCCGCCTTTTACAGTCAGCAGATTGACCATGAAGTATTTGCGAGGTGAGGTGTTGCTCCAATCAAAACCGTCAAAAACATCAACCTCGGCGGCATACGTATGATTCTCCACAAGTGTTCCCGCCGGGACGGTCCACTGCTTCTGGCTGGACGATTTCACCCCGGACTGAACGACAATACTGCCGGTTGCCGAATCCAATATGCGCACCCTGTACCGCGTCTGCTCATCCCCGTCATCGTCGGTATAGTTCCATTTCATAATCGGCGTCATTGTATTGACGATGGTCGGCGCGGCTGCCGG
>NZ_ASSC01000638.1 GCF_000520735.1 Paenibacillus forsythiae T98
CCTGCTCGGAATGGCCGATCAGCAGCGGCAGCATGGCGCAGATCGTTGCAATGGCCGTCATCAGGATCGGCCGCATCCGGGTTCCCGCCGCTTCGAGCAGCGATTCGCGAATGCTCATATGGTCCTCGTTATGCTTGACGCGGTCAATCAGCACAATGGCGTTCGTCACTACAATGCCGATCAGCATCAGCGCACCGAATATGGCGGTGAAATCGGGGGTCACTCCCGATATCAGCAGGCCGACGACGGCTCCGATGGCTGCCAGCGGCAGAGAGAACATTATCGCCAGCGGTGCGCGAAGCGTCTTGAAGGTGATCACCATAATCAGGTAGACAAGGCCGATGGAGATGAGCGCCGTCATGCCGAGATCCTTGAAATCGCCCGCCTGGTCGGCGGATGCCCCGCCCGATACAAGGGTTACCCCTTCAGGCAGCTTGATACTGTCGGTTTCTTTCTTGATCGAAGCCCCGATTTCGGATACCTTCTTCGGATCGACTTCGGCCGTAATGCGCGCATAAGGCTTGCCATCCTTGCGGTACAGCATGGCGGGCTCGTTATGAACCTCCAGCTTCGCAAGCTGCGATAGCGGCTTAGGCCCGGTAGAAGTCATCAGCGTGATGCCCTCCAGGTCCGTCTGCGATTTCGGTTCAACGAGCGGAGATAAGACAACCGAGGCCGAAGAACCGTTCAGCTCCATCTGACCCAGCGGCATAGGATTCAGCATACCAGCCAGCTGCATCGATATTTCCTGCGCGTTGGCCTGCGCCGGATTCACGTTAAAGGCAAAGACCGGCTTCGTATCCTCCATGTTGCTGGAGATTTTCCGGACGCCGTCAACCGTCTTCACCTTATCCATAACCTGATCCGCCGCGGCTGTAATCTTGGACAGGTCGTCGCCGACAATATCAATGTATTCATTGGTCGAACTCGATCCCATCATGCCACCTTCGTTAGCCGCAAGGCTTGCTCCGGCATAGCTGCCTTGCAGACCCCGGATGGTATCGATAAATGCCTGGGCGTCAGCATTTTCCTTTATCATTACTGTATAGTTGACCACAGTTGGCGAGGATACATCACCCCATTTAGCGGCATCGGCGCTGTTCCCGGACTGCATAATTACCGTCTTCGCCTGAGGCTGTTTCATAATTTCCTGTTCCAGCCGTTTCCCCTGTTCAAGAACTTCGGCTACCGGCGTATCATTCGGGTATTTCAGCTCAATCGCGACACTGCTGGCATCGGAAGCGTCCAGCGCCCCTTTGGGCATGCTCATATACGCGCCGATTGAAGCTACCAGAATGATCAGTCCCAGCGACAGTGACACCCACTTGTGGTTCAGGTTCCATTTAAGAAACCGCTGAAACCCCTTGGACGGCTCATGCTCCTTCATCGATGTATTCCGGAGCAGCACAGAGCTCAGCAGCGGAACGACAGTCAATGCGACCACCAGCGACGTCAGCAGCGAGTAAGTTACGGTCAAGGCAAATGGCAGCAGGAACGCCTGCATGCTGCCGCGCAGCAGACCGATCGGCAGGAAGACGGCGACGGTCGCAATCGTTGAGGACGTGATCGCCCGGGCCACCTCCTTCGTCGCATTGATCATCATGTCAATGGAGAAGGACTCCTTCTGCAGTCTGCGGTAAATGTTCTCGATAACCACGATACTGTCGTCGACCAGACGGCCGACCGCAACAGCTACCCCGCCGAGCGTGATAATATTCAGCGAAATTCCCGAAATATCGAGCAGGTACAAAGTAACCGCCAGCGACAGCGGAATGGAAACAGCTGTCACAAGCGTTGCCCGCACATTGCGCAGGAATATCAAAATGACGATAGTCGCAAACAGCGCGCCGAGCAGCACTTCACGCATCATGCTGTTCACGGAATCAACGACCATATCCGAGGTACTGAACACAACCGCGGCTTCGGTCCCCTTCACATCCTTATTGATGCGATCCACCGCATCCTTCACCTTATTGCCGACATCGACCGCGTTGGCATTGGCTTCTTTCGTCACCATCGCGAACAGAACATCCTTGCCGTTGGAGCGGCTGACGCTTTCCTGATCCGCCTTGACTTGAACCGACGAAATATCCTGGAGCGTCACTCCTGGCGAAACCGGCAGGCGTTTCAGGGTATCGACACTGTCGATGGAAGAAATAACATTGACGCTGCCCGTCTGGCCGCCAATCGTCTGTTCCCCGACGGAGGCCGACACGTTGCGGCCTTGAAGCAGACCGGTAATTTGCGCGACGGATACTTTCTTTGCCGCCATCAGCTGCGGATCAAGCTTGACCGTCACCTGCGGCGCCGTTTTGCCGTACAGCGCGACGTTCGCAACCCCCTCGATATTTTGCAGCTCGGGAATGATCACCGTCTCCGCCAGCTTCAGGTTCTGCTCGGTTATTCCATCGTCAAACGAAAGGGTAGTCGAGGCTACCGGAATCATGGACGTATTCAACTGGAGGACGAACGGCCGCATGACTCCCTGAGGAAACTGCAAGGCATCGACCGCCTTCTGCACCTCCTGCGCGGCATCCTTCATATTCGTCTTGGAGTCAAAATTAATGTCCACTTTGGTGTAGCCATTCCCCGAGGTGGACATCATCTCCGTCTTGCCTTTGATCATGGCCAGAGCGCTCTCGATGGGCTTGGTCACCTGCTCCTCCATCGCATGCGCATCCTGCCCCGGGCCTAGCGCCGTTACCGTCACCAGCGGAGTATCCGCCTCCGGCAAGAATTCCATCGGCAGCGAGCTGTAGCTCATTAGTCCCACTACGAGCGCCATCACAATCAGCAGCCCTGCGGCCGCCTTGTTGCCGAACGCCCATTTTGTCAACCATGTCATTGATAATTTCTCCTTCCACTCCCCAGTATTGATAAAGCTCTTGTTGCCTGCTTCTTTATGTAGATCTCATTCTCTCCTGCTTCAGTTTAGTTGCTTTTCAAAGGCCTTAAAACAGTCGGACGGCGGGTTTGGCACTCAGCCCCGAGACGGAGAAAGCCCCCCAACCAAAGGATGGGAAGATTGCACCGGGACAATTGTAATGAAAGCTGGGATAAGCATAAAATCGTCCGGGAAGCTCTCTACCCTTGGAGTCTGTGGTTCGTTCTGAGAATTTTCACCGCCTCGGCAAGATTCCCCCTAACCAAAATACTTTCACCCGCAAAGTGTAATAGGCAACCAATTCAAAACTCTCCCTTGCTAAATAATATAAATCCAAAAATTACTATATGGAATATATCATTCCTTTCCTTTCTTTTCAATAGATTAATATATAAAATCTGTTTGTTTGTCATGTATCATCTTCAATATATAACATTAGGAAGTATGATCCAGCCCAGACCGGCGGACCGAGCACAATACCCACAGTCAGTTTGCCCGGAACACAGGTTCAAGCTCTTCATGGCAACCTTGCTTTGGAGGAAGCGGCTCGAAGAATGCAGCAATTAACTTTTCAATATACCCTATTTCTGGCTAAAACCGATCTGGCCAAGAGAGGGGTTATTCTTTAATTTCAGCACTAAACGTATCTCTTGGATGAAACCAGATGTTGTTTTAGACGCAAGCAGGGGGTCTAGCATATTGTGAATATTAAGTAAATATATAGCATTCGATATGTTTTTTTGTCCTACTCTCGTATAAACTTAAGCGTGGAAGTTTTACCAAACCGATAAAAGGAGACTTGCATAAGATGAAATTTATACCGGCTTTGCTATCGACCCTTATTTTATCCAGCGCGCTTAGCCTGTCTGCGGCGGCGGCCGAACCATCCATTACCGTTCAGATCAACCGGCAGACACTTGACTTAAGAAGCCAGGCGCCTGTTAAAGAAAACGGCTCTGTACTCATTCCGCTGCGGTCCATTTTTGAAAAACTTGGATTACAAATAGTATGGGATGCGAAAACGGGTTCGATTAAAGGCTCGAAGGAAGGTCTGTTGATCAAACTGCAACTCGGCAGCAAGCGCGCCAGCATAAATGGAATAAACAAGCCGCTGGCCTCGGCCCCTAAAATGATAAATAATGCCGTTTACGTTCCTCTTCGGTTCGTGAGCGAAGCAACGGGCGGCAGCGTCAAGTGGGATGCCAAGCAAAATACCGTCATCATTACTACAAAACAACAAAATGGCGATCCCAAAGCGATTTCCGCTTTCTTCGACCAATACGTTGCCTATACCAATAAGGAAGACTTCGATGGATTCATGAGCCTGATTGATCCGAATTCGCCGCTTGCGCAGATTGGCCCGCAAATCAAAGACCAAATGGGAAAATATGATCTCACCCTATCGCTCGATCAATTGGATATCGTGAAATTACAGCCGAATGAAGCGATCATACATACCGTTGAATCCTCGCATAAAATCAATGGTCCGTTCATGCCGGACGAGAGAGTCGAATATATATACCAGCTCATCAAAAACGAAAACGGACAAGACTGGAAAATCAGCAGTCTGCAAATCACCGGGGTACAGTATAATCTCCCTCCGGAATTACTGGCTGCCAGCCCTGCTGTTCCACAAGATGAGGAAAATCAGATCCTGTCGGTGCTTCAGGCAAACCTCAAAAGCTCCAATGATGAAAATCTGGACGGTGTGTTGTCAACGCTGGATGAAACCTCTCCGCAATTCGAGCAGAACAAGCAGGTGTACAGTCAAATCTTTGCAGCGTATGATCTGGCATTCACGATAGAAAGCTCAAAAATTATCGATTACACCGAAAATGAAGCTGCCGTGTATGTCGTTCAAACGGCAAAGAAATTAAAAGGCCCCGATTTTCAGGATAATCGCTCCACATCCGTTATAACGTTCAGCAAAACCAAAGACGGCACATGGAAGATTAAACGGTCCTATCTCATCAAGGGCGAAAAACTGACTTCCTGAGCCAAAAATAAAGAGGCCGCAGAAAGATGGCATTATCATTACAGATGATGTCATCTTTACTATTTGCGGCTCCGCTCAATCCGCCCCCACCCGCTCGCGAAAGACGTATTTCAGCATCGGCGGAGTCAGCAGCGTCGTCGCGATCACGACAATAATTACGGAGGTAAAATACTCCGGCAGCAGCAGACCGCTTTGGAGTCCCGTGGCGGCAATGATCAGAGCGACCTCGCCCCGGGATATCATGCCTGAACCAATCGCCAGCGAGGAACGGGTATCAAAGCCCGTCAGGCGCGCGCCTACCCCGCCGCCGAGCAGCTTGGTCAGCACCGCCGCAGCCGACAGGATCAGCACAAAGCCGATCTGGCCGCCGACTCCCTCAAAGGAGACATTCAGTCCGATGCTGACAAAAAAGACAGGCACGAACACCGCGTAAGCGACCGGCTCCACCTTATGTTCTACCTTCTGCCTGAAAGCGGTCTGCGAGACGGCCAGCCCGGCTGCGAACGAGCCGATAATCCCGGCCATTCCGGTCCATTCCGCGAACCAGGAGAAGGCGAAACAGATGACAAGCGCTACCGTGACCGTCGGCTCCGTCACTTTAAGGGAAGACAGCCACTTAAGCAGCCGGGGAACAATCAGCCAGCCGGCGAGAATGATGACCGCGAAGAAGAGCAGCTTTTTGCCGATCAGAAGGCCCAGCGACACCGACTCCCCCGCCCCGAAGAAGCTCATCAGCACCGCCAGCAGAATAACGACCAGAATATCGTCGACAACCGCCGCTCCCAGAATGGTCGAGCCTTCCCGGGAGTTCAGCTTGTTCATATCTTTAAGCACCTGGGCCGAAATGCTGACGGAGGTCGCACTTAAGACAGCCCCCAGGAACAACGCATGCGAGTAAGAAAAGCCGAATAGCTCCGCAATGCCCATTCCGCCAAACAGCGGGAGAATAATCCCGCCCACCGCCACGGCAAAAGACGACTTCCAGTTGCGCCGAAGCTGATCCAGATCCGTCTCCAGCCCCGCGATGAACATGAGCAGCAGCACACCGATCTCGGACATATAGTGAATAAATTCACCATTCTGAATCCAGCCCAGCACCGCCGGACCCAGCACAATGCCCACAATCAGCTTGCCGAGAACAGACGGTTGGCCGAGAGCGACAGACAAATGCCCGGCGAGCTTGGTGGACAGCAGAATCAGCAGTAGGGTCAAAATAAACTCCATGAATTACCCGCTCCTTGTCTTTTTTTAAGATTTCACCGAAAAAGCCCTGAAAACAGCAAAAAGGAGCCCTTGGTGACAGGCTCCTCCATAAAGCGATTACTTATTCATTTTTAAATGATCCCTATAAATATACCCTTATTTAGAACCATTGTAAAGATTCAGCATCTTGCAAAACTGAACATCTTGCAAAAATTGCCGGCGTGCAGGTTTTTTCAGGGGAAAACGTTGGTTAGCAGGAAAATCCTACAGTTATGCAGGAATTTAAGGCGGTTGTGGCTACATTTGAGGTTGGATGGGAAAATAACTGTATGCTGACAGGTATGTTAGGCATCGGCACCCCCAAGCGGAAAAAAGATGTACAAATTCAGGTTCCCGGTCCATTCGGCGGGAATGGAATCGGGACTCTAAACCGCCGGACTCTATACGGCCGACTCGCTCGGACGGAGGATGGCGGACCCG
>NZ_ASSC01000639.1 GCF_000520735.1 Paenibacillus forsythiae T98
TGTCGCGGCTGCCCGTAAGCAGGCTGTTCCACCACAGCTCGGTCAGAGGCGATCGCCCCCGGCGGTAGTTGGCCTTGAAAGGAAGGAGCTCCTGCTCCATTCCGGCCACAACTCCCTTGACCTCCGCGTTGATCACAGCCTGAAGGAAGGAGTAGAGCACGGCGGCCCCGGCCTCTTCCCGGGAAGCCGGATCACCTCCCTGCAAGGCGGACGAGCCAAGCGCCAGCACCGGCATGGAGGCGGAGAGCCGCAGGAAAGCCTCCCGCTGGTCCGGCGCCCTGCAGACGGGAACCCAGCAGGTCTCCGCCGCCAGCTCTCCGCCGCGCCGCCGCGAACC
>NZ_ASSC01000640.1 GCF_000520735.1 Paenibacillus forsythiae T98
ATCGGGACGTACCGGAGTCAACTATTTCAAGCATCGAGGACGCGTCTGACCCCCTCCTTCGCGACCCCGAAACACAGCAAATAAACGAACCCATTCTCCGCTTTTATGTGGAAAATGGGTTCGTTTGATTTCCCTCAGCCGGGAGCTGCGCTCCGGGAGCGTCCGTCTTCTCTGCTACGCCTGAATCGGGTTCGGAGGCGTCTTCCCTGTAAGCCCCGCCACCAGATTTCGCGCCGCCGTCCAGGCCATTTCAAGCCTCGTTTCCCGTGTTGCCGAGCCGATATGCGGCAGCAGCACGGCATTATCCAGCGACAGAAGCGGATGATTATCCGGAAGCGGCTCCTGCACGTACACATCCAGGCCCGCCGCCCAGATTGTTCCGCTCCGCAGCGCTTCGATCAACGCCTCTTCATCGACGGTCGCACCTCTTGATCCGTTGATAAAAATCGCGCTCTTCTTCATCAGCTTAAACTCGCGCTCGCCGATCATCCCCCGGGTCTCTGGCGTCAGCGGCGCCATGAGGCATACAAAATCCGCCTCCGCCAGCAGCTCGCCCAATGTGCGGTAAACCGCACCGTATTTTTCCTCCAGCTTGGGGTTGCGGGAGCGGTTATGGTAAATAATATCCATATCGAATCCATACCGGGCGCGCTGAACAATCTTCTCTCCGATGCCGCCAAGCCCGATAATGCCGAGCGTCTTGTGATGCACATCGAGGCCGAACTGGGCATCATCCCGCGAATCCTTCCATTTTCCGTCCCGGACATACCGGTCCAACTGCGGCATCCGGCGCGCCGTTGCCACCAGCAGACCGAAGATGGTATCGGCCACCGTATCGTTCAGCACCCCCGGTGTGTTGGTCGCTACGATTCTGCGGCGGCTGATTTCCGGAATATCCAGATTATCATAGCCGACGGAAATATTGCTCACGATCTTCAAACGGGGAGCGCGGTCCAGAAAGGCCGCATCGACCCTCAGTCCGGCCCCCAGCAGCCCTTCCGCTTCTTGAAGCGCCTCCGCGAAAGGGGAACCGGGAGAGCTGTCATGGGCATCAAAACATGACGCGTCGCAGTGCTCCCGGACGTATTCCAATACTTCTTCGGGCAGTTTGCTGTATACAATCGCCTTTGGTTTCATCTATCTATTCCTCCGTATAATTTATATGATGTCAAGCGGCATTTTACGGGCCGGTCCGGGGAACGCCTCATCGAGCTGCCGCAATTCGTCCGCGCTCAGGCGGATCAGGCCCGCAGCCGCATTCTGCAGCACATGCTCCCGGGATGAAGCTTTGGGAATCGCAATAACATCCCCTTCCCGGACGCACCAGGCGAGGAGAATCTGCAGGGGAGAGGCGCCATGCGCCGCGGCAATTGCCTTAACCGCAGCATTTTGAACAAGCCCCTTCCGCAGCGCCCCCGCCTGGGCAAGCGGCGAATACGCCATAATCGGCATTTGTCTCTCGCGCTGCCAGGGGAGCAGATCGAACTCAATCCCGCGCGATCCCAAATGATACAGCACCTGATTCGTTACACAGTGCGTTCCCCGGGCAAGCCGGGACAGCTCCTTCATATCATCCGTATCAAAATTGGACACGCCCCATCTTGCAATTTTCCCTTGCTCCACCAGCCGCTCCATGCCCTGAACCGTTTCTTCCAGCGGAACGCTGCCTCTCCAGTGCAGCAGGTACAAATCCAGATGATCGGTCCGAAGACGCTTCAGGCTGTCCTCGCAGCTTTTGGCGATGCGCTTTAGCCCGGCGTTGTGCGGATATACCTTGGATACAAGAAAGACCTTGTCCCGGATGCCTCGCACCGCTTCACCCACCACTGTCTCGGAGCGTCCTTCGCCATACATCTCTGCAGTGTCGATCAGCTTCATCCCGAGCTCGATGCCCAGCCTGAGCGCCTTCACCTCTTCGCTTCTGCGGGAAGCGTCATCGCCGATGCACCAGGTTCCCTGCCCGACTCCGGGCACAACCGTTCCATCCGGCAGGGCAATCCGGCTGCTCGCAAGAGCCTTTTCAATTTCGGTTATGCTTGCTTCATTAACGGAGTTGTTCATCGGTATGCCCCTCTTTCCTTAATGATAGTTCCCCGATATATGCCGCTCCGTCCCGGATAACATTTTGGCCAACAGAACGATCTGTCCGGTATGAAAGCCGTAATGCGCCGAGATTCTCACGAGCAGAGTCCGAATGATTTTGACGTCCTTCGCTTCTTCTTCGGAAGCCTGGGCCCGCTTCATCCGGTTCCAGTCTTCAAGATCGTAAGGGATGGTAACCTCACGGTTCAAATCCTCCTCCGACAAGGAGGAGAGAATATCTTCGGATTGACTTCTCACTTCTTTCAGCCTGGCGACCAGCTCATCCCGAGACAATCCGCCCTCCGAGAAAAATTCCCTGGAGCGCTCCCGGATCAGCGGCCTGCCGCCAACGGCTGTTACAAAGTACTGATATTCGTTGCCCGCAAGGTGCAGACAGTAATTGCCGATGCTGTTCATGCCAGGCTTAATTCTTGTCCAGATTTGCTCATCCGACAGGAGCAGCAGGCTTGTTTCGATGCTCTTCAACTGATCGTTCATATAATCCAGCGCGTCTTGAACCAGCTCAATCAATTCTAATCCCTCCAGTTTCGTATGGGTTATGGCAAGCATACCCTATTTTCCATAAAGAGCCGCGAAGGTCCTGTCTTCCAGACCTCTCTTTCAGGAGAACAAGCAGCCATTCGGCGGCTGCCTGAACTTTATTGCGGAGCCCCGTACTTCTGCGGAATCCGCATCGCCCGGATGACGGAAGCTACGGCATGGCGTATATTTGCTTCTGCGTTATGGATGGCTTCATCCAGCGTCATCGGCGACTGTGTGGCTCCAATGACGACGTCCAGCCCGATGCTGTACAAATCCCGAACATCGGCCGCAACGCCGCCGGACACGCATATCACGGGCTTATTGTATTTCTTGGCCAGCTTCGCCACTCCTGCTGGCGTTTTGCCGAATGCTGTCTGGGCATCAGTGCGTCCTTCACCCGTTATAACAAGGTCGGCAGCCTGAACCATTTCGTCAAAACGCGCCGCCTCCAGCACGATATCGATACCCTTGGCCATGTCCGCGTTCAGGAACGCGATGAGTCCCGCGCCCAGACCGCCAGCGGCCCCGGCTCCGGCAGCTTCGGCTATATCGATGCCAAGCTGTTCGCGGATGATTTCCGCCAGATGCTTTAGGCCCGAATCAAGCTGCTCGACCATCTCCGGCGTGGCGCCCTTTTGAGGGCCGAATACCCGCGAAGCCCCTCTGTCCCCGCACAGCGGATTCGTAACATCGCTGGCAATCGTCGCCATGCACCCGGCTATCCCCGGGTGGATACCGGATATGTCAATCGTCGCGATTCTATGCAGCTCTCCGCCGCCGAAGCCGATTTCTTCTCCCCCCGCATCAAGAAATTTTACGCCCAGAGCCTGTGCCATGCCAATGCCGCCGTCATTGGTGGCGCTGCCCCCGATGCCGATCACAAGCCGCCGGCAGCCATTCTCAAGCGCTTCCTTGATCAACTGCCCGGTGCCGTAGGTTGTCGTCACCATGGGGTTCAGCTTCTCCTTCGGAACCAGCGTCAGCCCCGACGCCGCCGCCATTTCGATCACTGCGGCCCGCCCCTTGTCATACACGCCGTAAACCGCAGTGACGGGATCACCCAGCGGGCCCACCACCTCAAGCTCGCGGTATTCTCCGTTCAGCGCGCTTATCATCGCTTCCACAGTGCCTTCGCCGCCGTCGGCAATCGGTATTTTACGGACAATCGCTTCCGGCATCGCCTCAAGAACTCCCTGCTCCATACAGTCCGCCACTTCTTTCGAGCTGAGACTGCCTTTGTAGGAGTCAGGCACGATCAGGATTCTCATTGCATCACTCCTTTCGATCCTTGTCTGCTTGCCTGTCTAGAAGTATATCAACTAATAGCCTGTACGAGAAACTTCAGTCCTGTCACCGTATCTTTCAGGCTTCCTATCCTTCCTAACCACTGGTATAATTTAGATATTACAATTAGTTGGGAGAGAATGCCCCTTATGAGCATTGGCCTTATATTTGTTGTTGTTCTGGCTTTCATCCTTGTCGGCAGCATGTTGCGTAAAGATAGATATGGAAAGCCCCCGGACAGGAAGGGCAGCTACGATCCCTCTATGTTCGCGCTATCCAATCCAGACCTCATCGAAAGTCCACAGGACGGAAGCCCTTCTTCCCCGAACGATTCCCACGGACGAAATCATCAGCATCATCATGGAGGCGCCGGTAGCAACGATGGCCGCCAGCATAGCGGTTTTCACGATCATGGACATAGCGGCGGGACGCATGGCTCGAGCGGATTCGGAGACTTTGGAGGCCACTCTCACGGCGGACACAGCTCCGGCGGCGATTACGGCGGCGGCGATTGCGGCGGTGGCGGAGGCGGGGGAGACTGAATAGAACAGACGCCCGGGCAAGCGAATAAGCGGCTGTATTCCCTCTATAAGAGAGATACAGCCGCTTGGATCATTTAAAAATATATTCCCCTTTGCCGGGTGACAATGGTGTTGCCTTTTAACGCGAGCGAAGCGGTATGGAAGCCAAGCTGCGTCAAATTCTGCGCTGCCCGGTCATTTCAATCAATCCTTAGTTCTTTTTCCACGCCTCCGGCAGAATGAAGCCGTCATACTTGTCTTGGGAATTAATATAATCCTCAAACTCCTTGGATTCGTAAGCTGCCTTCAGGTCCTTGGCCCATTGCGTGTTTTCGTCTTTTTTATTGATGGACACGATGATCCGATGCTGTTCCGGCGTATTCTCAATCTTCAATGCCTCCGTAATTTTTCTCTTGGCGTTGGCAATGTAATTTCCGTTTACTACCCCATAATCTACGTCCTTCAAGGATACCAGAATTTGGGCGGGGTCCAGCACCTCGATTTTAAGCTTGACGTTGCCCGGCTCAACGCTGTTCAGGTTAAAATCCGTTGTACCCGCATCGGCTTTTACTTTCACCCAACCGAGTTCTTCCAAAATCCGAATCGCACGCTCCTGGTTAACCGGGTCCTGAGGAACCGCTACCGTAGAACCGTCTTTCACTTCATCCAGGGACTTGTGTTTTTCAGAGTACAAGCCTTGCGGAGCGCCGGGTGAGAAGGCGAGTCTTACCATCTCCGCGTTCAATTCCTTGTTAATCGCTTCCATATAAGCCGTGCTTTGGAAAATGCTGGCGTCAATCGAACCTTCCTTCATAGCCGGATTAACCTGCATGTTCTGCGAGAACGTTTTGATGTTGACCTTATAGCCCCTTTCCTCCAGGATCGGCAGAATGCCCTGACGGAATTGTTCCTCATAAGTACCCACGCCAAATCCGACGGTGATTTCTTTCTTCTCTTCGCCGGACGAGCTTTGCTTTCCGCAAGCGCTCAGCACCAAAATTAATCCTGCCAATACAACTGTTAGTAATTTTCTCACTTTTTTTGTCCCCTTTTCAAAAATAGAATCATGAAACTTCCGCAGCCTCTCGTCGGTTACACTCACCGGGATCGCGCAATTGGGCGCCAGAATAAACGGCTTGTCCGCCATATTTCCCCCGCCTCCGCATAGTACGTAGCTCTCGGGTTGATCTTGACCCAATCCCGATCAAATTGCTTCGTAAAAAGCTACTGCGTTTCGGCCAAATCATCAGCATACTGTTCCTTGTCCAAGAAACGCCCCCACCAGCTAACAGCGGGGCGATCAGCCAGTTCCCCGACAGCAGGGCCTCAAATCTCTCTTTTTGTGCCAGCCTCCTATGATGATAACCCCTTTTTAATCACGACCCCTTTATTTTTAAAATTATAATCCCAATATGTTTAATTGGATTAATTAGTCGGATATTAACATACATAAAAGGACAACGTCAATACAGTTTATAGCTGATAATCAGTCTTTGACTGCATTCTCATTATCCTGTTGACAAGAAGAAGAAATACAGGTTAACATTCTAATATTATTAATTAGCATCGGAAAAGTATGTTTTACATGGGAGGCGAGGATTTCGCGCTCTATCTGGGGCACATTCCCGGCGCTTTCGTAAATATCGGCACAGCCAGTCCCTTTGCTCTCCATCATCGGCAGTTCAACCTGGATGAAGCGGCTTTACTTCCCCGCAGCCCGCTATTTCCCTCTACTGGCGGAAGCGGCGCTGGCGAAGCTTTTTGCTTGAATTCGAATAGGCGCTGACGGTGGCTATAGGAGGGAAGGGGCAAATTGGGGTAAAAAAAGAAAGGCCCATGAAAGATTCGTGTAAAATGGAGTCACCACAACTAACCATTACACAGGAGAATCTCACAATGGGTTGCACTCATCTTAGCATAACCGAACGCAGTAAACTAGAACTCCCGGGGCGGCATCCCTCCACAATAGCCAGAGAACGCCAACGTGGAGGAACGGTGTTAACCAACTAAATTTTGAACCCATTAACAAAAGACCAGACATCAGCGGCGATAGCTATTTCTCTCTTCCGCTGTAATAGGAGTGCCATCTGTGTGATAGTCGTAGCTCCAGGGGATCTGGGAAAGCTCTTCTTTTCCCATAACCTCCAGTTCTTCCTGAAAGAGCCGGAGCAGCTCATACAGCGTATTCTCATGATCGGGAATCCACATCTTCAAATGGTACTGCAGAGCCCTGTTTATTCCGGAATAGTGAAAGCAGACGAATGGAAGGCCGTCTTCAAGCCAATACCGCCCTTCCCCGGCCGAAATGATCTTCCGGCTGGACTCATGCAGATTCCAGTAAGCGACATTGTACCCCGGGTGTTTCCATACTGTAACGTTAAAGTAAGCTGGCGCCAGATCGATCCATTTCTGATCACAATAATAGGGTGCTTGGTAATACCCGTAGCTGTACAGCCGCTGTCCCCACCATTCCAGAAAATGCATGGTTTCCTCCGACCGCCGAAGCGCCACAAAGCCGGTGTTAAAGAAGCCCACCCATAAATAGCTCCACGGATCTGAGCACGGCGTGAGCAGGTGAGGCGACAGCAGGATGTTATGATATTCCAGGGCAAACAGCAGATCGTCGAATGGTGCGTAAGGGATGACATCCGTATCCATGAATACGATATTGAGTTCATCCGGATACCGGTCAAACAGAAAATGGAGAAAAGCCGGTTTAATGGAGGTTACCGCCTCATAAAGTCTGTATTTTAGAATATTGGTTTCAAATTCGGGGATTCCCAAATCCTTGGCCAGAATGACTTCGTCGAACCATGGAACGTTAAGCGCTGCGGGATGCATCGACTTCTCCACAAGACATATGATAACGCGGGCATATGGCATTTGAACTTTTGTCATTCTTGCCATCACTTTAGCCTCATGCAGATTGTCTGCACAGGTCACCGAGCAGATGATCATGACGGGTCCTCCTCTTCATTCGGTAATCAGTGTTTACTTGAATATTAATAGATTCCGCCCGTTGATTTGATCCATTCAGCAGTTAATTTTATACCTTCTTCAAAAGAGTAATCATGTTTAAAGCCCAAATGTGTGATAGTTTCATCCATTGTAAACCATTCTTTCTTGTACACAATTCCATCTTCATTTCTTATCCCTAACCCTAATTGTGAGTCAGGAGAAACTACATTTTTAGCGGTTTCAATAAATTTTTTCAAAGGTTGCGGAGAAGGGCCCCCAATAAAGTAGTATTTTTTCAAATCATTGTTCAATCCAATTTCAAACAAACACTTGATACAGTCATCAATATAAATGAAATCAAATAATTGCTCCGCTTTCGTATATTCGGGCAATTCTCTAAGCAATAATTTTTTGATTGTATAATTAATAATATTTGATGTTCTATCCCCAATCCCGTATACACCAGATAAAGTGCACCACGTGTAGGGAATGTTATGGTTGTAACAATATATGTCTAACAATGAGTGATAAAAGTTCTTGCTGATAGCATAAGTGAAATTCTCTGAAATGATATTATTTTTAATTGCTAGCTCTGCCATGAACTCTCCAATAGTACCTGTTGCAATGAATCTTTTACATCCCATAAGCTTGGATTGCTTGGCACACTCCATAGAGCTGGATACATTATCCATTTGAACCTTATAGTCTGCCCTTTCTGGTCCAGACGCACCGGTCCAAGCAAAATGATAAAACACATCGATATCTCGATCCGCTATCAAATGCTCTAACTGCTCCGCATGATTCAGATCACAATAGATGATATTAATGTTGTCATCTTTCAGTATGGTATCAACATTAGAGAGTTTGTTTCTTACTACAGCAAATACGGTTACTCCTTTTTTCGCAAGAAAATTCGTTAATGAGCTACCAATAAATCCATTAGCTCCCGTGATTATTACTTTCTGCATTTCATTCCCCCCCTCAACATGTACGGATAAATTTGATACTATATTCTATGAACAAGGGAGCTAATGGCTTGTGCAAATGACAGCTTCATCCACTGATATATTTTCCCATAGAGTAGACTGCGGAAGGGCGAAAAGACCATGAAGCCGAGAATCGATAATGTTTGTCAAGAACCAGTTGAGCAACTTCCTTATAAAAAAGAGACCTTCCGCCCGGGAGGTCTCTTCTCATTCCACTACTTCTTCTGCTTAAAAAACTCATGATACAGCTTCATCAGCGCCTGCTTCTCAATCTGCGTTACATAGCTGCGGCTAATGCCCGCTCTTTGGCGATCTCTCAATTGCTTTAATCAGCCCAGGTGTAATGTTCTCCACGATCAACATCTTACATGCTTGCGTTTGAAACCAACCTGCCCTTTGTCGACTGCCTTTTGAATATTTTCGTAAGCGTGAAGAAATTTGCTTTTGGCCTTATCCTTATTGACTTCTACCGGGCCTACAGTTCTTGCGGTCCCACACGCTTTATCATGAAGAGGCACATAGGATATCGCCACTGTATATAAAAAGTTGTTCATTGCGTATTTCGTGCGTTCTGGAGAATCATGAATCGTATTTTTCACCATCTCAAGCATACCGGCAAGCTTGCTCTCGGAAAATTCATCGTCCGGTCGATTGCCGAGCAGCCAGCAGTAACAGCTCCAGCCCGCTGACATTCTCAGCTCTTCGCCGCTCGCGATCCATTTATCGGCAACCTCTTGTGCAATATCCGCTTCCGCCAGGGTTACGGCAACTACATAATCAGACAGCATGTGATGACTCCCATCCCTAAAGGGAGGGGCTTCT
>NZ_ASSC01000641.1 GCF_000520735.1 Paenibacillus forsythiae T98
AGCCTGTATGAGGAACCATAACAGCGGTGTTCGTCTGCCGCTACAATTAACCGTTAATTTGATCGGAACGTTATTGCTTAGCTTTACCTACTATCACATCAACTATCAGAATCATCTGACCGAGGGCGGATTCGTAGGCCTGTCGCTGCTGGGCAAGTACGTGCTGGGCGTGTCGCCTTCCGTTACCGTGCTGCTGCTCGATCTTCCGGTTATGCTGGCAGCCTGGATGCTCAAAGGGAAAGGGCTTGTCTGCAATACGATCATTTCAGTTGGGGCGTTTACCGTGTTCTACGGGCTGATGGAGCGCTATTCCAGGCTCGTGCTCGATTTCCACGACAATCTGGCGCTGGCGGCGCTGCTGTCCGGACTGCTTACCGGGCTTGGCGCGGGGCTGGTGCTGCGATGCGGAGGCGCAAGCGGCGGAGACGACATCTTGTCTCTGCTGATCAGCGAGTGGAAGGGAATCAAGGTTGGCACCGTGTTCATTATGATGGACATTGCCGTGCTGCTGCTGTCGCTCTTCTATATGCCGCTCAGAGAAACGTTGTATACGGCGATGGCGGTGATTGTGGCCGGGCAGGTCATTACGTTCACCACTTCGCTTGGCAAGCCGAAGCGGGTCAAGAAGCAGGCTCAGCCTGCGCTTGCAGGCCGCAAGGAAATCCCGGCCGCAGGAAAATTATAAGAAATACTCAGGTCAGCCGAAACCGGCTGGCTTGTTCTACGTATAGAAGAAATAGGGATGCAAATCCTAAAGCTACAAAGTATCCGAAGAAAAGGAGGAAACAGCATGCTCAGGAGACTTATCGACAGACTCATTCACTCCGTCGGACACTCGAAATATGAAAGACGCGGAGGCTCTTCCGGAAATTACCGGAGACCGATGCATTACGGAAATTCCTCAAGCAGCAGACGCGGTTACAGCGCCGGGCGGGGTCATGGCTATTACAAGAACAGATACGGCAGTTCAAGCTAAGACTGGCTTTATATGCGGGAGAAGAAGAAACGGAGACCTGCCTGACTCGGGACGGGCGTCCGTTTCTTTTCATGCATACAGGACGGTAGCGAAAGGTCTATTCGGATAAAGCCTGTTTGATATCCCGGACGAACTCCTGCGTTTCCGTATAACCCTCGGATTCTTTGCCAAGAAGCTTCCGGAGTATCCCGCGCATTCCCGGCGTAAGGTTCAGCTCTTCGGACCAGCTGCTTTCCCCAGTCCCCGGCGCCGGTGTGTAACCCGAATACAGCATGAAGAGCATCAGATGTCCGATGTCGTGCAGATCCGAGCGTTTGGACGCGGGCATGCCCCCCGGCAGGCCATCCTTGTTCCGAGCCGCCGCCTGGCCGTCATCACCCGGGCTTTCGTCTCCAATCCGGCGGGCCAGACCGAAATCGATCAAGTAGATCTCCCCGTTCCGGAGAATCACATTGGGAATACGAAGGTCAAGGTGCACAAAGCCGCGTTCATGCACATGGTTCACCCGGTCCATCAAGCACAGGGCGAAGCGAAGGGCTTCCTGTTCCCCGAACAGGCAGCCTTGCTCGAAGATCAGCTCTTCCAATGTATAGCCCTCGACATAGTCAGTTACGAGCCAAGCGGAGCCCCTCTCCTCAAAATAATCCCGGCAGGCAGGGATATAGGGATGATCCAGCTGCAGGAGGATATGCCGTTCCCGCTCCAGCAGCCGCTTTCCCACATCCCGCTTGCTCGGTTTGGCTTGTTTGACAGCGACCTGGCGCTGCTGCACCCTGTCCAGGCAGCGGTAGGCAAGCCCATAGCTGCCCATGCCGACCAGGGAAAGCACTTCGTACCGCCGGCCGATCAGTTCTCCTTCCTTTCTGGGGTAATCCCTCCAGGCGGCAAGGAATGCGCGCAAGCGTGCTAACAATGGACATCCTCCCTACATTGTTCCGTGATGTGTAATTGATTTCTTCATTATTGCATATTTGCCCGGGGCATCCGCAAGTCTGGCGGCCGGATAAGGAGAATTGCGCCGGATTTTCTTGCCTGAAAGGCAGATTTGGAAGTTTCAGAAATTGCAGACCGTGTTTAAGCTACAGTATAAAGAAAAAAATAGGGTTCAGGAGGAATGGGATGAAAGCTTGGATTACCGATTTTATGGAGCAGTTCGGTTATGTCGGCATATTTCTGCTGCTGGCGCTGGAAAATGTATTTCCGCCTATTCCGTCCGAGGTCATCCTTCCCTTTGGCGGGTTCATGACGACCACCTCAGACATGACCATTTCTGGCGTGATCCTGGCGGCGACGCTGGGCTCGGTGCTGGGAGCCGTCATCCTGTACGGGATTGGACGGACTCTGGCCGTTGACAAGCTGGAGCGGCTGGTTGACAAATACGGCCGCATTGTGCGAATACGCAAAGAAGACATCCGGAAGGCGGATGTCTGGTTCGACAAGTACGGCTATTGGACGGTGCTGTTCTGCCGGATGATCCCGCTGATCCGCAGCCTGATCTCGGTGCCTGCCGGCATGTCGGGAATGAAGCTTGGCCCGTTTCTGCTGCTCACTGCCCTCGGCAGTCTGGGCTGGAATGTGCTGCTTGTTATGGTCGGGGCCGCGCTTGGCGAATCCTGGCATGAAATCGGCTCCTTCATGGACGTCTATTCTGGCGTAATCTATGTTTTGCTGGCAGGAGGCGCGTTATTTCTGGGCTGGCTGTATGTCCGCAAACGCAAGCTTAATGAATCCAAATAGCATCCGCAACCGCCATATTTATATCCGTTCATACAACCTACCATTAAGGAGGCGTTAGCTTGGACCTGCTTGCCATTATTAAAGCCATCGTGCTTGGTCTTGTTGAGGGCCTGACCGAATTCGCTCCGGTATCCTCTACGGGACACATGATTATTGTCGATGATATGTGGTTGAAATCGCAGGAGTTCCTCGGCAAATATACGGCCAATACCTTTAAAGTTGTGATTCAGCTCGGCTCGATCCTGGCGGTGGTCGTCATTTTCAGGAAACGTTTTATTGATTTGCTCGGACTGAAGCGCTTCAGCCGCGGATCGCTTGAGCCGATCCCGGAAGGCCAGTCAGCCGATCTACAGACCGGGGGCCGTCTGAAGCTTGGACAGGTTATCGCCGGTCTGATTCCTGCCGGTCTGCTCGGCGTGTTATTCGAGGATTACATCGATGAATATTTGTTCTCTACATCGACCGTGCTGATCGGTCTGGTCATTGGCGCTGTATTTATGATCTGCGCGGACTTATTTGCCCCCAAGCGCATCAGGGCGCAGAGTGTGGATCAGATTACATACAGGCAAGCGCTGGCGGTGGGGCTGATTCAATGCTTCTCGCTCTGGCCCGGCTTCTCCCGCTCCGGCTCGACGATTTCGGGCGGCGTCCTTCTTGGTCTGAGCCACAGGGCCGCCGCCGATTTCACCTTTATTATGGCCGTGCCGATCATGGCCGGCGCAAGTCTGATCTCGCTTTATAAGAACTGGCAGTACTTTACGCTGGATGCGCTCCCGTTCTTTGTCGCCGGATTTATCAGCGCCTTCGTCTTCGCGCTGCTGTCGATGCGCTTCTTCCTGAAGCTCATCAACCGGATCAAGCTGCTGCCGTTCGCGATTTACCGGATCGTGCTGGCCGCCGTCGTCTATATTATTTTCTTTTAACCGGCTATCAGGTATCGCTATAACCAGAACCCCTATCTCCTATTGCGGACCGCAGGGTCTTGCCTTAACATAAATATTGTACTTAGGCAACCAGATCAAACGGTCGCTGAATAACGGAAACAGGTGCTTGCCGGAACTTAGCATTCCGGGGCTTAAAAGGGAAGCTCGGTGCAAAGCCGACGCGGTCCCGCCACTGTAACGGAAGAGTCTTTCAGCCTTTATGCCACTGTCTGCCCGGTGCAGACGGGAAGGCCGCTGATGACGATGACGCCGCAGCCAGGAGACCTGCCTGTTTCGACGCACTGCTGTACCTACGGGGGATAGGGAGGTGTCAGATCGCAAACGTGATTTTGGCGTTGGCGTCTTTCCTCTACACTTTTTTAGGGGGAAGGCGCTTTTTTTGTCAAATTTAGGAGTTACATGCTGGTTGCATGTCATTATAAGCTCTAAACGGATCAAGAGGCGGTCTTCTTGACTGTATCGGCCGGATTGGAAAAAAAGAGGAGGAGTCTGGAAGTGACGACGAAAGCTAGAACGAGCAATCTCGGATATCCGAGAATCGGTGCGAACCGGGAATGGAAAAAGGCGCTGGAGGCTCATTGGGCAGGACGAACCTCGGAAGAGCAGCTGCGGGCGGAAATGAATCGCATTCAACTGGACCACCTGCGCAAGCAGCAGGAGGCGGGCATCGACCTCATTCCCGTGGGAGATTTCACATATTATGACCATGTGCTGGATACGGCGGTCATGTTCGGAATTGTTCCGCCGCGATACCGGTATGAAGGAGGGCCGGAAGGACTGGATTTGTATTTTGCGATGGCCCGCGGCAATTCCCGGGCGGCGGCATGCGAGATGACCAAATGGTTCAATACGAACTACCATTACATCGTGCCGGAGCTTGGCGATATTCAGCCCGTTCTGACGGAGAACAAGCCGTTGGCCGCCTACCGGTTCGCCAAATCGCAGGCGGGGATCGACGGCAAGCCCGTGGTTATCGGACTTTATACGTTCCTGAAGCTGTCCAAGGGCTATGCCCATTCGGAAATCTGCAGTGTGGCGGAGCGGTTCCTTCCGGTCTATGTGCAGCTGCTGCAGGAGCTGGAGCGTGAAGGGGCGGCTTGGGTTCAAATTGACGAGCCTGCTGTAGTAACCGGGCTACGGGATAAGGATATCGAGCTTCTGGGCCATATTTACGGCGAGCTTCATTCCGCTGTTCCGGGTCTCTCCATGATGCTCCAGACGTACTTCGAGTCCGCCGAGCCGCTTGAAGCCCTGCTGAAGCTGCCGGTGCAAGGAGTCGGGCTTGATTTCGTACATGACGGCGGAGCCAACCTGAGAGCGATCGAGCATGTGGGCTGGCCGGAGGACAAGACGCTTGGAGCCGGAGTGATCGACGGGCGCGGGATTTGGCGCTGCGACCTAAGCGGCAAGCTGGCGCTGGCTCAGCGGCTTGCCGCCCTCGTTCCGGCGGGCAAGCTGATTGTGCAGCCGTCCAGCAGCCTGCTGCATGTGCCTGTGACGGTGCGGAGCGAGGAGAAGCTGAAGCCGGAGGTGCGGAACGCGCTGGCCTTCGCCGATGAGAAGCTGGCCGAGCTGGCGCTGCTGAAGCAGGCGCTGCTTGAGGGCAGCCGCGCAGCCGGGGAGCAGTGGGATGAGGCGCAGGCGGCGCTGGCGGCCTTCCGCCAGCTGCCCGAGCGCAGCCGCGCGGACGTGGCGGAGCTTGAACGCGGCCTGGCGGAGCTGCCGGACCGGCGAAGCCCGGCTTACGCCGAGCGGGCG
>NZ_ASSC01000642.1 GCF_000520735.1 Paenibacillus forsythiae T98
GCGGCTGCCGCATCGGAGGAGAAGCCTGCGGAGGGCACCTTGCTGATTGTGGATGATGATCCTGTAAATCTACAAGTATTGACGGATATCCTTTCCGTAGACAACTACCGCGTTGTTGCTGTAAATTCAGGGACTGACGCACTCAAGCAGCTGTCACTGAACCGGAATATCGATCTGGTCATAACCGACTGGATGATGCCGGGGATGTCAGGACCGGAACTGTCCAGGAGGATTCGATTGACCTTTCCGCTTTCCAGACTGCCGGTTCTGATGCTGACGGCCCGAAGCCGCGCGGAGGATATTGAGCTTGCTTTTCAGTCCGGAATTAATGATTTTCTTGGCAAACCCGTCGATGCGACTGAGCTAAGGGCAAGGGCGCGTACCTTGATTACACTTCGCCGATCCGTTCAGAATGCGGTACGCACAGAGATGGCATTTTTGCAGGCGCAGATTAAACCGCACTTTTTATACAATGCTCTGAACACCATCATTTATATGTCCAAAGTAGAATCATCCAAGGCAACTGAGCTTCTCCTGGATTTAAGCAAATATTTACGGGGGAGCTTCGACTTTCAGAACCGGGACAAGCTCATTCCGCTTCATAAAGAGTTAGAGCTGGTTAAGGCCTTTCTGTCTTTGGAAAGCGCGCGTTTCGGGGAACGCCTGAACGTATCCTTTGACATTCACGCTTCAATGAACGCTCTCCTTCCTCCTCTTGCTATTCAACCGATCGTTGAGAATGCTGTCAGGCACGGAATTATGAAGAAAGCGGCAGGCGGCACCATTCAAATAACGATTCAGGAAACCGACCAGACGGTCAAAGTGATGGTTACGGATGATGGGATCGGGATGACGAAGGAGCAACTGGATCTGATTGTGTCGGGGCAATCCGGTTCAGGAGTAGGGCTAATGAATATTGACCGAAGGCTCCTGTCGCTGTATGGCAAGGGCTTGCAAGTGAAGTCCCGGCTGCTTCAGGGAACTGAGGTTTATTTTGAGATACACAAGGAAACATCCGGCGCTTACCATCAAGGAGAGGAGGAAGCCTTATCTTAACATGCATACTGATTGACGATGAGAAGCCTGCCCTGCTGTATCTGGAGATGATGCTGCTCGCCGATGGGCGATTCCAGGTCGAAGGGAAATATACATCTGCCCTGGCGGGGCTGGAGCATCTGGCCAGATCCAAAGTGGATGTTGTTTTTCTCGATATGGATATGCCTGAAATGAACGGTCTGGAAGCGGGGGAGCACATTCAGCAATTGGACAGTAAGATCCGTATTGTCTATATAACCGCATATTCGGAATACGCCATAGACGCATTTGAAATTCATGCGCTTGACTATGTGCTAAAGCCGATAGACCCGGATCGTTTGGCTAAAACCCTGCATTATATCGAACGGAGTATCCCGGTCAGGGAAGTGAAAAGCTCTGACGATTGGAGGGTTCGCTGCTTTGGGTACTTGTCTTTTGATGACGGTGCGGGCAGTGAAAGGCAGTTGAAGTGGAAAACGGCGAAAGCCCAGGAGTTGTTTGCTTACTTGCTCCATCATCGGGAGCGGTGGATGGCCAAGGAAATCCTGCTCGAAACCCTTTGGCCCGATTATCCCAAGGACAAGGCGTTAACCTATTTACATACCACCGTGTCCCAGGTTCGAAAGCTGGTCAAGGAGTGGCAGGGACAAATTTCCGTAGAATATGCGCTGGACAGCTACCGCCTTGTTTTGGATGGAATCCGCTTTGATGTATCGGAGTTTGAACGGGCAACAGACCGGGAGCTTGCCATAACCGAACAGAACCGGCTCTTTTATGAAAATATCCTGGCGCTCTACCGCGGCGATTATCTGGAAGGATATGATTACCCTTGGGCGGAGACGCTGAGGAGCAATCTGCTGGAACGTTATCTGAATCGTGTGATAAGGCTCGCGACCTATGAAATGGAGCATGGCTTTGAACGAAAAGCGCTTGAGCGGCTGAAATTTGCGCAGCAAAAAGCCCCCTACTCGGAAGAGATATGCCATCTCGTGCTTGCCATTTATGCCCTCCAGGGAGATTATGCTTCACTGAGCCGTCATTACGAAGCCTTTGTGAAGCTCCTGCAAGCAGACCTCGGAATTGAACCCAGCCAGGAAACGACAAGTATTTACAATCAGTGCATACAATGACAAGCCCTTTGGCCTTTCTTTTATGAGGCCGGGGGCTTTATTCGTTTTAGAATCGATTTAGAGGCCTTTGCTATAATCAGTTTGTGAAAAAATGTTGAACTGAGAAGAAATAGGACGAAAGGAGATTGACAACTAGGTAGAAAGGCCGTTTATAAATAAGTACGGATACGGAGGGATGACATCATGAGTAGAAATAGGAACAGACTTTATTTTTCAACGCTCAGAATGATTATGTCACTGGCACTGCTAAGTTCTATATTTACTTCTGCCCTTATGCCAACGGTTAAAGCTGCGGGGATAACTCCTCTTTCGAATTCACCAGTCAGTGTTCAAGTGTCTGATGCTGGTACGACAAACCGAATTAGTCAAGTCAGTACATCGAGAAAACTAGCCGTAACACCGGATGGAACGATCTATGTTTTGTTTCATGGTAATGCTGGCATAAGAGTGGCCAAGAGTACTGATCGCGGTCAATCTTTTTCACCAAGTGTCCAAGTATATAGTTCTGATATTGATGCAGAAGTTGCTGCATCTTCAAACGGGAACGTTTATGTGATTTGGTCTCAAAGCGGAAGGGCTTATTTTAGTAAAAGTACGGACAAAGGCGCGACATTTAGTGCCCCTGCAAATATCGGTACTGCAACCGGCAGCGTACATATGGACACTGACGATAAATATGTGTACATCATTGATCAAAAAGGAACGAATTTTTACTACAGTTCTGATAATGGAAGTACTTTTACTTTAAATGCGATACCGACTCAATATGCATATTCGGATGTACATGTCGATCCATCTACACACCAGGTAGTTATTCAAAAGGATAATCCTAGGTTAAGATACTATACAAGTAATGATTATGGAGTAACATTAAACGGGCCTGTCGATCCGCCGGGTCAGGTTTACTACTCTGTAAGTGCTATATCAGGCGGAGAGCTAGGGCATTATACATTTGTAAGCGGTACGGGAACTACAGCTTATAAGTATAATCTGACCGATCAGAGTTTAACACCACTTACCTTTGCTAATAGCAGTTCGTCGCGTTCAATAAGCGCCGATTCATTTGGGAATGTTGTCACCGGTTATACAAATGGCACAAGTGTTTCATTTGCGGTTAGCCAAGACCTTGGGGCAACGTTTGGTTCTCCCATAACCATTAATGGCACAACTATTGCGGCATCTGAAATTAATACGACTAACGGGGATATTTTATATGTCTACGAAAGCGGCGGTAAAGTATATTTGGCGGTTTATGAAGGTCTGCTGCAAGGGTACGGGTTGAATTTATCAGCGACAACCCTTTCATTTCCTGATCAAAATGCGCCTGATCAAACGGTAACTCTACATAATACGTCTAATCAAACCATTACTATTAATTCCATTACGGCAAGTGAGCCTTTTACCGTAAATTCAGATTTTGGAAGTACATTAGCTCCAAATGCACAAGGCTCTCTCCAAATAGGATTTAAACCAACAGAAGCGGGGACGTTTAGCGGCAAAGTAACGATTAATTCAGATGCATTTAATATACCTAGGGTTATTTTGTTAACAGGAACCTCTACAGCAGGTCGGATAGTCCTTACAGCACCAACCGGACTTACCGCAATCGCGGGCGAAGGTCAGGCGGACTTAAGCTGGAACAGCGTGACCGGAGCAACAAGTTATGAAATCTATCAAGGGACGTCTCCTGGC
>NZ_ASSC01000643.1 GCF_000520735.1 Paenibacillus forsythiae T98
AGCGGGCATCGGCAGGGATTTGACAACACGTCCAGAATACCAGTAAGATGAAACGGCGGTTTTGCGGCAAATGTTGCCTGCGACAGAAGCGTTTCATTACTTTTCTTATTCCCGGGAGGAACACAAGACGATGAACAAGACAGATCTGATCAACAACATATCCGAGAAGAACGGATTGGCCAAAAAGGACGTGGAGCTTGTGCTGAGCGGACTCCTTGGCGAAATTACCGAGGCGCTGGCGAGCGGCGACAAAGTGCAGCTGATCGGCTTCGGCACCTTTGAAACGCGGAAGCGCTCCGGACGTACCGGCCGCAATCCGCAAACGGGCACAACCATCGATATCCCAGAGTCGACCGTTCCGGCGTTCAAGGCCGGGGCGAAGCTTAAAGAAGCTGTCAACTGATGCGCCTGGATAAATTTTTGAAAGTGTCCCGTCTGATCAAGCGCCGTACGGTGGCCAAGGATGTGTCCGAACAAGGCCGGGTGTTGATTAACGGGAAGGAATCGAAGCCGAGCAGCAATGTGAAGATCGGCGACGAAATTACGGTTCAGTTCGGCCAGAAGCTGGTCACGGTCCGCGTGGAGAAGCTGGTCGAAACGACCCGCAAGGATGAAGCCGCCGGTATGTATACGCTGCTGCGCGAGGAGCCGATTGCGAGGAGCAACGGACTCGATTGGTAAGAGCTGCCCTGACTTATGTGATAGGAGCGTTCCCTGCATCGCGCAGGGGGCGCTTCTTTGTTATTGCCAAGTTCCCGCTGCTGTTCTAAAGCAACCGTCCCCGCCATAGATTAAGACTAGAAGGAGGGGTACATGCCATGATCGAACCTGGAAAAAACGTGAAGCAGCATGATTTGCATATGCGCGGCCGCAAGGCTGTCGATTTGACGGGCGTGCAGAATGTGGAGAGCTTTGACAGCGAGGAGTTTAAACTCCAGACAGAGCTTGGAATCCTGACCATCCGAGGAACCAATTTACATATCAAGAACCTCAGTCTGGAGAACGGGCTGCTGTCGGTGGAGGGTAACGTCCATTCCTTGATTTATCTTGAACCGGGGGCGAAGGGTAAAAATAAAGGGCTGCTCGGCAAGCTGTTCAAATGAACCCGGCCGTCCAGTGGATCACGCTGCTGTATATGATCGCCGCCGGGGCGGCGATGGGACTGGCCTTCGACAGCTACCGGGTACTGTCTCTGAAGCTGCGTTTTCCCGGATGGCTGAACGCGGTTCTTGATATTCTCTATTGGCTGGCCTCCGCGCTCATTGTGTTCCGTTTGCTGTACGCGGGCAACCAGGGGCAGCTGCGCTTCTACGCTCTTCTCGGATTATTTGCGGGCGTGTGGGCCTATTTTTTAATCTTCAGTGTCACGGTGCAGAAATTTGTGGTAATGTTAATTCAGACGGTGGAACGGATATGGAAGCTGCTGATGAAGCTGCTGGGAATTCTGATTGGAATGCCGCTAATGTGGATATGGAGGCTGGCGCGGGGCATTTTGCGTCTCCTTGGCCGTATCCTGGCCTTTATATTGAAGCTGCTGGTTCGGCTGACCAAGCCGCTCTGGATTTTTCCCGTCAGATGGTTGACCCCGGCCTATCATCGGCTGCTGCGCAGCGCTCCATTAACCAAACTCACCCATTTTATTGCCGCAAAAAGAAAACGCTGACCTTGAAACGGGAGGAACGCTCGCATGAACAGATTTTCCCCGGAAGAGAAGCAGGCTGGCGGAAGGTCCACCGCCGTGGGCGCCAAGAGAAGAAGGCTGGTCTGGATCGTCCTGATGGCGGTATTCTTCAGTTGGGCGGGATATATTTTCTTCGCTCAAAGCGCCTTGATTTCGGACAAGAGCCATGAGCTGGCACAGAAGCAGCAGACAAGCAAGCAAGTGAACGACTCGCTGAGTCAACTGAAATACGAGGTGTCCCGTCTGAACGACAATGAGTATATCGGCCAATTGGCGCGCAAATGGTTCAACATGTACCCTAAAGGCGAAGTTCCGATCCGGACAGAGCAATCGAAGCAGTAAGCGGGGCAAAAAAGGGGCTGTTCACTCTGTTGCCTTGCTTTGCGCTTTACTGTATAATCAAATCACCGCAGACTGGATTTTGACATCTTTGTCTGTATATTTTTAAGGGAGGATCATTTTATTCTATGGCAATTGAAGTGGGCACCAAGTTAGAGGGCAAGGTGACAGGCATTACGCATTTCGGAGCGTTTGTAGATCTGTCAGGAGGTGTCACAGGTCTCGTTCACATCTCGGAAATCGCCGATAATTACGTCAAGGATGTCAACGATCATCTGAAGATTAATGATGTGGTAACTGTTAAGGTGATCAATGTCGACAAGGACGGCAAGATCGGACTTTCCATCAAGCAGGCTGTCGACAAGCCGGCGTCGGAAGCTCGTCCGCCAAGAGCGCCAAGACCGGATCGTCCAAGCGGTGGAGATCGTTTCGGCGGTGGTGGTGGCGGCGGAGGCTACAATCGTGAACGGGGAGGGCGTCCATTCAAGCCTGCAGCCGGTAAACCTTCATTTGAGGATAAAATGTCACGCTTCCTTAAAGACAGCGAAGAGCGTATCTCTTCTCTCAAGAAGAATACGGAAGGCAAGCGCGGCGGCCGTGGAGCCAAACGCGTATAACATCATACCTACAATCGTTCAAATAAACCGCAGGGGTCGGACCTCATGCGGTTTTTTTCTGCGCCTGCCCAGCTCTCCCGGCCAACTCCAGGCAGGAAGCTTTCCGCGGATTTTTGAAAGCGCGTTCTCCACTTATCCCGGTTTGCCTGATATTTTGTCGGGTGGATAGAAATTTGCGACAGCATCCTTGCGATTTCCGCCCAAGCTTGGAGCATTCGCTGACGAATCAAAATCCAATGGATGTGGAAAAAAATGGGTAGTAAACCGGTCTAGCTCCCGCCCCGCAAGGAACAAGCAAATTTCCCGCTGATTGTGAAAGCGCCTTTTTTTGTCGGAAATTTCTTGGGAATGGCTCTCTTGTTCTGACAAACTTTCCAGGTTGGCCACGCTTATAATGAGTACCACAAGAAGAAACGGCTTCACCGTTCTTTCGAAGCTTATGCTCTTGAGGCCGGCGATATGACGGTATCGCTCTCAGGCAACCGTTTCTCTCAGAAAATATAGGGCCGATGATAAGAGCGCAGCTTATACGGTCCTTATATTTTAAATTAAAACGGGTGGTGCTGATCATTATGGGTAAAAGCAATGTGGTGCATTTTTCGGAGTGGACAAGAGTGGAAGATGGCGCTGGGGAAGAGAAGGCTCCATGGGGGGAGAGATTTAAGGCCTGGAGCAAGCGTCAGCGTGTTCTTCGTATGCTGGACACGAGAAAATGGATGCTGCTGCTGAGCTGCATGGGGTTTCTGCTGGGAAGAGCCATGATATTGGACGAGCTGTCTCCGTTTGCCGCCGCTTTTTTCGCCATTATTGTTTTTATGCGTAAAGATTGCATTCTGCCAGTTGGCATGGCGATTCTTGCAGGCAGTCTGTATACTCCGTTCCCCGGCGTACTGATCGTCACGGCTGAGCTTATCGTCTTTGTTCTCCTCTATAAAGGGCTGGCGGCCTTCCAGCGAATTGATCTGGCCTATGCGCCGGTCATGGTGTTCGTCTCCTCTTTTATGGTCGGACTCTTCCAGGCAGTGATCGGTCCATCGCTCTCCTGGTATCCGCTGATGATGTCGACGCTGAACGCTCTGCTGTCCCTTGTGCTGACGCTCGTCTTCCTGCAGGCTCTGCCCGTGATGACCTATAAACAAAAAAGCCGCGTACTGCGAAATGAGGAGATCTTATGTCTTATCATTATGCTGGCTTCCATTATGACCGGCCTGGTAGGCTGGAAAGCGGGCGGCTTATCGCTCGAACATATATTGTCGCGCTATCTGATTCTGCTGTTCGCCATGGCGGGCGGGGCTCCCCTGGGCGCGGCGGTCGGAGTCGTGACGGGCCTGATTCTCAGTCTGGCCGATATCGGGGCGATCTATCAGATGAGTCTGCTCGCGTTCTCCGGCATGCTGGCCGGCATGCTGCAAGGCGGGCGCAAAGGCGCGGTCGCTCTTGGCATGCTGCTCGGCTCCAGCATTCTGTCCGTCTATTTCAGCGGTCCGGGCGATATGATGACTTCCACCTGGGAGACCTGCGCGGCCGTAGTGCTGTTCCTGGCAACCCCCCGCGGCATCATTAAAGCGATTGCCAAATATGTGCCCGGCACGACGGATCACAGCCGGTCCCAGCATGAGTATGCGCGGAGGGTACGCGACATTACCGCAGAGCGGGTGACCCAGTTCTCCCAGGTATTCCGGCAGCTCTCCGCGAGCTTCGGACAGATTCCGTCCGCCGGGGAAGCGGGCAAATCGACCCGGGAAATGGAGCACTTCATGAACGCGGTCACAGAGGAGACCTGCGCAAGCTGCATCCGCCGCTCCCACTGCTGGGATGCGAAGTTCTACCAGACGTATAAATATATGACCGATATGATGACCGCCGTCGAGGAGAATCCGGAGATCCGGGCGTCGCGGCTGCCTGCGGAGTGGGCCCGGATCTGCGGCAAAACGGATGAAGTGCTCGAAGTTATGCGAAGCGAATATTATCTGTATGAGCATGATATGCGCTGGAAGCGGCAAATATACGACAGCCGCCAATTTGTGGCGGAGCAGCTCTCCGGCGTATCGCAGGTCATGGAGGATCTGGCGAGAGAAATTAAGCGCGAAGGGCAGGCGCTCTACCGGCAGGAAGCGCAAATTCGCGAAGCGCTGGAGAAGCTTGGCTTGTCGATCCACAGCATCGATATTGTCAGCCTCGATCCGGGACGCGTCGAGATCGAAGTCGTTCACGCCTACAATCGGGGCTTTGACGAGAGCCGCAAAATGATTGCCCCGCTTCTGTCCGATATTTTGGATGAACATATTGCGGTGAAGAGCGAGACGGCGATGCACAGCCGCGACGGACTGTCGACGGTTGTCTTCGGCTCAGCGAAGGCTTACGAGATCAGCACGGGCGTAGCGGGCGCGGCCAAGGGAGGCGACATGATGTCGGGAGACAGCTTCAGTACGTCAGAGCTGGGCAACGGAACGTTCGCGGTCTCCATCAGCGACGGAATGGGCAACGGGGAGCGGGCCCGGATGGAGAGCAGCGCGGCGCTTGGCATGCTGGAGAAGCTGCTGCAATCCGGCATGGACGAGAAGCTGGCGGTGAAGTCCGTCAATTCGATTCTGCTGCTCCGCTCGCCGGAGGAGTTCTACGCTACCGTCGATATGGCGCTGATTGACCAATATTCGGCCCAGACCACCTTTATGAAGATTGCTTCGGCGCCCAGCTTCATCAAGCGGGGAAGCGAAGTTATACCGATCACGGCGAGCAATCTGCCGATTGGAATCATTCAGGATATCGAGGTTGAATTTGTGACGATGGAACTGCGTGCGGGGGATATTCTGATTATGATGACGGACGGCATTTACGATGCGCCCGGTTATGCCGTCAACAAGGAGATTTGGATGAAACGGATGATTCAGGAGCTGGAGACCAGCGATCCGCAGGAGATTGCCGACACTCTTCTGGAGAAGGTTATCCGTTACCAGGGCAATGAGATTCATGACGACATGACCATTGTGGTCAGCCGCGTCGATCACTTCCAGCCGGAATGGTCCACGCTGCATGTGCCGGGACTCTCGCGGATGGAACGTCCGCGTACGGTGAGCTGACCGCCACTTTAAGCAGTATCCTGTTTTCTTCCGCATCCGCCATGTTTGGAATCTCTCAACCCGGACCATACTAGAGAAGAGAGACTCATTCATACGAGGCGGGAGGACAATGGGATGAAACAAATTTTGCTGATAACGGACGGATGCTCCAATGTAGGGGAAAGCCCGGTGATGGCTGCGGCGCACGCCCGGCAGGACGGGGTAACGGTGAATGTGATCGGGGTCGTCGACTACGGGACGATCGGCGAGCTGGGGAAGAGGGAGATCGAGGATATCGCCAAAGCGGGCGGGGGACTGAGCCGGATTGTCGGCACGCCGCAATTGGCGCAGACGATGCAGATGATGACCCGCAAGACGGTGGTTCAGACTATTCAGCAGGCGGTTAATAAGGAGGTGCAAAAAATTCTGGGCGACGGCTCCCTGGAGGACCTGCCTCCGGCCAAGCGCTCGCAGGTGGTGACGGTAGTGGATGAGCTGAGCGAGACGGCGCCGCTTCGTCTCTCGCTTCTGATCGACGCCAGCGCAAGCATGAAGCCGAAGCTCGCGGCGGTGGAGGACGCGATCCGCGATTTGGCGCTCAGCCTTGAAGCCAGAGAGGGGGTAAGCGAAATTTCCGTGTTCCATTTTCCCGGCTCTGCCGGGGAGCAGGCGGTTCTGGACATGGATTGGAGCCGCAATGTGTCGGACATCCGCGCGCTGTTCGGCAAAATACGTATGAAGGGGGCGACGCCGACAGGTCCGGCGATTTTCAAGGTGCTTGAACATTTCGGGTATGATACACTAGATGAACATCAAGGCCGCCTCGCGGCTCACTCTAATGAAGGAGAAGGGATGCCCGGTGGGTACGTCGTCTAATCCGCCCCGTTCTCCGGGGGAAGTCATTGTCGGCAAGTGGCGGGGCAACCGTTATGTTGTGAACCGGCTGCTGGGAAAAGGCGCTAACGGCACGGTATATCTGGTCAACCGGCAGGGGAGAAGGGAGAAGTATGCGCTCAAGATCGGATACGACGCGCTTGATCTTCAATCGGAGATCAACGTGCTGACCTCGCTTCAATCCTGCCGCGTGCGGCGGGATCACCGCTCCAGGCCGTCTTCGCCGATGGCCGCTTATTTCCTGGAAGCGGACGATGCCTCGGAGGACGGATTTCCTTTTTACGTCATGCGGTATGTTCATGGCGCGCCGCTTCATTATTTTCTGTCCCGCAAAGGCCCGGCCTGGCTCGGCTTGATCGGACTTCAACTGCTGGACAGACTGTGCGGACTGCATGAGTGCGGATTTATCTTCGGTGATCTGAAGCCGGAAAATGTCGTGGTATCGGATTACGGCGAAGCCGAGCTGATCGATTTCGGAGGAGCCGGTCCCATCGGCCGCAGCGTGAAGCAGTTCACGGAATGGCATGACCGCGGATACTGGAATGCCGGCAGCCGGACCGGAGATCAGGGCTACGATCTGTTCGCCTTCGCCGTGCTCTGCCTGCGGCTGCTTGACGAGGCCGGACTTGAGGCTGCGTCCCGGCAGCTTCCGCAGACAAGAAGCGTAGACGATCTGATTAAGCTTGCGGGCCAGCTTTCAGATAAGAAGCTCGCCTCCTGGCTGAAGCTTGCGCTTAAAGGCGGTTTCTCCACGTCGGCGGCGGCCAGGGACATGTGGAGAAGCCATGTTTACACATCGCGGCTTTGC
>NZ_ASSC01000644.1 GCF_000520735.1 Paenibacillus forsythiae T98
ACCGCTTCCGTCAGCTGGCCGCCCTCCTCGTAGCCGACATAGCCCGGAGGCGCGCCGACGAGCCGGGAGACGCTGTGCTTCTCCATGTACTCCGACATGTCGATGCGGATCATGCCGTCCTCGCGGTCGAACAGCGCCGCCGCCAGCGCCTTGGCCAGCTCCGTCTTGCCGACGCCGGTCGGGCCGAGGAACAGGAACGAGCCGATCGGCCGGTTCGGGTCCTTGATGCCCGCTCTCGCCCGCAGCACGGCGTCCGAGACGAGCGACACCGCTTCGTCCTGGCCGACGACGCGCTGATGCAGCGTCTCCTCCAGCCGCAGCAGCTTGTCGCGCTCGCCCTCCACGAGCCGACTGACTGGAACGCCGGTCCAGCGCGAGACGATGTCGGCAATCTCATCCTCGGTTACTGCCTCGCGCAGCAGCCGGGAATCGCCGTCCTGCTGCGCCGCTTCCTCCGCCGCCTTCACCTGCCGCTCAAGGTCCGGGATGATGCCGTAGCTCAGCTCAGCCGATTTGTTCAGGTCGTATTCCTCCTGGGCGCGCTCCAGATCCATGCGGGCCTGCTCCAATTTCTTCTTCAGCTCGCGGACGCCGGAAATAGCCGACTTCTCCTTCTCCCAGCGCGCCGTCATTTCAAGATGCTTCTCCTTGAGATCGGCCAGCTCCCGCTGGAGCGATTCCAGACGCCGCCCGCTGGCATCGTCGGTTTCTTTCTTGAGCGCCGCCTCTTCAATCTCCATCTGCATCAGCCGCCGCGTCACCTCATCCATTTCTCCCGGCATGGAGTCAATCTCCGTGCGGATCATCGCGCAGGCCTCATCGACAAGGTCGATGGCCTTATCGGGCAGGAAGCGGTCGGTAATGTAGCGGTTGGACAATACGCCCGCAGCCACCAACGCGCTGTCATGGATCTTGACGCCGTGATGCACCTCGAAGCGCTCCTTCAGGCCGCGCAGAATCGAGATCGTGTCCTCGACATCCGGCTCACTGACCTGCACCTGCTGAAACCGGCGTTCCAGCGCCGGGTCCTTCTCGATGTACTTGCGGTACTCGTCGAGCGTCGTCGCGCCAATACAGTGCAGCTCGCCCCGGGCCAGCATCGGCTTCAGCATGTTGCCGGCATCCATCGCGCCTTCGGTCTTGCCCGCGCCGACAATCGTGTGCAGCTCGTCGATGAACAGGATGATCCGGCCGTCGCTCTCCTTAATCTCCTTCAGGACAGCTTGAAGCCGCTCCTCGAACTCGCCGCGGTACTTCGCTCCGGCGACCAGCGCGCTCATATCGAGCGAGAAGATCGTCTTGTCCTTCAGCCCCTCCGGCACGTCGCGGCGGACAATCCGGTGAGCCAGACCTTCCACGATCGCCGTCTTGCCGACGCCCGGCTCTCCGATCAGCACCGGATTGTTCTTCGTCTTCCGGGAGAGAATCCGGATAACCCGTCGAATCTCGCCGTCGCGGCCGATGACCGGATCAACCTTGCCTGCACGCACTTCCGCCACAAGGTCGCGGCCGTATTTCTCCAGCACCTCGTACGTCGCCTCCGGCTCCCTGCTCGTCACCCGCTGGTGCCCGCGAATTTCCGCCAGAACCTTCAGCAGCTTCTCGCGCGTCACGCCCTGGGCTTCGAATATGCGGCGGATATCCGCATTCCCGCCGCTGCCGGATACCATCGCCAGCACGGCATGCTCCACCGCCACGAATTCATCCTGCATGGCCGCCGCTTCCTGCTCGGCCTGCTCCAGCGTGGCGATCAGCGCGGCCGAAGCGTACCGCC
>NZ_ASSC01000645.1 GCF_000520735.1 Paenibacillus forsythiae T98
GGAGAGCGAGAACCGGAGCGGCCGCTCGCGGATGGGCCTGGATGCGATTATCGACTTCGATTGGCGCATCTCCATCGGGGACGCCGACCTCACGGAAGAGGAGTTCGCGGCGCTGGTCGCCCGGGGCGAGCGTCTCGTACGCTTCCACGGCCAGTGGATTCCCCTTGACCCGGCGCTGCTCGCTCAAATCCGCAGGGCGATGGATGGCATGGACAAGCGGCGGGGCCTGTCCTTCCAGGATGTCCTGCAGCTGCATCTCCTGAAGCCCGGCGAGGAAGCGGGAGATGCTGAAGCGGCCCCCGGCCCGGAAGAGGAGGCGCGCCTGCAGCTTGAGGTTGAGCTGAACGAGCAGTTCGCGGGGCTTATGGGGCAGCTTGGCGGAATAGAGACTCTGCCGCAGCTCGATCCGCCCGCCGGCCTGAACGCCGAGCTGCGCTCGTATCAGCTTGAAGGCTATGCCTGGCTTGTCCTCCTGCGGCGCTTCGGGCTGGGCGCCTGCCTGGCCGACGATATGGGCCTTGGCAAGACCGTGCAGCTGATCTCCTACTTGCTTCACTTGAAGGAACAATACGAGGCGGGGCCGCGGCCGTCGCTTATCGTCTGCCCGACATCCGTGCTCGGCAACTGGCAGAAGGAGCTGCGGCGGTTCGCCCCTTCCCTTGAGGTTATGCTTCATTACGGCAGCGGACGGCCTGGCGGGGAGAGCTTCGCTGCTGCGGCCGCCGGGACCGATGTCGTGCTGACCTCCTACGCCACGGCAGCGCTGGATCAGGAGCTGCTGGCCGGGTTCACCTGGTCGGCGGTTTGCCTCGACGAAGCGCAAAACATCAAGAACGCCCAGACCAAGCAATCGTCCGCCGTCCGCAGCTTCCCCGCCCTGCACCGGATCGCGCTCACCGGTACGCCTGTCGAGAATCGGCTGGCTGAGCTATGGTCGATATACGACTTCATTACGCCGGGCTTTCTGGGGCCGCTGCCCGCATTTCAGAACCGGTTCATCCATCCGATCGAGAAGGAGGGCGACGCCAGGCGGACCGCCGAGCTCAGAAGGCTGGTCAAGCCCTTCATGCTGCGCCGCAAGAAGAAAGATCCCGCCATTCAGCTTGACCTGCCCGACAAGAACGAGATGAAGACCTATGTCAATCTGACGGGCGAGCAGGCCGCACTGTACGATCAGACGGTTAACGAGCTGATGGATAACATGCGCAAGCTGGAGGGCATCGAGCGCAAAGGCGCCATTCTCGCAGCGCTTACCCGGCTCAAGCAGCTGTGCGACCATCCGCTGCTTGTCACCAAGGAAGCGCCGTCGCATGATGAAGCGGCCGGAGAGCAGGCGGATACGGGCCTGCTGATCGAACGCTCCGCCAAGCTGGAGCGGCTGCTCGCCATGGTCAAGGAGCTGCGCGAAGAGGGAGAGCGCTGCCTGATCTTCACTCAATATGTCGGTATGGGACAGATGCTTCAACGCGTGCTGCGGGAGGAGCTGCGCGAGCCCGTTCTCTATCTGAACGGAAGCACCTCCAAATCGGCGCGGGACCGGATGATCGAGGACTTTCAGTCCGGACGCGAGGCGCCTCTGATGCCGCCAGGCATGTCGGCGGCTTCTTCCGGAGAGGGACAGCGGCCCGGCGTATTTATCCTGTCCCTCAAGGCCGGGGGCGTCGGCCTGAATCTGACGGCCGCCAACCATGTGTTTCATTTCGACCGCTGGTGGAACCCCGCCGTGGAGAATCAGGCCACGGACCGCGCCTACCGCATGGGCCAGACTCGCGATGTTCAGGTGCATAAGTTCATCGCCCTGGGAACTTTGGAAGAGCGCATCGACGAGATGCTGGAGAGCAAGCAGCAGCTCAGCGACAGCATCATTACCAGCTCGGAGGGCTGGATCACCGAGCTGTCCACCGAAGAATTGAAGGACCTGTTCACCCTGCGGCGCGATTGGCAATACGCCTGACGCTACAGGCCGAAATGCCAGAAAGCCATCCTCGTATAAACGCGGGATGGCTTCTTTTTTTCCGATCCATGACTCTGCTCTGCGGCAACCGCCTGTTCTCCAAAGGGCCTCTAATGCTTCCATACATCCTCGTACTCCGGATTTCTTCTAAACTGGACGCTCACATACGAGCACTGGGGGATAATCTTGGCCCCCTCCGCTCTCGCTTCCTCCGCGAGCCTGCCCAGCAGCCTTTGGGCTATATTCCCTCCCCGGTAACGCGGCGACACATACGTATGATCGGCTACCCAGGTGTGCTTGTCCTTTGGCACATAGGTTATTTCTCCAATCGGCCCCTCCTCCGTACGGATAACAAAGGCGTTGTGTTCCTTGTAAATCACGCCGATTTCATCGGTTTCCTTGTTGTTCATGGCGTTTTCCTCCTTGTTGCTTCCTCTGGGTTCCACTATTACTTTACCCATTCCGCCCATTTTTCTTCATAATTTGACATGAGGATTCGACGGGCGTTCATAGATTGACATTTGATAGGATCGCAAAAAAATGAATATTTCTCTGGATTTTCCAATTTACCGATGGTAGAATCTTCTTAATCTTTTTCCCTACTAATCTAGGTGGAAATACAAAGAGAATTACTGGAAAAGGAGAATTCTACATAAGCTCCACCAAGGCGGCAGGGCAATTCAACAGTATACAAAACATTCGGGAGGGATTTTTTTGGAGTGGGGTAAATTGACACGCAAGCTGTCCGTCGCGGCTTTGGCCTTGGGACTAACCGCCGGAACCATTCCGGGCGCGGCCTTTGCAGCCGGAAGTTTGCAAGCACAGCTATCATCGAAAAGCATCTCATTAACTCATAACTCGCCGGGAACGTACATCTCGCCCAAGCTCAACACCAAATCTTCCGCCGATGTCCGCGTTATCGTGCAGCTTAGCGGCCAGCCGGCAGCCGTCGGTAAATACGCGGCGAAGCAAGGAAATTCGGCTCTGGCGAAGGCAGCCTCCGAAGCGAGTGTAAACAGCCAGCAGGCCGCGGTTCTTGACAAAGCGAGGGACGAAGGCCTGGACCTTAAAGTCAACTACCAGTACAACACCGTGCTGAACGGCTTTGAGGTTACAATCCCTGCCGACGAAATCCCTGAACTGGCCAAAATCTCCGGCGTGACCTCCATTTACGAGAACAGCACCTGGTACACGTTGCCGGATGAGGAATTTGACGAAACGGCGGAGCCGCCTCAAAACGACATGGCTCCCCTGAATCAAATCGGCGCGACCTGGGCGCTCCTCAACAATTATACCGGCTCCGGCCTCAAAGTAGGCGTCATCGATACCGGCGTGGATTACGAGCATCCGGACATCAAGCCTGTCTATCAGGGCGGCTGGGACTCCTTCTACAATGACGACGACCCTTACGAGGAGCCTCCTGTTTCCGTAGAACAAGACGTATACGGCACAGGCTATGAAGGCACATACCATGGCACGCATGTCGCCGGCACGATTGTCGGCCAGTACCTCAACAGAGCCGGCGAAATCGCCCAGCTTGGAGTGGCTCCGGGTGCGGAACTGTATGCTTACAAGGTGCTTGGACGCAATCTGGACGATCCGAACACCTCGTCCGGCTCGTCCGCGCAGGTCATTGACGGCATTGAACGCGCGGTAAAAGATCATATGGACGTCATCAATCTTTCGCTCGGCTCCGATGCGGAGAAGGACGTCAACTCCCCCGACTCGATCGCCATTAACAACGCGGTGCTGTCGGGCGTTGTAGCCGTGATCGCGAACGGCAATGCGGGACCCGGCTATTTCACCTTGGGCTCGCCCGCCGTTTCCCCCTTGGCTATTTCCGTCGGCGCGGTAAGCAGCCCAACCAAGACCTTCTCCAACAATCTCAAAGTGGAAATCGCCGGCGCTTCGGCGACAACGGCAACCTATTCCACCTACAATGAGGTTCGTGCGATGGCTTGGCAACTCGGCAATGAGGACTTCAAGAGCATTATCGGAACCGCCCCCGTCCCGGTGGTGTATGCGGACCTTGGCGACGACGAGGACTACACGACCGATGACGTGAATCAAGCAGTTGTGCTTGTATCAAGGGGCGATTTAACTTTTGTTGATAAGATCGCCAAGGCGAGGGCGCATAATGCAAGAGCTGTCATCCTCTTTAACGGCAATGTAGGGGCTGACGGCAACGCGGACTTGAGCGAGAAGATTAAGGACCGTGACGACTACATCAATATCCCGCTTGGCGACAATTACGACTATATTCCAACCTTTGACTTGAAAGGCAAGGAAGGACGCTCTCTGGCCAAAGCCATTCTGGGCAATCCCGGAAAGCCCGTTCAATTCACCTTCGATTCCGATTACCATGAGGGCATCTCGGCGGGTGACGAACTGGCCAGCTTCACCTCCTGGGGACCGAACGTTGACAGCAATCTGAGCATCAAGCCAGACATTATGGCTCCGGGCGTGGGCATTCTGTCCACCTGGCCGGCATACGGCAAATATATCAAGGACGCCTCCTATGCTCAAGCTTACAACCGCAGCAGCGGCACAAGCATGGCAACGCCTCACGTCGCCGGTCTTGCGCTTCTGCTCAAGCAGGCGCACCCGAACTGGAACCCCTTCGATATTCGCGCCGCACTGGCCAACACGGCGGATGTGATTGGAGACGGCCAGTACGACGTCTACATGCAAGGCCCAGGACGGGCCAATGTCGAGCATGCGATCAAGACTCAAGCTCTGCTTCAGTCTGTGGAGCCGATTACCATTTTGGATAAAAATTTCAACCCGCAAAGCATCACCAACTATAATCCTTCCGCCAGCTTCGGAATACTGGCTCCGGGAGCTTCGGCAGTCAAGGACCTTCAGTTGAAAAACACAGGGAACCAAAGCCTGACGTACACCGCGTCCGTGGACTGGTTTGACGACACGCCTTCGGATGTTTCCGCCGTTCTGGATCAAACTTCGGTAACGGCGTCCGCTTACAGCACTGCGGCATTCAAATTGAATGTCAATGTAGACCCGAAAGCGGAGCTGGACTCGGCGTACCAGGGTCAAATCATCTTGCAGGCAGAGGGCCAGCCGGACCTTCATCTGCCGTTCGTTATCAATATCGGCAAGGAATATCCGGATACCGGAGCAGGCGTTCAGGAGCTGTCGCTCAGCCAGAAAATCATTGGGCCTGCTCATGGACAGACAGCGAAGCTGACCTTCAAGCTGAAGGCGGAAGACGCCAACTATTACGAGGTTGACGTTGTCGGCCTGGATGACAAGCCCCTTGGTTATTTCGATGCGCAAACGACGGGAAGCCTGGATAAATATTTCACACCGGGAACTTACACGGCGACAATCGGCGCCGAGTATCATCCTTACAACAGCGATGGCGATCCTGTTCTGGATTCCCAAGGCAAGCCTGCCGTGGCTTACCTGACTGACGGCATTTACAAAATCCAGGTTCTTGCCACAACAGATCTGGACAACAGCAAGGTTCCGGTCAAGATTGACCCCTACGAAGACTTCTTCTATACCGGCTATACCTCTTTCCGCCTGGATAACACAGCAGTAGGTGGTGGCGGTGGTGGTGGCGGCGGTGCATTAGCCCCCGCTGCGCCAGCCATCCCTGAATCCGCCGCCTCACTGGTGGATCAGGGCTTCAAGCAGGTAACCGTTACGCCTGCGACAACGGTGCAAAATGGCGTTACCGGCATCACGGTATCGGACAGCGACCTGAAGGCTGCTCTGGCCAACGCCACCGCCGACCATAATGCCGTCATCATTTCGGCGCCGTCGGTTAGCGGCTCAGCCGCCAAGGTCAGCCTGACCGCAGATCAGGTGAAGCTGCTGACGGGCATCCCTTCCGGCAGCAAAGTCATCGTCAGCACGAAGGATGCCGCGGTTTCTCTGCCGGTAACGCTGCTGAGCGGCGCTCCTGCGGGCGCAGCCTTCGATCTGTCCATTAAGCCGGCTTCGGAAGAAGCGGGCACATTCACGGCGAGCGCTGCCGGATCATCTGTCATCGGAGCGCCGGTATCCTTCGAAGGAAGCTGGACAACGGCAACCGGCAGCACGTATCTGACCGTGCCTAGCAATACGTTCATCAAGAGATCGTTCACGGTTCCCGGAAGCATCGCCGCGAATACGGCCGGCGTGCTCTTCGAAGAGAATGGCAAGATCACTCCGGTATCTTCCGTATTCAAGGCGCAAGCGGACGGAACGACGCTGGTTACCGTTAATCGTCCGGGCTTCTCGGTCTATGCCGCTGTAAGCCGACCGGCAACGTTCACCGATATCGCGGCATCGCTTGCGGCTTCGGACATCACGGCGCTGGCTAACAAGCTGATCTTCCGGGGCACCTCGGCAACGACCTTCTCGCCGAAGAGCAACCTGACCCGCGCCGAATTCACAGCATTGCTCGCACGCGCGCTCGGTCTGCGCACCGACGCACCTATAGCCTTTACCGATGTAAAAGCATCCGATTGGTATGCAAGCGATATTGCGGCTGCTACGAAGGCCGGACTGATTCTGGGTGTCGGGGGCGGCAAATTCGCGCCGAAGGCCCATGTCTCCCGTCAGGAAGTGGCCGTTATTCTGGATAGAGCCGTGAAGCTGGCCGGTATCGAGCTGACCGCCGCAGTTCCTGCCTTCACTTCCTATTCCGACAGCGCCAAGATTGCAAGCTACGCGAAGGACAGCGTTCAGTCCCTGTCCGCTGCGGGCATCATTGGCGGCGATTCGGGTTCGGTATTTAATCCTGCCGCGCCAGCGACCCGCGAGACGATTGCAACTACACTTCGTCAACTGCTGGTCAAGGCTGGACTGGCTGAATAATCCGCTTTAACGGCAACGGGCCGATCAAGGACCACTCCTTGACCGGCCCGTTCGCTTGTCCTGAACCTCTTAAGCTTGGAACACAACTCAAACAGGAGGCTGCCACCATGGGGTCCCGCAGACCCCGGGGGAACAGCCTCCTGCCATATAAACTGCGCGTAAAGTGAAACGCGACTTCCTCCAAAGCTTACTCCCCGCTATCCGCCAGCAGCGTCAGCACCGTCTCCAGCATGACGTTGACGCCTTTTTCGCAGTCCTCATAAGAAGTCAGCTCTTCTTCACAGTGGCTTTTGCCCTTCACGCTGGGGACGAAGATCATGGCCGACGGCAAATAGCTTGCGACGAACTGGGCGTCATGCCCCGCGCCGCTGGCTATTTTCTTATGGGAATATCCAAGGGACTTCACCGAGCTTTCAATCACGCCGCATACCCGCTCGTCGAACCAGACCGTATCTCGGCCCCACAGTTTCTTCTTCGTTACAGAGCAGCCTCCCTGCGTTTCCGAAAGCGAGTGAATGATCGACTCCACCTCGGCGATGACCCCTTCATTCTTGTGCCGGGCCTCGACGGTGAAGACAACTTTATTCGGGATGACCGTGTGAATATTGGGATACACATTGACCCGGCCCATCGTATAGACCAGCTCGGAATCCAGCCCGCCCAGCTTGCTCCGCAGCTCTGTCACCAGCTCGGTAGCGGCGAAGAACGCGTCATTCCGCATCCCCATCGGCGTCGTTCCGGCATGATTGGATTCCCCGGTGACTTCAATTTCGTAACAGACCATGCCAACCACACAGTCGACAAGCCCGATGGACAGGCCCTCGCTTTCAAGCACGGGCCCCTGCTCGATATGCAGCTCCAGATAAGCGGTCGCTTCCTTGATGCGGTTCCGGGTCTCTCCTTCGTATCCGCTGGCCTTCAGCGCCTCCCCGAAGGTTACCCCCTCCGGGTCCTTGCTCTTCAGCATAACCTCTTTATCGAATTTGCCCGACAGCACGCCGGACGCCATCATCGAAGGCTCGAACCGCGCGCCTTCCTCGTTCGTGAAGTTCATAACCGTCACCGGAATGCGCGGCTTGATGCCATGGTCCACCAGAGTCCGGACAACCTCAAGACCCGTAATCACGCCGAGAATGCCGTCGAACCGTCCGCCTTTCACCACGCTGTCCATATGGGAGCCCATAACGATCGGAGGCTTATCCTCGGCGCCTTCCAGCGTCGCATACATACAGCCCATATCATCCACTTTGACCGTCATGCCCAGCTCTTCGCAGCAAGAACGGAAGTACTCCCGCACCTTGATGTCCTCTTCGCTTAAGCTCAACCGGGTGACGCCGTTCGCGGGCGTACGCCCGAAATCGGCAAATGCCTCGATGGTATCCTTCAGCCGGGCTCCGTTAACGAACAGGTTTTGCGTCTGCATTCTTATCCCTCCGTCCATGATCTGGTCGTTCCTACACACTATGTTACGACCCGTATCCTCTCTTTTCATTGTACAGATTGTAATAAGATTGGCGCAGTAATGCCCGGTTTATGTTACATCCATGTATATATTTTCTGCCATTTCATTCGCTTATCCGCCACACCTTCCATCAACCTTCCGCAAACCACTGGTTCAAGTGCCGGGTCTCTTCCGTCAAAATATCCAGATAGATCGAGAAGCGGTAATGGGTATCCTTCAGGTTCTTCCCCGTAATTTCGGCGATCCGGTTCAGCCTGTACATTAAGGTATTCGTATGAATATGCAAAAAAGCGGCGGACTCCTTCAAATTACCGTTAAACGACAGATAGACGGCGACGGTCTTGACAAAATCGGTCTTGTGCACCCGGTCATGCTCCTTCAGCGGATTCAGCAGAGGACTTCTGCGGCCCCGGCTCCGCTTCTGCTCCATAATCGCCGGAATATGCGCCCAAAACCCCATATCCTCATAGAGCAGCAGCTCCCGGGCCTGGAAAGGCAGCAGACGCTTGACCTCGACAATCGACATGGCCTCCGTATAGGCGACAGCCGCAGAGAGATACTCCCCGTAATAAAGACTGCATCCCCCGGATATCCGGTAGCCTTCACTCTTGCCCATTTGCCCGACAAGCAGCTGCATAAAGGAGGACAGCGCCTGAGTGCCATCTATGGAAAAAAGAAAGGAAAACAGAATAATAATCCGGTTATGCTCCGTTGTCATGAACACCAGCGAGACACCGGAATACCCTTCGGCCGTCTGCCGGAATTTGAACAGAAAATGGTCGTCCACCGCCTGTTCAGGCTCAAATACGCCGATAAAATATCCGGGCGGCAGCATGATGTGATCGTCCTCCGCATCCCGCTTGATATCCTGCTCTGTCCCGTAATGCGAGGTCAGCAGCTTCCAGAAGAAATCCTCCTGCGCCCGGGTCTGCTTCGTCTTCCAGCCCCGCTGCTTCAGCAGGTAGCGCGCGGCGATCTGCGCCGCTTTTTCCACAACGCTCTCAGCGTAGCCCTCCGCCAGATTGCCTGCATCGACCACCCAGATATAGCCGAGAACTTCCTTCTGGTGCTTGATGCACATCGCCAGACGGGGTCCCAGCCCCACCTCCATTACACCCGATATCCGGATGGGATGCGGTGTATTCTCCAGCTGGCGCATAATGCCCTTCTTGCGCAAGCCGATAATGACGGAGTCGGGGACGCGCTTGCCGATAATCGTCGAGATCCGGGCAGGATCGCTTTCAAATTGATGGGAACTGTAGCCGATGACATGATGCTTGTCGTCTTCAATGGTCACCTGGGATTGCAGCGATTCGCTGATCGTATCCGCCAGAGACTCCATACTGTCAAAAAAACGGTCAAAGATTACGCCTGTTTCTGCCATTGCTTCCACTCCAGCCTTCAGAATAGCCAAGACCTGCACGTATTATGAGATGTTTTGGTTCATCGGATTTCTTTGGGTTTTTTCATTATAGTATGCTTCGTCCTTGCTGGCTATAGGCGCAAGAATGATATGATAGATAATATGACACATCATGATTACTTCGTTGACCGAACCCGGGAACTTTCAGCACAAAAAGAACAGTCCCAAATAAATGGGCACTGTTCCATGAGCGATTGGGGTTCTCTTCTTCATTGGGAATCGTCTTTATCATCTATTAGCCGACTCTTCATCTAATTTAGATCAGGGTAGATTCCTGCGACATCGCTTGGGCTACCGTGAAATACTCCTCACCGAGCGCGTCGGCCACGGCCTTACAGGTGATCTTGCCATTGGCGATATTGACGCCGTTCAGCAGACCTTCATTTTCTTGTACGGCCTTCAGCGCGCCCTTGCCCGCAATTTGCAGCGCATAAGGAACCGTAACATTCGTCAGGGCAATGGTCGAGGTCTTCGCGACAGCGCCAGGCATGTTGGCTACCGAATAATGCAGCACGCCGTGCTTCTCGAATACAGGATCGTCATGCGTCGTCACATGGTCGATAGTCTCCACGATGCCGCCTTGGTCGATAGCCACGTCGACGATAACTGAGCCGGGCTTCATCGTCTTCACCATTTCTTCCGTGACGAGCTTCGGAGCTTTCGCGCCCGGAATGAGCACGGCGCCTACCAGCACATCCGCTTCGGCAACCGCCTTGGCGATGTTGTACGGATTCGAGATCAGCGTATTGATTTGTGCGCCGAAAATATCGTCAAGCTGACGCAATCTGTCAGCGCTCAGATCGACGATGGTAACGTCCGCTCCAAGGCCAATTGCCATCTTGGCCGCGTTCGTGCCGACAACGCCGCCGCCGATGATGCTGACCTTGCCTCTGCTTACGCCGGGAACGCCGGCCAGCAGAATGCCTTGGCCGCCATAGTTTCTTTGCAGGAATTGAGCGCCCAATTGAACGGACATCCGTCCGGCCACTTCGCTCATCGGCGTCAGCAGCGGCAGCGTTCGGCCTTCGGTAACCGTCTCATAGCCGATGGCGAATACGCCTTTTTCTTTCAGCGCCTTGGCCAGAGCAGGCTCCGGAGCGAGATGAAGGTAAGTAAACAGTACGAGACCTGGACGGAAATAGCCGTATTCGCTCTCCAGCGGTTCTTTCACCTTCATGACCATTTCGGCGCTGCTCCACACCTTCTCGACTTCGCCGATCAATTCCGCTCCGGCTTCCTTGTATTCTTCATCAAGGAAGCCGCTGCCCAGGCCTGCGCCCTTCTCTACCAGTACCGTGTGACCTTCTTTAACAAAGCTGACTACTCCGGCAGGGGTAATAGCAACCCGATTCTCATTATTTTTGATTTCCTTAGGGATTCCGATGATCATTCTTAACATCTCCTGTCTGGTCAATGTCCTCTATGTAAAGAATGATAACATACATTGCAGGCTTGCCAATTGGTGAAAATTTAAAACTTTATCTGCCATGATTGTGTTTTATCACAATGAGCGGTCAATCCCTATGGAAGCTTCTGGTCTAGGATATCGTGATCACCTCATACTGCGCGGACAGCTCGATGAAATGTCCCATGCTCGAAACTTCACCCGCATACAGCTGATCGCTCAGCCCGTAGTAGTTCACACAGGTGCCGCAGGCCAGCACCGGAACCCCGCGGTCGGCCAGCTCCTTTAAATGGAGGGAAGCCATTGATTTGCCCGTCAGCGCGAGCACGCCCCGGTTCACACAGAATACGGCGGCCGGAAGCTGCTCCTGCTGTTTGAGAAGCGTGAAATACGTTTCCAGCAGTTGTTCTCCAAGCCGGGTATCCCCGCTCCCCATACTGTCTGTCGTAAGAAAAATAATTTTGCCATTCATCTTCTTCATCCTTTCTTAATGAAATGTATGCGCTTATCATACTTATGTTGGTGTAAATTGTATATAACAATCCTTACTTCTATTCCGAATTCATCGGGACAAGGTGAAAAATCAAGGCCGCTGTGCTACAATACTGGAATTGGCAAAGGGAATTTGTTGGGGAGGTTTATGAAAACGCTATGCTTATTATAGGAATTGCCGGCGGAACAGGCTCAGGCAAAACGACGGTGGCCCGCTCTGTCATCGACCGTCTCGGTTCAGGCAAGGTCACCTTTATCTCTCAGGATAATTATTATAAAGACCATTCGCATCTCAGCCTTGCCGAGCGCGAGGCGATCAATTATGACCATCCGTTCGCCTTCGACAACGAGCTTTTGATCAAGCATTTGAAGCTCCTTCGAGCGGGGAAACCTGCTCATGCGCCGGTGTACGACTTTACCGTTCACACCCGTTCCATGGAGGATACGGTCGAGCTGCTTCCGAACAATATCGTCATCATCGAAGGGCTGCATGTGCTGTACGACGAGAACCTGCGCGGGCTGCTTGACATCAAAGTGTTCGTCGACACCGACCCCGATGTCCGCATTCTGCGCCGGGTTCTGCGGGATATCGAGGAACGCGGCCGCACCATCCAGTCGATTCATCAGCAATATTTAACGACGGTCAAACCGATGCATGAAGCGTTTATCGAGCCGTCCAAGAAATACGCCGACCTGATTATTCCCGAGGGCGGGCAGAACGAGGTGGGCATTCAGCTGCTGTCCGTCCTGACCGAAAAATATTTGACAGGCGCAGACTGGACCGGCGCCTAAGCCTGTTATTGGGGAAGGGCATTTCGCGGTTATAAAAAAAGAAACGGCGGCCTATCCTCCTCAGGATGGCCGCCGTTTCTGCTATGCAGAAGGCTATTCTTCCGAATCTACGTTATGATACACCTGCTGCACATCTTCCAGGTCCTCCAGCACATCAATCAGCTTCTCGAACTGCGCCTGGGAATCTTCCGGTATCGCCACATAGTTCTGGGGAAGCATCGTCAGCTCGGCAACCGTAAATTCGGTTACGCCCGCAGTCTTTAACGCTTCCTGCACGGCATGGAACTGATCCGGCTCAGCGTACACAATGACGGCTTCATCCTCTTCCAGAATATCGCGCGCGTCCACGTCCGCTTCCATCAGAATTTCCAGCACTTCCTCTGCGCTCTTGCCGACCAGACCGATAACCGAAGTCGAATCGAACATATAGCTGACCGATCCGCTGACGCCCAGGCTGCCGCCGTTCTTGCTGAATGCGGCGCGCACTTCGGAGGCGGTGCGGTTGACATTGTTCGTCAGCGCGTCGACGATAATCATCGATCCGTTCGGTCCGAAGCCCTCGTAGCGAAGCTCGTCGTAAGTCTCGTCCGAATTGCCCTTCGCCTTCTCAAGCGCGCGGTCAATGATCGCCTTCGGAACATTGTAAGTCTTGGCGCGCTCCAGCACGACCTTCAGCGCCCGGTTCGATTCCGGGTCCGGTTCGCCCTGCTTGGCCACTACATAAATTTCACGCCCGAATCTTGCATATATACGACTTGTGTTGGCGTCCTTGGATGCCTTCTTTTCCTTAATATTATTCCACTTACGGCCCATACTTTATCGCTCTCTTTCAACAGTGATTAAACGCAGTCCTTTATATTATACTCCTCCCAGTATATCTCTTAAAGGGGGAGCAGGGCAAATAAGGAGGGCTTCCGGCTTGTCAAATTGAAAATCCTGTGAATAACCCCCGGCTATAGCCGCACATATTTCCGGTAAACGGAACTGGGCGGCAGGGAGCTGCCAATCCGCCGCATAAAGGCGAACATTTGGCGGCGCTTCCGTAATCCATCGGGAAATTCAAACGTGACGAGCTGCCATTTCCGGTCCCATTCTTTTGCCGATAGCTCGGGCTTTTGGTTAAAGGACTGGACAAACGAAGCTCCAACCTCGATGACGGAAGCGCAGGATATCAGATAAACAATCTGCTTCTCGGTGGAGAGCATGATGAACCTCCGGTATAGAATTACATTTTCATACGCACAGATAGCCGCTTATTCCACGGAAGGGCTCCCGCTCGGTGCGGCTGCATCCGTCTGTCTCAAATCGCAGGATTCACCCGGCTTCAGCACCGTTCCGGAATGGCCTTGGCCTCTCAGCCGCTCCAACCAGGCCGCCGCATCCTGGCGGATTGGAGGAAACGTATTATAGTGCATATTCGAAACGCAGCTGAAAAAAGGTATTCCACAGCCACAGCCATGAAATACCCCTTTAGGCCAGGAACATGCACCCGCTTGCTTGCCGCAAAACTGGGCAGAATTGTCTTAAGTCCCCTTACTTCACGTCCGGAAGCAGCCTGACGCTCATATCCAGCGGCTTCGCGAAGAACAGGCTCGTCGTCACCAGCACATCGACGCCAGCTGCCGCGTAAGCTTCGGCATTATGCTCGTCGATGCCTCCCGCCGCAAGCAGCACCACATTCGGGTTCGCCGCCCGAAGCTCCGCGCTGCCCGCAAGCAGCACATCCGGGGGGAGCTTGTCGAACTGCAGGCAGTCCACCCCGGCACGGCACAGACGAAGGCCGTATTCCATGGAGTCCGTCTCAACGACCAGCTTTTTCTCCGGGACCCTGGACTTCAGCTCGCCGATCCGTTCCACGAAGGCGTTTGGCCCGCCGCAGAAATTCGCATGCTCCTTGAAGACGAGCACGGTCTCGGACAGTCCCAGACGATGGGGCGCGGCGCCGCCGCACAGAATCGCCTTGACGCTCATCGCCTTGGTGCCGGGAAAGCTCTTTCTCGTGCTCGCTACCGAGACATTCGGATTAACCGCCTTCACCTTGTCGACGATCCGTTTTGTCTTGGTGGCGATGCCGGAGCAGCATTCCAGCAAATTTTGCGTAACCTTCCAGGCCATATGCAGCGACTCAGCCGTACCTTTTCCAGACAGATATACCTGCCCGGGCTCAACCGCCGTTCCCGACGGTAGACTTGAAACGGGCGTCACCCCCAGCTTGGCGAACATGCGCAGCACCTCTTCGGTCCCGCACAGCACCGCATGCTCTCTGGAGAAATACTCGATGGTTCCCGGCGATCCGCCGATATCCAGCGCCCAGGTCGTCAGATCGACGTACGGAACATCCTCCCTGATCATCCGGTCGATCGCTTCATCGGAAATGTAAATCAATTGCTTCATCCTCCTGTTCAGGCGTGAGCGCTTCATCTATGTACGCCTATGCTGCCTCGGAACAGCTCATTCGCCAACCTTAATATTGTAAGTAGATATGGCGCTAATTGTATTCGTTATTGCGTCTTCTACAAATGAAGAAACTCATAGGGCGGGTTATCCATCGCTGCAAAAACCGGTTTTACACTTGCTCCCCCCTTGTCACTTTTCATACACAATACGGGTGGAGAAGATTTTTTTCTAAATTTTTCTTCAATATGTCATTTGTATAGATTAAAATACTTGTTTTTCCATGTCAAAAATTGTATTCTTGTTGTTGTAAGAAAAATATTGTTGTAGAAGGGGTGAAATTGTTTCCACATCTTATGCACATGCACAATTTTTTATGGTAAGAGCTTTTTATTTCAACTTAATTACTAGAGGAGATGTTTAATTGTGAAAAAATATCAAAAAACAGTAATTGCAGGGCTTTCTACCATGGCTATTCTCCTAACACCTATACAAGCTGCTTTCGCTGACGAAGCCGTTACTAATAGCACTCCGGCACAGGAAGTTCAGGCATCAAATGGAATTGCTACAACGCAAGGAACAATTTATGGGTTAGTCGGAGACCCTACTACGGATATATATATGAATGGAGTTGTTACGGTTGGAGTTACTGCTCCTAGTGGTGGTAATTTTGTAGTTTATGCTATCGACCAATATGGTTCTTATATTTATTTAGGAGAAATAATAGGTTCAGGTACAATACACACACAATTATATGGCTACCACAAAATTTATGTATCTTCAAGTTTCTCAGGAACATTCTATGTTACTTATTAATAACCATTGATTTTTTTCTAGTTATAGAACTAAAGATTAGAGAATACTTACCTAATTATTTGCAACCAAATTAATGGATATACCAATCTTCTAAACCCCACCGGTCAAAATGGTCAGTGGGGTTTTTAGCAATTTCAATCTAGTGCCCCTTCAGACAACCTTGATCTTGTTTTGCTCTCGTAAAATAATGGCCTTGCGTTTGTTCTTGTTTCGCCAGCGAAGATACGCCTGAATGGCTAGTCCGAGTTCTTGGTGTTTGGCAAAGTCACTGCCTTCCAGGACAAACTTCCGAAGGGGTCCAAAATGACATTCGATTCGGTTCAGCCAGGAAGCATAGGTGGGGTGAACACGAGTTCTACATTATTCTCAGACGCCCACTTCTTTACTTTCTTGTGATGATGCGGGGAGAAGTTGTCCAGGATGAGGTAGAGCCGCTCGCTCCGGTGAAACCGGCGGCGCAGCACCTGAAAGAAACGAAGAATGTCCTGGTGCTTCTTCGTCTTGGAAGCATGTCCGTAAAGCTTGTCGATCTTCAGGTCCAGCGCGGCCAGCAGATGCCTCACGCCGTGAGGACGGTTGTAGGTTGCCCGAAGCCGGGTCGGTCTTCGCTTAGGAAACCAGCCCTTTCCCTTGTAAGGCTGAAGAGACAACGGGCCAAATTCATCGACGCAAATTACACGACCGTCTTCTGGAGGGTTCTCGTAGAGCTCTTCGATTCGTTTTTTTTAGATTCAAATTCCGGATCGGTTGAGGCTTTCCAGGTCTTCGTGTTCGAGTAGGTAATCTTGGCTTCATTCAGGATCACCCGGAGCGTTTCCAATGAAATTGAGGACACGATGTGTCGTTCTTCCACGGCCTGCTTCAGTTTGGACAGTGACCAATTCATGAAAGGATACCCCGCACTCTGGGGAGGAATCTGGGCCAGTTCCGTAATCTTTGCCCGTTCTTCCGCAGTGAACGTCTGCGGACGTCCCCCGCAGTACCGGGGCTTTAGAGAGTCCATGCCTTCCTCGTTGAAACGGTGGATGGTATGGCAGATATGTTCACCCGAGATATGGTAAAGCCGGCGGATTTCCGGCACTTTCATTTTTTGTGCAGAAGCCAGGATGAGCAGGGCACGGCGAACCTGAACCGGATCGGCGCCTTTGCGGGCAATCCGTACGAGTCGATTCCCTTCTTCTTTCGTTAACTCACGAACAAATACGGTCATGACCCTCACCTCAAATCGTTTGGTTATACGTTATTACCCGTATTCCCAAGTACGATCTCAGAAGGGGCACTAGCTCAAAATACTGAACTGGTTATGATGGACGTCATCCGTAGGATAGGCTTCAGAACTAAAGTCAAATGCCGCTCCAGCTTTCCGGATCGGGTCGAGCCACCAATATATTTGTTTTCAATTCTTTTGCAACGCTCTTCTTCATCGAATTCAAACCTTCGTCAGAACGGAGATTTTTGATCTGAAAAAGTAGATTTTATGTTATTATCCAAAGTCTTGTCTTTTGCTTGATAGTATTTCATTCTTGTAGTTCAGAAATTTTAATTGTATATCTATAGATACTATAAAATAACGGGAATAAAAACAAAAAATTAACTATTTTGAATATTATCCTAAAATCTAAAGTTTTGTATGCTGAATACTGAGTGACTAGCATCAAAGGTGATGGAGAACTTATTAAAAATGTGAGTGTCAGAAGAATGCTGGCTAAAATATATGCACTACGTATTGTCGTATAATAGTTTATTTTGCTTTTTTCGTCTGTATATATTTCAAAATTATCATCCTCTTCTTCTTTCTCTAAAATAAGTAATTCTGAATTTATTGTTCCAGGAGATGTAGCAAATTTTCCACCTTTATTTCCATATGGTCTCCACTTTATACTTCCATATGAGAATTTTCCTATATTAATCCCTTTACTGAAAGTAGCAATATTATTTTGTTTTAAAAAATTCTTGTAATCCTCAAGCTCTCTTCTTGACTTATTCCCAACAAACTCCACCCTATAAACAAATTTTTTGTCCATTGATCTCTCAAAAGTATAGAAGAATTGATTTACATTAAGTAATCTCCATCCCTCTGAAGCCATTTGATTCAACCACCGTTCCTGCCCCTCCAAAGCACTGAAAAAAACCTTAAATACCGTCTTTTTCATAACTATCCTCCTCTAAAAGAGTAGTGCCTAAATTATACAAATCATGCAAACGTACAATTTCTGTCTCCAAAACATTTCTGCCAAGTGGAGTTAATTTATATTTTTTTACATCGCCTTGTACATCAAATATATAAATCCACTTCTTTTCCAACAAAAATTGACAAAGCACCATAAAGGGTACCGGGACCAAGTTTAACTTTCCCTTTAGTCAATTCATTTATGAATTTAATAATTCCATATCCGTGCAATGGGTGAATTGTTGCTAACAATATGTAATATGTGGTCTCACTTAGGGCGTTACTCTTTGTATTAACCAAGTTCCCTCCTCCTCTTATTACGTTTAACGATATATAGGATATTATATGCAGTAAATTCCATTTGGAAATATAAAAAGTGAATTATAGAGGTTTTGGCACTTTTCGATTACCAAAAACACAAGTGTTTGTGCTGCAGCCTTTATCTAATCGCGGACCGATGACCAACTGGCCCCTCTCCTTCGTTATTTTGCACAACACATTACAGGAATACATATTCTCTTTTTCTAAACTTTTTCATCTATATGCCATTTTGTATATTAAAGAAACCTTAAAAATATTTAAAATTTTTGTGAACCTTCCTGTTTACCCTTTGTTTCTACTTCCCGTATAACATTTTTGTTGTCGCTAGATGATAGAGTTTATGCTACACTTTATAGACAACTAAATAAGCAAGAACTATGTCTCTACTGCTCTGTCGGAATGGACGCGCTGCCTTTATGCACCTAGCGCTGCATCTGTCACCTTGAACCTTTCACGAATGACATTAAAAAAGGGAGGCGGTAAGCATGACGTTCTTGGAAAAATTACTAACGTATCGGGACAAGGAGAATGATCTCTTCTGGGAAGGCTCCTTTCTCGATTACCTGCAGCTTGTTAGAGAGAATCCGCGAATCGCCGGGACAGCGCACGAACTGGTCTACCGGATGATCGAGGCGGCAGGTATAACGGAGCTTGGGGACGGCCGGCGGGAGTACGCTTTTTTCAGCGGAACCCTGTTCGGGCTTGAGGACGCCATTCAGCTGCTCGTGGAAGAATATTTCCGGCCTTCGGCCCAGCGGCTAGATGTCCGCAAGCGTCTGTTGCTCCTCATGGGTCCGGTCAGCGGCGGTAAATCAACACTTGTCACCCTGCTGAAGAATGGTCTCGAATCTTTTACACGTACGCCCGAAGGCGCGCTCTACGCCATTAAAGGCTGCCCGATGCAGGAGGAACCCCTCCATCTTGTCCCCCGCGAGCTGCGCGAGGAATTCCGCAAGGAATACGGGGTGCACATCGAAGGCGATCTCTGCCCGGTCTGCCGGATGAGGCTGGAAAATGATTACGGAGGCCGGATTGAGGACATGCCCGTTGTCAGGGTTCTGTTCTCGGAGAGCGACCGGACAGGAATTGGAACCTTCGCTCCGTCGGACCCCAAATCGCAGGATATCGCCGATCTGACGGGCAGCATCGATTTCTCCACCATTACCCGTTACGGTTCCGAATCCGATCCGAGAGCCTACCGTTTTGACGGCGAACTTAACAAGGCCAACCGCGGCCTGATGGAATTTCAAGAGATTCTGAAATGCGATGAAAAGTTTTTGTGGAATTTGCTTTCATTGACCCAGGAAGGCAATTTTAAAGCGGGACGATTTGCGCTCATCTCCGCCGACGAACTGATCATAGCTCATACGAACGAAACCGAATACCGCGCATTTATCTCCAATAAGAAGAATGAAGCCCTCCACTCCCGCATGATTGTCATGCGTATACCCTATAATCTGAAAGCCAGCCAGGAAGAACGGATTTACCGCAAGCTTGTAGACGCCTCGGGCCTGAACAATCAGGTTCATCTTGCTCCCGGAGCGCTCTTTGCCGCCTCTGTCTTTACGGTGATGTCCCGTCTCAAAGAACCAAGAAAGCCCGGCATTGATCTTGTCAAAAAAATGTACCTCTACGATGGCGTCGAAGTCGACGGCGTGAAGAAGGGCGATGTGGACGAGCTGCGGCGGGAGCATCCCGACGAGGGCATGTCCGGGGTTGACCCCCGTTATGTCATCAACCGCATTTCCAGCGCGCTGATCAAAGGCGGGAAGTCCTGCATCAACGCACTGGATGTGCTCCGCTCCCTCAAAGAGGGGCTCGATCAGCACCCTTCGATCTCTAAGGAAGAACGCGAGCGGCTGATGAATCTGATTACACAGGCCCGCAAGGAATACGACCATAAAGCGAAGACCGAAGTGCAGCGCGCTTTCGTCTACTCGTTCGAGGAATCGGCCCACACGATGCTCAACAATTATCTCGACAATGTCGAGGCCTACTGCAGCGGACACAAGATCAAGGACCCGATCACCTCCGAGGAGCATGATCCCGACGAGAAGCTGATGCGCTCCATCGAGGAGCAAATTGGAGTCACCGAGAATCAGAAGCGGGCGTTCCGCGAAGAAATTCTGATCAAAATCTCGTCGTTCGCCCGGCGCGGCAGACAGTTCGAGTACACCTCGCATGAGCCGCTGAAGGATGCCATTGAGAAAAAACTGTTCGCTGACCTGAAAGACGTCATCAAGATTACGACCTCGACGATCAACCCCGACGAGAGCCAGCTCAAGCGCATGAACGAGGTCTCGCGGCGCCTGATCGACCATCACGGCTACTGCGCCACCTGCGCCAACGAGCTGATGAAATACGTGGGTAGTTTGCTGAATCGGTGACGAGGCAAGTCAGTTTCGGAGCCGTTTCAGATTGCTGAATCGATAATCGGGAGGGCAAGTTTGCCTGGAATCCCTTCCCGTATCCAGCCTGCGGGTGACGGCCGAAATGGCCGTACGCCCCTTTTCCTTTTTTCATGTCTGTACGATTGCAAGCCGGAGCTGCTGCTTTTTCAGGTTAGAAAACCATTTATTCCGGGAGGTGGGCGGCATGGACAAGCGATTGTTCGTGATCGCGCGCGACGACTGGTCGCTGCACCGCAAGGGAGAAATCGACCAGGAGCGTCACAAGCGCAAAGTAAAGGAAGCGATTCGTGAAAATCTCGCCGACCTAGTCAGCGAAGAGTCGATTATAATGCCCCAGGGCGATAAAGTGATCAAGGTTCCAATCCGCAGCCTGGACGAGCCGAAGTTCCGCTACAACACCCAGGACAAGCCTCAGGTTGGTCAGGGACAGGGCGGCACCCAGGTCGGGGATATCATCGGCAAGGCGGGAGACGGCGAGGCGGCGGGGCCGGGCAAGGGACGCGAAGCGGGCGATCAGCCGGGCGCCGATTATTACGAGGCGGAGCTGACGATTGACGAGCTTGCCGAGCTTGTGTTCGAGGATTTGAAGCTGCCGAAGCTGAAGCCCAAGGCCGCTCCCGACCTGACCGTCGAAGACGTCCGGTTCGAGGACGTCCGCAAGCAGGGCATGATCTCGAACGTCGACAAGAAGCGCACGCTGTTCGAGGCGATCAAGCGCCAGGCGCTGAGCGGCGGACTGTCAGGCGCGGCGGCATGGTCGGAATCGGAGAGCGATTACGGCGACGCCGGGGGCGGGACTGCCGGAGAAGTCCCGAGTTCAGGCACGAGTGATCTGGCCGGAACTGCGGCGCAGCTCGGACTGACCCTTGGACTTCACTCGGCTGGCGGCACTAGCTACATCCCGGATTCAGGCGCCGGGGTTCCCGTCCTTGGCCCGATTATCGGCGACGATCTGCGGTTCAAGACATGGGAGGATATCCGCAAGCCCCAGTCCTCGGCCGTCGTGCTGGCCATGATGGACACATCCGGATCGATGGGCAGCTTCGAGAAGTACGTGGCCCGCAGCTTCTTCTTCTGGATGGTCCGCTTCCTGCGGACCAAGTACGAGAATGTGCAGATCCGTTTCCTGTCTCACTGCACGGAGGCGAAAGAAGTGGACGAGGACTCCTTCTTCCGCAAAGGAGAGAGCGGCGGAACGAAATGCTCCTCGGTATACGAGCTTGCGCATGCCATTCTGGATGCGGACTATCCTCCGGGCCAGTATAACGCCTACGCCTTTCACTTCTCGGACGGAGATAATCTCGACAGCGACAACCCCGCAACCATGAAGCTGGCGGGCGATCTGCTGGAGAAGGTCAACATGCTCGGCTATGGTGAAATCCGCCAGCATATCTACGGCAGCAAGCGGCTATGGGAGTCGCTCGCGGGTCTGAACTCCCCTGCCTTTGTTCAGGCGATTCTGAAGGAAAAGGAAGATGTGTTCAAGACGTTGAAGGCGTTCTTCGGCGATGAGGTGGCGGCAAGCTAAAGGCATCGAAATCTATAACGTCAGGAGGAGACGGCGCTTATGATCGATCAAGAAGCGGAACAATTGGAGCAGGCGGCGGGGCGCCTGACGGAGCTTGCGCTGGAGCACGGGCTCGACTTCTTCCCGATGCGCTATCAGGTATGCCCGGCCGAGGTGCTGTATTCCATCGGAGCTTACGGCATGCCGACCCGGTTCGCGCATTGGAGCTTCGGCAAGGCGTATCAGCGGATGAAGACGGAATACGACCATGGCCTGAGCAAAATTTACGAGCTGGTGATTAACTCCGATCCCTGCTATGCGTTTCTGCTGGACAGCAATACGCTGCTTCAGAACAAGCTGATTGTGGCGCATGTGCTCGGGCACAGCGATTTCTTCAAGAATAACGCCATGTTCGCGGGTACAGACCGGCAGATGGTCGAACGCATGGCCGTATTCGCCGACCGCATCGAGCGGTTCAGCCATGAATACGGCTCGGACGAAGTCGAGAACTTTCTGGACGCAGGCATCGCCATTCAGGAGCACGTTGATCCATTCGTGCGGTTCGGCAGGTCCGAGGGCTTCCGCGAGGCGGACGGGGGAGTGAAGGATGTGATCGGCTATATCGCGGGGCACAGCCGGTATCTGGAGGAATGGCAGCGGGAAATCCTGTATATGCTCCGCGCCGAAATGCTCTATTTCTGGCCGCAAATGGAGACGAAGATTATGAATGAGGGCTGGGCCAGCTACTGGCATTTGAAGCTTGTCCGCGAGCTTGACCTCAGCGATTCGGAAATTGTCGAGTTTGCCAAAATGAACGCAGGCGTCATCCAGCCTTCCCCGGGACGGATCAATCCGTACTATCTGGGTCTCATGATGCTGCGGCATATTGAGAAGAAGGAGGGGCTTAAAGCGCTGTTCGAAATCCGGGAGACCGAATCGGACGTATCGTTCATCCGCAACTATTTGACAAAAGAGCTGGCGGAAGAGATGGATCTGTTCGTCTTCAAGCAAGAAGAGAAGGTATACAAGGTGACGGCCAAAGACGTTGCCGAAATCAAGGATAACCTGATCCGTTCGCGGACCAACGGCGGGTTCCCCTACTTGACGGTCAAGGACGACGACCTGCACGGCCGGGGCGAGCTGCTGCTTAACAACCGCTATGAAGGACTGGAGCTCGACCGGAAATACGTTGAACGCACCCTTCCGCTCGTTCACCGGCTGTGGGGCCGGAGCGTGCATTTGCGGACGATCGTGGACGGGCGGGAGAAGACGTACATGTACGACGGCAAGCAGTTGGCAGGATAAAAGCATACACCCCATTGCTCAAAAAACGCGCTTCAATTGAAGTGCGTTTTTTGACATTTACAGTCGCGCAAACAAAGTCACGATCTCGTCGATTACCAACTGTGGGTTCTCAAGATGCACGTAATGGCCCGTTGCCGGAGAGTCCACATGACGACTGTAATCAGATAGTGCCGCCAAGTCATCCTGCAACCCGGCCCAGATTTCCTCCATCTCGGGGCCGGTGCCGTGTTCCGTAGCCGAAATTACGGTCAGCGGCACATTTCGCAGACGATCCTTTTTTACGCGTGTGGGCAGCTTCTTGCAGACTTTTTGTTACCTCGGCGTAATTCCCTTCAGCCGTGAACTGCCCTATATACAGATCGAGCAGTTCTGGCGGCAACGATGCCAGAATAGCCTCTTCTTGATTCTCATGCGAGGAATCCACGAATACAACCCCGGCTACCTCATTCTCGCAGCGATCTGCAAAACCCGGACATTCAGCCCCCCGATGCTGTGGCCGACCAAAATATACGGTCCCGGGATATGTGCTTTACGCAGCAGCTTATGCAAATCCACGGTTGGATTTGCAGTCACCTGACCTTCAATGTTGGCGTAAAGACCAAAAGTTCGTACTTGCCGCTGCTGCCAACCTGACTGATCCTAAACGCATGGGAGTTTAACTAAAGTTATATCATTATTGAAATATGTAAACCGATCTCAATTTATATTGACTGTAATTCCCTTTTTTGATAATTTGATTACTGTAATATGTAGTACAATGTAAATAAGTAATTATATTGTAAATATATATAATAGGAGAAAACAGGAGATTGAGAATGAAAAAAAGAGGAGTTTTATTGGGGGCTTTATCTTTAGCATTGGCAACAGGCCTAGCAGTTCCATCGGTTTTTGCTGCAACAAATGAAAGGTCATCAAGTAAGTCTACTTATGGGGTTGGGGATGGCGGGCCTGTAATCACCCCTTCTCCTTTTGGTAACAACTGGTCTGGAAATACATCGGGATCTACTATAACCTCCTCTTCATTTTTCGTACCAACTGGCTATGGACATGTTAAGTTGTATTTCCTGAATAAAGGAGCAGGCACTGTTACAATATCCGTTAAACATGTTACTTCCGGCATGATATACTTTACAGAAAATGTTGCACCAGGTAAGTCTTTTACTTGGAGAAGCTATGTGAATTACCCGCAAGGCATGCGAGGCGGTGATTATATTGTTTCCTATCACTGCGGCACTGCTAATGTGAACGTTGATTACGCCGGATTTGCTTCTAACAATGTAGAAGAAACGAAGAGCTAAAATAAATGTCGCTTATAAAAAATGGGGCTGTCCAGAAAGTCAGTGAAACCTGACTTCTGGGTCGCCCCGTTTTTGTTGAGTGGTAAAATAAGCACATAAAACCGCCTTTTCTTGTTTTTGTTTTACATCATCCACCAGCGACTTACCGATACCCGTTGCTTCATCCCACATATGGAGCGCTTGGCGGCGTCTTCTTTGCCGATGCCGAAAACGGTGATTGCCGATGCTGGATATCGTAGTGAAGAGAACTACTTGTATGCGGTGGGTGAAAAGCGTGTTCGGTCACATCAAGGGCAATCGCTCGTTCCGTCGCTTCTCCTTGCGAGGGCTAGAGAGGTTCACACCGAGTTTGGAATTGTGGCTTTGGCCCACAATCTACTGAAGGTGGCTGCCATCTGCTTTACTGCTTTCCCGCAAAAGCGACCGAAATAAAAAGTTGGGCAGAACATGACGTTCTCCGCCCAACTTCTTATTTTGGGGACTTATTGGACAGCCCCTTAGAGCATTAACCATATGCACCAGAGTTCGGGAGGAGTCCGGACCAATTCGTAGACGGCATTCTGCCCTTATCCTCTTGTTTCCGTGACAATCAGACGGCGGAAGGCTCGCCCTTGAAGACCGGCAGACGCTCCTCCTCAATCTTGTAAATATCGTTCCAGATGCCGTCCGCCGAGGCGCTGGAATCATACAGCTGCTCATAGGTGAACCCGGCGCTGCGGAAAATATCGACGATCTTATACGCAACGTCCAGATGCCACTCCGGAAGCGGCGACCGGTGGCCCTCATATTCCGAGCCAAGGTTCGGAATCCAGGACCCGGCGTAGGCGATTACCCCCTGGGAGGCAAGATATTTCACGCCTTCCAGCGTAGATTTCTTGGTCTCCATGCCGCCGACAAAGTTGGAGCGGACCCGGCCATGCCCGAAGACGACCGCAGCCCGTTCCAGCGCCTTCACCCAATGCTCCCAGCCGCCGCAGTGAATCACCTTTCCGGGGCAGACGGAATTGAAAATATGTTTATCCCATATTTCGAGATTCATGGCAATTGTGCGGTAACCGGCGTCTTTGTAACGCTCAAGGATACCAAGGTCCAGCGGCGCGCCGATAACGGCCGTTCCATTGAAGTCCTGAAGCCCCGTATGCTCCTGGATCGCCTCCGCCACGTCGAAATAATAATCAATTTCCCGCCGCTCGGGGATAAAGCCTCCGCTGATTGTAATATGCTTCGCTCCCTCCTGGTAAGCGACGGCAGCCGTTTCGCCGATTTGGCGCGGGTATTTCCAGCTTACGCCATGCTCCTCCCCATACGTATCATGCGTATAGTTGATATTGCAATATTTGCAGTCATGCCCGGTTTCCTTCAGGAAGCACTCGTTGCTGTAGGAGACGAAGATCGCCCCCTCCCCGTTGTGGGTCGCAACCTGGTTCATGTTGGCGCCGTCCGATGTTTTCAGACTGTAATATTTCGGGCGTTTCTTCAGTGTTACCGGAAACAGCTCCTTGCGCTCATGGTACAGAATGAACTGGTTGCCCTCTCTGCGCAGCTTATAAGGAGAGCGGTCGTTCCAGCGGTAGCCGACGCGCAGTCCCCCGGGGGTATAGAAGCAGACCGGCAGAACAACGCCTGTATGATTATGCAGATTGTAATCGAACAGCGTCTGAATCTGTTCCTGATATTTGTCGCCCAGTCCTGCCCCTTCGAAAATGGCGGGGTCGGCGTTTATTCCCTCAACCTGACATGCATTCTTAATGGCAAGCTCCTCATGAAGCCGGTTTTTCAAATCGCTCATGGTATGCATCTCCTTTATTTTTTACTGGACATTTACTTTATCGGGAAAAGCTTCCTTCAATCCTTCCAGCGCCAGCTTGTCGTCAAGCTTGAAATCCTGCTCGATATAGCCGTTCGCAATGCTCCATTCCTTGATCTCCTTCAACTGGTCATAATCCTCCTGATTGAAACGAACATCAAACTCCCATTCATTCTTGATTTCCTGCAGAGCGTTATCCTTTGGAATCTTCAACTCTTTGAACGCCAGTTCGGCGGCCTCCTCCGGATGATCGGCAATATACCGGGACGCTTCGTCCAGCGCCTTGTTCAGCCCCTCCGAAATTTGAGGCTTATCCTTAATCAGAGAATCTTTAGCGACCAAGAATCCCTTCGTCCGGATGTTAATCGCGGATAAATCATTAAGCGCTTTGGAGCCCTCCACCTTCTCCGCCTTGTCGAAGAACGCGGTGCCGAACCAGGCGGCCTGGATATCGCCTCTGTCGTAAGCGGCCAGAATCTCCGCCGTGGATTGCAGCGGGACGAGAGAAACCGCCTTCGGGTCGATATGGAACGTCTCAAAATACTTGCCCCAAATGTATTCGTTCACCGTTCCCTTTTGCACGCCCAGCTTCTTGCCGATCAGGTCCTCCGGCTTGCTTACTCCGTCTCTGGCGTACAGCTTCGAGCTGGTCGCTTTCGGCGAGGAGAACAGGGACAGCACCTTCAGGTCCCCCTTGGAAAGCGCGCTCAGCGCCGCATAATCCATCGCTTCCCCGACGTCCACCCGGTCGGTCAGCACCGCATTTAATGTGTCAATACCAAAGGAGAATGTCGATATTTCGGCATCAATTCCGTTTTTCTCAAAGAATCCCTGCTCCTTGGCTACCCGAAATTGCAGCGAGAATATGGCCGAGTCTCCCCCGATGCGCACTTTCTCCAGCTTGGCGCCATCCGCCGCCTCGGGCTTCGCCTTGGCGTCTCCGCAGCCTGACAATGAAATCACGATTCCCATTAACAGAACTGCCGCAGCGACTGCTTTCCATACTTTGCTTAACTTCTTGTTCACTTGTCTTGTCCCCCCATGGCTCTTGTCGAATTTACTTTCCAAACCTTGTTTCTTTGGCAATTCCGTAACGCCCCAGCGTGGTCTTGCCCATCCAGCGCAGCAGCTGATCCCCGGCAAAGCCCATCAATCCCAGCAGCAGAAGGCCGACGAAGATCCAATCCGTCTTGGAGTAGAGCCTGGAGGTCCAGATCAGGTAGCCGACTCCTTCGTTGGCGGCAATCATCTCCGCTCCCACAATAGCCATGAACGAATTCCCCATAGCCAGTCGGACCCCGTTGAAAAAGGCGGGGACGACAGCCGGAATAATGACATGGATCAGTATCTGCCGCTCCGAGGCTCCCAGCGACCTTGCCGACCGGATTTTGTCATCCTCGACATTGACCACACCGGCCGCCGTGTTCAGAATGACGATGAACAGCGTTGCATACATAATCAGAATGACCTTCGACGGCTCCCCGATTCCAAACCACAGAATAAACAGGGTAATAAAGGCCAGCGCCGGAATGAACCGGAAGAAGTTCAGGTAAGGCTCAACCAGCTCCCGCAGCCATTTGAACCGGCCGATCAGGAGGCCCGCCGGAATGCCCAGCAGACTGCCCAGCAGCCACCCGAGCACCACCCGCTTAAAGCTGATAAGGACATAGGAGATCAGAGAGTTGTCCGTTAACAGCTCAACCGCACCTTTCAAGGTCTGGATGGGAGTGGGGAAATAGTCCGGATTCGAGTTCATCGCAACCAGCTGCCACACAATCAGGAACAGCAGCCAGGAAACCAGCCCCGCCTTCAAGCCTTTCCTAACAAAACGCATCGCGCTTGCCTCCTTTCAAAAAGCCTATAAATGAAAATACAGATCGTCCTGGAAGATGCTCTGCAGCTTTTTCTGCATCAGATTGAATTCCCGCGAGGTTAAATCACGGGGATATTCGAGGCGGTTGTCTATGATTTCAAATACGCGCGAGTCCGGACCAATGGACATAATACCGATGCGGCCGCCGAGCAGCACCGCCTCCTGGATATCATGCGTGACGAAAATGACCGTCTTCTTGGTCTCCGTCCATATCCGCACCAGTTCGTCCTGCATCACCCTGCGGGTGAACGCGTCGAGCGCCCCGAGAGGCTCATCCATCAGCAAAAGCTCCGGATCGTTCGCCAGCACTCTCGCGATCTGGACCCGCTGCTTCATCCCGCCCGATAGCTCCCGGGGAAACTTGCGCTCATGTCCCGTAAGTCCCGCCAGCTCGATATACCGGTCGGAGACGGCCTTGCGTTCCCCGCGGCTCACTCCCTGCATACGTAGGCCGAATTCGATGTTCTCCCGCACATTCAGCCAAGGGAACAGGGAGGCATCCGGATGCTGAAAGACCATAGCCCGTTCTTTGCCAGGCCGGTCAATGGGCTTCCCGTCCACGAGCAGCTCGCCTTCGGTCTGCTTCTCAAAGCCGGCGATCAGGTTAAGCAAGGTTGACTTGCCGCAGCCGCTGGGACCCAGAAGGATAAAGAACTCCCCCCTCTTGATGTTCAAATCGACATCTTTCAGCACCTGGTAGCGAACGGCCCCCTTGCCGCTGCCAGATACAAAAGACTTGCCGAGCTGCTTGATCGAAATAATCGACTGCGAGGCATTCTCTTCTGTGGAAGCGTCGGTTATCGCGTCCGTGGAGATCAATGGATAGCGGGACATTTGCATTGCTCCTCTCGTCAAAATGAAGATAAAGCCGCGAAGCAGACCTTATGTTAGACACAAAAGGCCGTTTCTTTCTCCCGGAAGGAAGAAAAATACGGCCTGCGGCTGTCCGCTCGACTTTATTTAAGGATACAGGAATAATTCCGAGTTACATGATAGGATTATATTGTTTTGGTTTTACGGCGTCAATATTCTGGTTTGTAAATCCCGAATATTTCTCTAAAATTGTTACAATTCTGTGTTCGGGCCGACGTCACGAAACCGGCAGGAGCTATCGTCATGCATGCACTCATTCGAAGGGATGAATATAAGGTGAACTATTGAGGTATGTACACTGGTTTGACTTAGGGCTTAAACTAAACCTAAAACTATCAATTTCAGGAAACGAGAGAATAGCGGAGCAACCCCCAAAAAAGAGGTGAACGAAGCATTGACCGACAGCAAACGATTGTCCGTTGTGATTATCACGCAGAACGAGGAAGAGAAGATCGAACAAGCGATTCTCTCCTGCCGCCCCTTTGCGGACGATATCGTCGTCGTCGATGGAGGCAGCACCGACGGAACGGTTCTCATTGCGGAGCGGCTCGGCTGCAGCGTCTACCACAATCCCTGGCCGGGGTACGCCAAGCAGCGCATATTCGGGGCCGATCAGGCGCCCAGCAACTGGATCTTTGTCATCGACTCGGATGAGGAAGTAAGCGAAGAGCTTCAGAAATCGCTGCTGGCCTGGAAAAAGGAGCCTGAGAATGAGGTGAAGGCCTATACGGTCTACCGGATCGGCGATTTTCTTGGCAGATGGATGCCTAAAGGGGAGCATCTCGTAAGATTGTACAAAAAAGACGAAGTTCGGATGAAGGACGTCCTCGTGCACGAAGGCCCGGATGTCGATCCGTCCGCTGTTCCTTGTCTGAGTGGCACACTCTGGCATCACGGCTACCGCAGCATTCAGGACCATGTGCAGCGGTTCAACAAGTACACGGATCTTGAAGCCCGGAAGGATTATGACCGGGGAAAAGCCTTCAGCCTGCTGAGACTTCTGCTTAGGCCGCCCGCCAAGCTGATCTACACCTTGTTCGTCCGCCGGATGATTACGAAAGGAATTGCCGGTTTCAGCGTCGCCTTTTTCTGGATGTATTATGAGTTCCTCAAGGAAATCAAGCTGTATGAGCTTCATGCCCGGGACAAGAAACGGGAGAAACCGGTCTATGCCATCGAAAGCGAGAAACACCCAGTTTAAAGGAGGGGTGACTTCCGTGCGTATTCTTCATATCGCCAATCATGTGAAGGAAACGGGTAATGGAATCGTCAACGTTATGGTCGACCTGGCTTGCGAGCAGGCTGCAAGAAATCATCAGGTGGGCATCATATCGGCAGGAGGACAGTATGAAGAGCTTATTGCCAGGTACAACATCCGGCATTACAATCTGGACCAGACAAGAAAGCCCGCTCAGCTGATGCGGGCTGTTTTTGATTTCAGACGGATTGTGGCGGACTTCTCACCCGATATCATTCATGCGCATATGATGACCGGCGCGCTGCTGGCCCGCTATTTGAAAGGCTTCCGTAAATATAAGATCGTGACCCATGTTCACAACGAGTTCCAAAAAAGCGCCGACTTCATGCGGGTGGGCGACCGGGTGATTGCCGTCAGCCAAGCCGTCTCAAGCGCCATGGCAGGCCGGGGTGTCCGGCAAGACAAGCTTCGCGTCATTCTGAACGGCACCATCGGAAGCCCGCGCAATTCCGGGTCCGGGCCTGTCCCCCTGCAAGGGCGGGCCATTGTCACGGTTGCCGGCATGTACGAACGCAAAGGGATCTCCGATCTCATCGACGCCTTCGACCTTCTTGCGGGCGACCATCCGCAGGCAAGGCTCTATATCGTAGGCGACGGGCCGGACCGGGCCAGGTTCGAGGAGCGGGCGGCCGCCTCGCCTTTTGCCGGCAGAATTACGTTCGCAGGCTTCCAGGCCGAGAGCCGCCGGTGGATGAAAGCCGCAGAGGTGTTCGTCCTGGCCTCCCATAAGGAGCCGTTTGGGCTTGTCCTGATTGAAGCCCGGGAATCAGGCTGCGCCATTGTCGCTACCGATGTAGACGGCATTCCTGAAGCGCTGGATCATGGAGAAGCGGGAATCCTCGTCCCGCCGGGGGACGTCAGGGCGCTCTCCACAGCCATCGGGGAGCTCCTCGCCAATGAAGCCAAGCGCCAGCATTACCGCGCCCGGGCCGGGACAGGACTGGACTATTACCGCGTGGGACGCGTGGCGGAAGAAATACTCCGGGTTTACGATGAGCTGCTGGGGGAAGCATCCGTGCTCGCAGGGGCTGCGGATAACAAGTAGAGTTTGGCGTCTCACTCCGCACTATGCTTCACACCGCCCTTTAAGTCAACAGGTTGACCATGAAATATTTGCGCGGTGAAGCGGTGCTCCAATCAAAACCGTCAAAGGCATCAACCCTAACTGCACACTGATGATTCTCCAGAAGCGCTCCCGCATGAACTATCCACTGCTTCTGACCAGACGCTTGCTCCCGGACTGAACGACGATATTGTCGGTCGTCGCATCCAGTATGCGTACCCAGTATCGCGCTGCTACTCATCGCCGTCGTTGGAATAGCTCCATTTCATAATCGGCGTCATTGTACTGATGATGGTCGGCGTGGATGCCGTGTCACTCGTTGGAAAGATGCGTCCCACCACAGGCAGACATTTTTTTACGATGAACGCACGTGAGAACTCTCTCCTTAGCCCAAATGAATCGGTCACCACCTGACGGATCGTAAATGTGTCGTTGGTCGTGAATTGTTTGGCAAAGTGATCCGACGCGCTAATCAAGCTCTCCGTATCTCCGCTGGGTTTCAGGTAATATTGATAGACCAGAGTGTCCCCCTTCGGCAGATCATCGTTGTATGCCGTCCTGGTAACTTGCAAGACATCGGTACGGTATATAGGCGTCTTGGTGGATATCTATTACTAAAGAGAAGCCCTGAACCGGAGGGTTATCCAAGATGAACGCCTTTTCGTTAGAAATCTCAGACCAGTTATTCTTCTTCGAAAAGGTCCGGTTCTGTACGGAATAGTGCAGGAATCGTTCCAGAGACTGGTTCGGCATCTGCAACTGTCTTGTATATTGCCCGTATTGCCCGTATTCTCCACACCTTTGGCAAGCAGACCATCCTTCATGAAAACCTCCAGCCGGTACTTCTCCTGCGTATCATTCTCCGGATCGTCGTAGGTCCACTTGATGAACGGATCTCCCTCTTGCTGCGCGTCGATAATGGAAGGATCTTCCCTTGTACCAACCAGGGTGGCTTGGGCCATGCATTAGGGTCGATCTTCCAGCATCCAATATAGAATCAATTAATATAAATGTTACAAATTATTAAATATTGTTACATTAAATGAAATAAAATAATATAAATCTATGTACATCCATCAAAAAAACCGTAATGTATATATATGGTTATTATATAAATTAACAACCATATTCTCTAAAAAAGGGGAGATTCTAATTTGATCCAAGTATAGCGACAAAAGAAAAAAATATTCTACGACAAGGAAGCGACTTTAATTGACCTAACTTTATCACTATTTAATGGGAGATGTTTCTGTGCAAAACCGGAAAAAACCGCTCTTTGGTGTTATTTGTTCTTTACTCATTTTTTCTGCTCCAGCATATGCCTCCGAAAAGATTCCTGATTCAAAAAAGGCTGAAAACCCTTATGTTACGCAATACTTTTTTGAAAAATTTGCTCATCCAAATAAGACAGACTTAGTTGATCCTGTAGTTGAAGATCAGATAGCTATCGACGCTCTTACGTCCTACTACAATGCCGATGTAAAAGTAGCAGGTATTCTAGCTTTATATGACAAGGACGCTAATCTGTTAAAAAAAGCAACCTCCTTAAATAAAGAGGATAAGATTCAAGTGATGCATATAATTAAGAAAGTGTATCCATCAGTTACCGATCTAGAAAACCAACAGGCCCTGAAAGGATTTCTAAAAAGATATGCTCAGAATATTAATGAAAAAGAGTCAGTAAATTTCTTGAAAGAAATCAACCCTAAAGAAAATCAAAATATTTCCATTAATGAAGTAAATAAAGCAGAGGGTGCAAATATAAGAGAAATTAAGTCCAAAGAAGTCTCAGAAGAAACTTTTAGCATCGCTTCTTCATATAATGGAACTGCCGCTGCTGATTGGGCGTATAATCACTATAATACTTATGATTCAGCTTTCCCTGCATTTAATGCTGGATATGGAAGTGATTGTACTAACTTTGTCTCACAGGCTTTGTGGCACGGCGGCAAGACAATGGCAGATAACTGGTATTCATACAAGAAAAACTCTACATACTTATCACCAGCTAGCGCAGCAGAGTTGGATTATAGTTGGACCTTGGCCGATCCTAGTCCTTGGATTAGCAAGGATGAATTCAATGACTATTGGAGACCTAAATCCACTGTCCATGGTTATAGTAAAGATTACTATGTATCGAATCATACTAGTATTTATAATTTGTCGATTTATAAAGGTGACGTCCTTGTGTTCCATAATGGTACTGCTGGTTTTGTTACTTGGCCAACACATGTTATGATTATCTCTGGTTACGATTCAACAAATAAAGATTTTCTTCTTGCTGGCCATTCGAATAACCGCCAAGCATATCCTTTATTGACTGCCATTAGTAATTATGCTTATATCGAGTTTTTTGAAATACCTTAATGTTAGAGGTGAAATGATGAAGAGTACTATAAATAGAAAGAAATATCTAATATTATTTTTAATACTCTTCGCTGTTCTTCAGTTTTCTACTGCCGTACAGAAAGGGGAGGCTATTCTTACCTCAAGGCTTTACTCAACTTTAAAGTATCATGATAGTCATCTTCAATATGATCGGATAGAATATGATTCTCATTTTGGTGAGTACTTAGTCTCTTATCACGATAAAAACGGAAAAGTTGTTAGTTTTATGATTACACCGAAATTTCTACCTTTTTTTATATCTTACGATCCGCTTGATACATCCAAATAAACTACAGAACGAAGAGGCTGTCCCTTTCGGGCAGCCTCTCTTCCGGGAATATCCTGATGAATAAGAGTAACATCTCCGGCAGCGGAGGACTCAGGCAGTAGCAAGCTTCTCCTGCGCATGCTTAAGCGAGATGTAATCGGTACTGAACGCAATCCCGCGCTCCTTAAGCTCCTCGCCGACCCCCATGCCGATCCGGCTGACCAGCACGGTGCTGCAATCGGATAAAAGGCCGATGATTTTGTTCAACTGCTCTTGGCTGTGTCTGCCCGTAAAGCCGTCGCTTCCGGTCTTGCGGACCTCCGCCAGAGTCCATTCTCCCTCTGCGGATACATCATAAATCATAAACTGCTCGCAGCTGCCGAAATGCTGGTCAATCCATTGCCCGTCGCTGCTGCCTATCGCAACCCTGCTTGCCATTTGCATCCCTCCTCCTACTGTAAGTGCCTGAATATTAACAACACTATACAGCCTGCCTGATAGAATACCAAGGCTGTTCAATGAACATTTGGAAACGGCGGGAGCTAAGCTAACATTTGAACAGGGCGGCGCGCCCCGACAATTGGCAAAATCGGCGGAAGATCAAAAAGAGCGCCCCGTCAAGGCACTCTCTCATGTCTTCATTCCTTGTTTACGACCCGGAGGACGCGCAGGCGCCGCCCTGATCCTCTTTATGACATCCCGTATTGTAGCCGGAGGGAACTTCGCACAGGCCAATTTCCTTCAGATATTCCGCATCGAAGCCCGCAAGCACCTGACCGCCGATATTCATGAGCGGCCGCTTGATCAGGATAGGATTGCTGCATAGCAGATCCAGCGTGTCCTCCCGGGACAGGGCCCCAGGAATCATCTGGCCTGATTTGACCGCAGGAGCATTCGGATTAAACCACTCTTTCAGCTCCAGGCTGGCAAGATAAGGCTCCAGCGTCTCGGGCGTCCATTCCGCGCTCAGCAGCGACCGTTCCTCCAGCGTATGGCCGTAGCTTTCCAGCAGCGCCTTTTGGCGGACAGCTCCCATACAACCGGGTTTGGTATAGAAAATGATATGCGCCATGCAAGTACCCCCTAAAGATAGATTTATTAAATCCATAATAAGGCAGCACTCTTAACCTGGCAATGAATCTCACAATCTAGACAATAATTGTTCTAAATAAGGCGGTGCTGGTACCATTTTTTGCCGAGGAACCGTTTGAGGAAAATCCCGCCCCGCACGGCCCATTCACAGTCCATCGCCAGCCAGACGCCGAGAATGCCCAAATCGAGAACAATGCTCAAAATATAGCCAAGCACGACGCGGAACAGCCACATGGACAGCATGGACACGACCGAGGTAAACTTGGAGTCGCCCGCCGCCCGAAGCCCCGAGGGGAGAATAAAGCTGATAGCCCACAGCGGAATTTGAACAAGCGTATTGATAAGCACAATCAGGAAAATATCGTCCACAATTTCAGCAGGGGGATGAAACAGCGATACGAGCGGCCTGAATAACGGCAAAATCAGCAAGCCCATGAGCGCAAAGGACAGCGACGACGCCACAATAAACGATTTGATGAATTTTCTCGCATCTTTAACATCACCCCGCCCCATGCATTGACCGACCACCGTAATAATGGTCAGAGCCAGCGCGTTCGCGGGAATTTGCATCACCCCGGCAAAAGCGGCGCCGATCGCATTGGTCGCTATCGCATAGGTGCCCAGGCTCACGATAAAGATTTGGGTCAGGATTTTGCCCCCGTTAAAGAACATTTGCTCCGCCGCAAACGGCAGGCCGATGAACATAATTTTCTTGAGCATGGACAAATTGAAGGACAGAATGTCGCGAAGCTTGATTTGCAGGCTGCTATCCAGCCGGAACAAATAGTACAGGGCGCACAGCGCCGCCAAATACCGGGCTATATTGATCGATATGCTCATGCCGAGAACGCCCATGTTCAGCAGGTTAATGAATACAAGATTCAAGAGAACGTACACCAGATTCATAATCAGCGACAGAACGAGCGAAGCCCGCGTACTGCCGATTCCCCGAAGGGCCCCGCACACCGCCTCCACAACCGCAATGCCCAGGAAGGAGATGCTGCTTCCGATCAAATAGGTTCTGCCGTTAGCCATAACATCCGGCGCCGCCGCCCCGAACAGGAGGTTAAGCAGAGGACCGTGCAACAGCACTCCGAATAACCCGACGCCAAGCGCCAGTAAAGAAACGGAGGATACAGCGCCCGCCGTCGCCTTGGAGACCATCGCATGGTTGCCGCTTCCCTTGTATTGGGCAACTACAACCGTTCCGCCCGTCGACACGGCGATAAACACGCTGATTAAGAAAATGTTAATGGAGTCGATCATATTCACGGCGCTAATCGCCGCCACTCCCGCTGAACTGATCATGGCCGTGTTCAAGAGATTAAGCCCCACCACAAAAGCCTGGTCGATCAGAATCGGAATAAACAGCGCGATCATCTGGCGGTAGTCCATGGACTGTCCGGAGAAATATTTTTCAAGGAACCCTCTATTCATGCTCGCATTAGGCTGGATCATATATCCTCACCTTTCTACCTTAAATTGGTCCCAAAAAAAAGAAAAACGCTCTTCATATTTGAAGAGCTGCTAAATGGCTTGGCCTGCATTATCATTTATTTATCTGAGTATGCGGTCGAGAGGACTCGAACCTCCACGGGGGGTTA
>NZ_ASSC01000646.1 GCF_000520735.1 Paenibacillus forsythiae T98
GCGGAGCACAATCCGCGCCGCGTCCAGATCGCTGTCGCCGGCAGCTTCGGCCACCCAGACCTCGTACCTCGATCCTCCGTCCTCGGAAGGCACGACGGCGGTCCAGGCGTCAATGCCGGCCGCAGCTATGCTCGCCCTTGCAGTATCCGCTTCCAGCTGCGTAGCGTAGCTGCCCGCGCTCAAATGCTTGCCGCCCTTGACAGCGGGACGCTGATCCGCAGGGAGACTCAAACCGGCTTTGGCTACTCTGTCAGCCGCATTCTTCGCGGCGCTTTCGCTGGCATAGGTTCCTGTGTAGAGCTGATACACCTTGCCGCCGCCCTTCGAGTTCAGAAACAGCAGAGGCTTTTTCCGTGT
>NZ_ASSC01000647.1 GCF_000520735.1 Paenibacillus forsythiae T98
CCGCGCTTGAGGCGGGCAGGGATGTTTTTGCCGTCCCCGGGCCGATTACTTCCCCCAAAAGCAGAGGTGCGCTGGAGCTGATCAAACAGGGAGCGGCTGTTGTTACGAGCGCGGCTGATATCATGGCGGAATACGCCGATCTGCTGCCTGAGCCTGAGAATATTTCATCAGCTGCGGGCGCCGGAAACGATGGGAATGGTGGGCTGTGCAGTGAAAAGAATTTGACAAGTGACGAGTCACGCCTATACCATATACTGCATCAGGGCCCGTGTTCACTGGATGAGCTGCTGGAGAAAAGCGGCCTGGATTTTGGACATTTGCATTCGGTTCTGTTATCTTTAATCATAAAAAAAGCGGTAACATCCTTACCGGGCGCTGTATATAAGATTATATAATAGAGAAGTTCGAGGTTATGGCGTATGCTTCGGGAGTGAATTTTACGAAAAAATTCAATGAAGACTACGCTTGACCGAACTTTTAGGGGGACGATTGTGTGGCTGATTCTTTGGTCATTGTCGAGTCGCCAGCCAAGGCGAAGACCATCGGCAAATATTTGGGCAGTAAATACATTGTAAAGGCATCCATGGGACATGTTCGCGACCTGCCCAAAAGCCAGATTGGCGTGGAGGTCGAGAATGACTTTAATCCCAAATATATTACAATTCGCGGCAAAGGCTCGGTGCTCAAAGAGCTGAAGGACGCAAGTAAAAAAGTGAAAAAAGTCTATCTGGCGGCTGACCCGGATCGCGAAGGAGAGGCGATTGCCTGGCATCTGGCGCATGCGCTCGAACTGGACAATACACAGGACTGCCGAGTCGTGTTCAACGAAATTACGAAGCAGGCCGTGAAGGATGCCTTCAAGACCCCGCGCAAAATCAATATGGATCTCGTCAACGCCCAGCAGGCGCGGCGCATCCTTGACCGGCTCGTCGGTTACAAAATAAGCCCTTTATTATGGAAGAAAGTCAAAAAGGGGCTGTCCGCGGGGCGTGTGCAGTCGGTAGCCGTTAAAATCATTATGGACCGGGAGAATGAAATTTCGGCGTTTGTCCCGGAGGAATATTGGACCATAACAGCCAAGCTTGGTATCCGGGATTCCGTATTTGACGCCAGATTCTACAAATTAAACGGCGAGAAAAAGGAACTTGGACGCGAGAGCGACGTACAGGAAGTATTGAAGGCGATTGAAGGCGCCGATTTCATCGTCAGCGAAGTAAAAGAAAAGGAAAGACAGCGCCATCCGTCCGCTCCCTTCACGACCAGCTCCCTTCAGCAGGAAGCGGCTCGCAAGCTCGGATTCCGGGCTGCGAAGACGATGTCGGTCGCCCAGCAGCTGTATGAAGGCGTGGAGCTTGGAAAAGAAGGAACGGTCGGTCTGATTACGTATATGCGCACAGACTCCACACGGATATCCGCGACGGCGCAGGAGGAAGCCAAGGAGCTGATCTCCGGCAAGTACGGCGCAGAGTTTCTGCCGGAATCGCCGCGTCAATACTCGAAGAAAGCGGCCGGAGCCCAGGACGCGCATGAAGCGATCCGCCCAACCTCGGCGATGCGCGAACCGGAGACCGTGAAAGAGTTTACAAGCCGCGACCAGTTCCGGCTATACAAGCTGATATGGGAGCGCTTTGTGTCCAGCCAGATGGCTTCGGCCCGGCTGGATACGCTGTCTGTGGACATTGCGGCGGGTGGGGTCATATTCCGCGCCGTCGGTTCGAAGGTGGCCTTTCCAGGCTTTATGAAGGTGTATGTGGAAGGCAATGATGACGGCACAACGGAAGAAGAGAAGTATCTGCCTCAGCTTCAGGCCGGAGATAAGCTGATTTCGCAGGAAATCGAGCCCAAGCAGCATTTTACGCAGCCGCCGCCCCGCTACACGGAAGCGCGTCTTGTGAAGACGCTGGAGGAACTCGGCATCGGACGTCCCAGCACCTATGCGCCAACTCTCGAAACCATTCAGAAACGCGGTTATGTCGCCATTGAAGAAAAGAAATTCATGCCCACCGAGCTGGGTGAACTGGTCATCGAGCAAATGGAGCAGTTCTTCCCGGAAATCCTTGACGTCGAATTTACAGCTCATATGGAAGGCGATCTTGACCATGTGGAAGAAGGCGCGGAGGACTGGGTAAAGGTGCTTGCCGAATTTTACAATTCCTTCGAGAAGCGCCTTGAAGTGGCGGAAGAGGAAATGAAAGAGATCGAGATTGTAGACGAGGTTTCGGACGAAATCTGCGAGAAATGCGGCAAGCCCCTGGTTTACAAGCTGGGACGGTTCGGCAAGTTCCTGGCCTGCTCGGGCTTCCCCGACTGCCGGAATACGAAGCCGATCATCAAGGACATCGGAGTGGGGTGCCCGAAGTGCCACGAAGGCAAGGTCGTGGAGCGCCGCAGCAAGAAGGGGCGCGTCTTCTACGGCTGCGACCGGTATCCCGAGTGCGACTTTGTCTCCTGGGATAAACCATCCTCCAAACTATGCCCCGACTGCGGCTCCTGGATGATCGAGAAACGGAATAAACAAGGAGCAAGGCTGCAGTGCACGTCCTGCGACCACACCGAGAGTCTGGAGGACAGCGAAGAGGAAACGGCGGAATAACTGCTCCACAGTATAAATTCAGCATGATAGACTTATGGAGGTTGTGTAAAAGTTGACAGATACAGCTAAGCAAGGAACAGGCGGTCCCGCTCCGGTGACGGTAATCGGCGCGGGACTTGCCGGGAGTGAAGCGGCCTGGCAGCTCGCATCGCGGGGAGTGCCGGTCAAATTATATGAGATGAGGCCCGTCGTAAAGACGCCGGCTCATCATACAGATCAATTCGCCGAGCTTGTATGCAGCAACTCGCTGCGCGCGAACGGACTTGGCAATGCGGTTGGCGTACTGAAAGAGGAGATGCGGCGTCTAGGCTCTCTTGTGCTGGGGGCCGCTGACAAGCATGCCGTACCGGCGGGAGGCGCTCTTGCCGTCGACCGCGACGGATTTTCCGGCGAAATTACGGCGGCGCTCCACGGGCACCCGCTTGTCGAAGTTATAAATGAGGAATTGACGCATATACCGGAGGAAGGGATTGTGGTGATTGCGACAGGTCCGCTGACCTCTCCGGCGCTGTCTTCCGAGATCAAGGCGCTGCTGGGCGAGGAGTATTTTTACTTCTACGATGCGGCGGCTCCGATCGTCGAGAAGGACTCGATTGATATGAACAAGGTGTATCTGGCTTCCCGTTATGATAAAGGCGAAGCCGCCTATCTCAACTGTCCGATGATGGAAGAGGAATTCAACGTATTCTATGATGCGCTCGTTTCTGCGGAAACGGCTGCGCTCAAGGATTTCGAGAAGGAAATTTACTTTGAGGGCTGCATGCCGATCGAGATTATGATGAAACGCGGCAAGCAGACGGCGCTGTTCGGCCCTATGAAGCCCGTGGGACTCGTCAATCCCCATACGGGCAAGCTGCCCTTTGCCGTCGTTCAACTGCGCCAGGATAACGCCGCAGGAACGCTCTATAACCTCGTAGGGTTTCAGACCCACCTGAAATGGGGCGAGCAGAAGCGGGTCTTCTCTCTGATACCTGGTCTGGAGAATGCGGAGTATGTTCGCTACGGGGTCATGCACCGCAACACGTTCATCAATTCGCCGAAGCTGCTGCATCCGACCTATCAGCTGAAAGGACGCGAGCGGCTGCTGTTTGCCGGCCAGATGACAGGTGTGGAAGGCTATGTCGAATCGGCGGCCTCGGGCATGATAGCCGGGATTAACGCGGCCAGAATCGCACTAGATGAGGAGCCGCTTGTGTTCCCGGAGGATACGGTTCTTGGAAGCATGCCGGCTTATATCACGACGGCCGATGCCAAGCATTTTCAGCCGATGAACGCCAATTTCGGTCTTTTGCCGAAGCCTGAACGCAGAATCCGCAACAAGAAGGAGAAGAATGAGCTTCTTGCGAATCGTGCATTGGACAGTCTGGCCGGATTCGCGGACCGCATGGGTCTGCCGCATGGCATCTGTTCCGAGTTCCTGCAAGAGACCTGAAGCTTTTGCTGAGCATTCCAGAAGGAGGCAAGAACATGATTCCGAGCTTTCATGCAACAACCATTTGCGCCGTACGGCATGGCGGTGAAGCGGCTATCGCTGGCGACGGTCAGGTTACTTTTGGAGAGAATGTCATTATGAAGACGACCGCCAAGAAGGTGCGGAGATTATACAGAGGGCAGGTGATCGCCGGATTCGCCGGATCGGTTGCCGACGCGATCACCCTGTTTGAGAAATTTGAAGGCAAGCTGGAGGAGCATCACGGCAATTTGCAGCGCGCTGCGGTTGAACTGGCCAAGGATTGGCGCCAGGATCGTGTCCTGCGCAAACTTGAAGCGCTGATGATCGTGATGGACAAGAATGGCATGCTGCTCATATCCGGCGGCGGAGAGATTATCGAGCCGGACGACGATGTGCTGGCGATCGGCTCCGGGGGGAATTTCGCCCTGGCTTCCGCCCGGGCGCTAAAGCGCCATGCCAAGGATTTAAGCGCGGCGGATATCGCAAAGGAAGCGCTTACTATCGCTTCCGAGATTTGCGTCTATACGAATTCCAATATTATCGTCGAACAATTGCAGGCTTAAAGCCCGCCAGAGAGGTGGAGGAATCAAGATGGCGAATCAATCGCTTACGCCCCGGCAGATCGTAGCCGAGCTGGATAAGTATATTGTAGGCCAGAAGCAGGCCAAGAAGTCGATGGCGGTCGCTCTGCGCAACCGCTACCGTCGCGGCAAGCTGTCCGAAGAGCTGCGCGACGAAATCGTACCGAAGAATATCCTGATGATCGGGCCTACGGGCGTCGGCAAGACGGAGATTGCCAGACGCCTTGCAAAGCTGGTGAATGCTCCGTTCGTCAAAGTGGAGGCCACGAAATTTACCGAAGTCGGCTATGTGGGACGCGATGTGGAGTCTATGGTCCGCGATCTCGTCGAGACCGCTATCCGGATGGTCAAGCTTGAGCGCACCGACAAGGTCAAGGACCGCGCGGAGGAACTGGCCAATGAACGGATCGTGCGCATTCTCGCGCCTTCCGTCTCCAAGAACAAGGCCCAGCGCAACCCGTTCGAAATGCTGTTTGGCGGAAATGGCGGCCAGGAGGAAGCGAAGGCCGATGATTCGGAAGGCGACGCGGCCTTGAATGAAAGCCGCCGGGGCATCCGGTTTAAGCTGCTTGCCGGGCAGCTGGAGGACGATATCATCGAGATTGATGTCGAAGACACCGCGCCCACCATGCTGGACATGTTCGCCGGACAGGGCAATGACCAGATGGGGATGAATATGCAGGAGATGTTCGGAAATCTGCTCCCGAAACGGACCAAGAAGCGCAAGCTGCCCGTTCGCGAAGCACGTAAAGTGCTGATTCAGGACGAAGCGAACAAGCTGATTGATATGGACGACGTTATCCAGGAATCCGTTGCGCGCGCGGAGCAATCGGGCATTATTTTTATCGATGAGATTGATAAGGTGGCGAGCCAGGGCAAAGGGGCGGGTCCTGATGTTTCCCGGGAAGGCGTGCAAAGGGATATCCTGCCGATCGTCGAAGGATCGACCGTGATGACGAAATACGGCCCGGTCAAGACCGATTATGTGCTGTTTGTGGCCGCAGGGGCTTTTCATGTCGCCAAACCGTCTGATCTGATTCCTGAGCTTCAGGGCCGCTTTCCCATTCGCGTGGAACTCAGCAGCTTGTCCCTGGAGGATTTCGTATCCATCCTCACAGAACCGAAAAATGCGCTGACCAAGCAGTATTCCCATTTGCTTGCTACCGAAAATATCGAATTGGAGTTTCAAGACGAGGCGATCTACGAAATTGCCAAAATTGCGGCGACGGTCAATCAAAACATGGAGAATATCGGGGCCCGGCGTCTGCACACCATTCTGGAAAAGCTTCTGGAGGACCTCTCGTTCGAGGCTCCGGAGCTGACGCTCGAAAAAATGCTCATTACCCCCGAATATGTTCGCGAGAAGCTCGCAAGCATCGCACAGGATCGGGACCTGAGCCAATATATTTTGTAACTGCCCCTCGATGGAAGAGTTCTAGGAAAGAAGTAGCAGGCAAAAAATAATTAAAAGACAAAATAAGTAATTTTAAAGGAATATATGGATCTAACAAGGATATTTCGGACATTAGATGGATAAATATGGATAAAAAATGATTCTAGCCCTATCTTATTTGTAAAGATAGGGCTATTTTCTTATTGTAATATTATACAAATTCTATGAGAATCAATATATGCTTAAAAAACCTTAATTATGTCTCATAATGTCGAGCATTTTCCTTGGGTTTTTGCTTAGCAGCGAACATTTTTTAATCAAATATTGTCGAATGGGAAGGATTTTCAGAAAGAGTTGTGGAATTCTTTTCACTATGATAGCTTTGGAAGGGGGAAAATTATGGGTTTGCTGAATTCTCTTAGTTTCCTGCGATTGCAAAAGGGCATTGACGCCGCCAACATGCGACAAAACTCATTGGCTAATAATGTGGCAAATGTCGATACGCCTAATTTCAAGCGCTCTGATGTCTCTTTTGAGAGTTTTTTGCGCGAGCAGGAAAGAGGACTTCAACCTAAGCTTGGAGCCAAAGTGACGAATTCCCGTCACATTCCATTCGGACTGACAGGCAAAGTACCCTCACCGGTAATCCAGGCTGACAAGAGCACGTCTATGAACAATAACGGCAACAATGTTGACATTGACCGCGAAATGGTGCTTAGCGCAGAGAACCAGCTCCGATACAGTTCTTACGTTCAGCTGTTGAACAGTCAAATGTCGATGATGCGAACGGCGACTGAAGGGAGATAGTGAGGTATGAATTTCGGCAGCAGTCTGGGAATTAGCGCGTCTGCCTTGACCGCGCAGCGGCTTAGAATGGACGTAATCTCGTCCAATATTGCCAATGCGGAAACGACAAGGGCGTCGGTGGTCGACGGCAAAGCGGTGCCTTATCGGCGCAAGCTTGTCGTACTGGAGTCGAAACAGAACGATAGCTTTTCCAATATTCTGAACTCCAAGATGAACAGCGGAAGGGACGGCGTTAGCGTCAGGTCAATTATAGAGGATTCCTCGCCGCTCAAGCCGGTGTATAATCCGACCCATCCCGATGCCGATAAGAATGGGTATGTCTATATGCCCAATGTGGATGTAACGAAAGAGATGGTGGACATGATCTCCGCCTCCCGTTCCTATGAAGCCAATGTAACTATGCTTAACGCCAGCAAATCGATGGTTTCCAAAGCGCTTGAAATCGGAAGGTAATTATTCAGTACAAATTTTCCAAAGTGTCTGTGAAAGCCGGTACTTTGGCGTATGATTTCTAGGAGGAGAAACATTGATACAAAATTTGACTATTGGAGCACAAAGCATCAAGCCGCTTGCAATGAAGACGACAGAGACGCAATCAGCGGCCGGTCTTTCGGACACCGTCAAAGGCTTCGGATCTTATCTTGAGGATGCCCTGAATCAAGTGGCAGCTCAGGAGCAAACTGCGAAAGATATGAGCAACAAGTTTGTCCTGGGAGAAGTGAATGTGGATGAAGCGATGATTTCTTCACAGCAGGCTCTGCTGAGCTTGCAGCTGACCACCCAAGTCCGGAACAAAGCAATTGAAGCTTACCAGGAAATTATGAGAACTCAGATCTAAATAATCCTAGCTTGGTTTCGGATGGGGTGACACTGTGAATGAAAGATTTGCCCAGTACAGGGACAAGCTCTCCCAGTATTGGAATAGGTTCAGCGCCAGGCAGAAAATTATTTTCTTCTCCACGCTGTTTATCATTATATTTGTCATCGTCGCAGCGACGATACAGCTTACGAAGACTGAATATGAGGTTGCTTTTCAGGATTTGGACAGTACGGATGCCGCCGGAGTAATAAACTATCTGGAGTCGGCGGGCATCAGTTACCGGTTAAGTCCGGATGGGCAGAGTATTTCCGTTCCGAGCACGGACGCCGCCCGCGCCAAAGTAGATATCGGATCGCAGGGGATCGTTCAGGACGGCTCTATCGGTTATAAGATTTTTGACCAAAGCTCATCCATGATCGGAACGACGGACAATGAGTTTAATGTCAAGTATAATAACGCTCTTAACGGGGAAGTGGAGCAGCTTCTTCGCAGGATGCAGGGAGTTAAGGACGCCAAGGTTCTCGTCAATCTGCCAAAGGAAACGGTGTTCGCCACCCAGAATGACCAGGAGAAGGCTTCGGCCTCCGTGGTACTGAGCTTTAAACCGGGCTTCAGACCCTCCCAGGAAAATGTCGACGGCTATTTCAATCTGGTTAAGACGGCTGTGCCGAATTTGCCAATCGATAACATTACGATTACGAATAATGAGACTGAGCTTATGCCGACTGCAAGAGGCGGACAAGCCGGCGTTTCCAGCCAAGTCGAAGAGAACTTCGCCCTGCAGAAGAAATTTGAGGACGAAGTGAAAAAGAATGTCAAAGCGTTCCTCAGCACTCTTACGGGACCTGATAAAGTCGATGTGCTCGTTTTTTCCAAGCTGAACTTCGACAAAGAGACCCGAAAAGAAGATTTGGTTACGCCTGTTGACACTGAAAATATGAGAGGGATCGAAATCAGTTCCCAAATTATAAGCAATTCGTATTCGGGACAAGGAAGCACGGACGGAGGGGTCGCGGGAACCGGAACCGGCGATGTACAAGGGTATCCGACCAGCACGAATTCCGGAACCACTTCATCTGAGGAGTCTTCCGAGACAAGAAACTTTGAAGTGAACAAAATAACGAGAGACATAATTGCAAGTCCATATACTGTAAAAGATTTAACCATTAATGTTGCGGTTGAACCACCCGATGGACAAACAACTTTGGATCAGAATACCTCGGATGCCATCCGGAATATTTTGGTTAACATTGTCAGGGCTTCTCTCGCCGATTCAGGGGCTGCCTATGCCGATGCAGACTTGATCAAAAAAGTTTCGGTCTATTCCCAACCTTTCGGCGCACAGGCTGCAGCTCAAGCGTCCCAAGGTCTTCCGAACTGGATGATATGGGCGATCGCCGCAGCGGCACTGCTCGTAGGGTCAGGCATTGGATATGTTATCTATCGGCGCCGCCGCAATAATGCAGATGAAGAACCGGAAGATGAAGACGTTCCGCTTCAGATGCCAACCGAATTCCCGTCCATTAATCTGGACAGCGTAACGAATGAGAGTCAAGTGCGCAAGCAGCTGGAAAGCCTGGCCAAGAAAAAGCCGGACGAGTTCGTCAATCTGCTGCGCACCTGGCTTGCAGACGAACAGAGGTGAATGAATGGCAAAGGCTGCACAGCAGGGGCTTAGCGGTCGTCAGAAAGCCGCAATCCTGCTCATCACACTAGGGCCGGAAGTTTCGGCGCAAATTTTCAAGCATTTAAGAGACGAGGAGATTGAGCAGCTAACGCTGGAGATCGCAAACGTCCGAAAGGTTGACAGCGGCGAGAAGGAATTGATCTTGTCGGAGTTCCATCAAATCTGTCTGGCCCAGGAGTATATTTCGCAAGGCGGCATCAACTATGCCAAGGAAATTCTGGAGAAGGCCCTGGGCCAGCAGAAGGCGCTTGAAGTTATCAACCGTCTTACGGCGACGCTTCAGGTCAGACCGTTCGATTTTGCCCGCAAGGCGGACCCGAATCAGATTTTGAACTTCATTCAGAACGAAAATGTGCAGACGATCGCCCTTGTACTCTCCTATCTTAATTTTGAACAGGCGGCTGCAATTCTTTCTTCTCTGCCGCAGGAGAAGCAAGCTGAGGTGGCCAGAAGAATTGCTGTGATGGACAGTACCTCGCCGGAGGTCATTTCCCAGATTGAGAGAGTTCTGGAGCAGAAGCTTTCGGCTACCGTTACTCAGGATTATACGAATGCAGGCGGCATCGAATCGATTGTACAGATTCTGAACGGTGTGGACCGGGGGACAGAGCGTACGATTCTGGATTCGCTTGAAATCCAGGACCCCGAGTTGGCGGAAGAAATCAAGAAGAGAATGTTTGTATTCGAGGATATCGTCAACATCGACAATCGTTCCATTCAGCGTATTATCCGCGATATCGAGAATGCGGATTTGCAGCTTGCGCTTAAGGTTGCAAGCGAGGAAGTTCGCGATGTCATTTTCCGAAATATGTCCAAACGCATGGCGGAAACATTCCGGGAAGAAATGGAATACATGGGTCCGGTGCGGCTTCGTGATGTGGAGGAAGCTCAAACCCGTATTGTGAGTACCATTAGAAGGCTGGAGGAATCAGGTGAAATCATCATAGCCCGCGGTGGAGGAGATGACATTATTGTCTAGGTTGATCAAACACTCCCAATATGTTCCTGTCGAGGCGCTTAAAAGATTGGAGCTGGCACGGCAGCATGCCGGTCTTGCCGAAGAAGAAATCCAGTCGGAGGAAATTGGCGAACCGCGCAATGACGATCCCGCTCTCAAGGCTGCCGAACAGACGTGCAAACAAATGCTTCAAGACGCAAAGGCGTTTGCCGAGGAACAGGTGCGGGGTGCCTCTCTTGAGGCGGAACAGATCATCGAGAGAGCGCACAGCGAAGCCGAAGAATGGTGGCGGAGCCGTAGGGAGCAGGATGAACACCTAACCGAAGCGGTAAAAGCAGAGGCTTATAGCCAGGGCTACAATGAGGGTCTGCTGCAGGCGGAGAAAGAAATGAAGGTCAAGCTGGCTAATGTAATGGAGGAGGCTCAGGCCGTCCTGCTGGAAGCTTATAAGGCGCGTGATGTGATCATTCAGGAAGCCGAGCCTTTCCTGGTTGAACTGAGCTGCGACATTGCCGAGAAAATTGTGGAAAAGCAGCTGACGGTGGAGCCGGCGTTTACGATTGATCTCATCAAGAGAAACCTGGCCCGCAAGCGGGAGCAGGGGATTATCTCTCTATGCGTGAACCCCAAACAGTTTACCTTTGTAAACGCGGCGCGCGAGGAGCTTACGCTGGCTATCGATTCGCAGGCCGAGCTTCAGATTTTGCCCGACTCGACGGTGACGGATCATGGCTGCGTAATACGTTCGTCGCTGGGAAGCGTGGACGCAAGAATTGATACCCAGCTTGAGGAGATCAAGAAGGAACTGATCAGGGTCGCTTTGGATAACGAAGGACAGAGAAATGGGGAAGGCAATGCTTGACGCCCGGAGATACAGGGAGCAGCTTCGCAGCATCGATCCGGTAAGAATCAACGGCAAGGTTACTCAGGTAATCGGGCTGATGGTCGAGTCTGAAGGGCCGGATGCCAGCATAGGAGACGTATGCTATATCTACCCTGCCAAGGGCAGCAGACCGCTCAAGGCGGAGGTTGTCGGCTTTCGCGATAACAAGGTGTTGCTGATGCCGCTGGGCGAGCTGCAGGCGATCGGACCCGGCTGCGATGTGGTCGGCACAGGGAAGCCGCTGAATGTGCAAGTAGGATCTGAACTGCTCGGCAAGGTGCTTGATGGTCTCGGACAGCCGCTGGACGGTTCGATTATACCGGCGCGGATGCCGTACAGTTCGACTTTCAATATCCCGGCGAATCCGCTCAACAGGCCCAGGGTACAGGAGCCAATCAGCATTGGAGTGCGGGCGATTGACGGACTTCTGACGATTGGCAAGGGGCAGCGGGTCGGTATTTTTGCAGGCTCGGGCGTTGGTAAAAGCACGCTGATGGGGATGATTGCCCGGAATACTTCGGCCGATGTGAATGTGATCGCACTAATCGGAGAACGCGGGAGAGAAGTTCTTGATTTCATCGAACGCGATCTCGGTCCGGAGGGCTTGCAGCGGTCGGTCGTCATCGTGGCGACGTCTGACCAGCCGGCGCTCATCAGGATTAAAGGGGCGCTGATCGCAACCACTATCGCCGAGTATTTCCGGGATCGCGGACTCAATGTCATGCTGATGATGGATTCGGTCACACGATATGCGATGGCACAGCGCGAGGTAGGTCTGGCCGTCGGGGAACCGCCTGCGATGAGGGGATATACCCCTTCCGTATTTGCCAGTCTGCCGAAATTGCTGGAGCGCGCAGGAACGGGGCCGACCGGGTCGATTACGGCTTTCTATACCGTGCTGGTCGACGGAGACGATATGAACGAACCGATTGCCGATGCGGTTCGCGGAATTTTGGACGGACATATCGTGCTTAACCGGAGCATTGCGAATAAAGGGCATTTTCCGGCGATCGATGTATTGGCAAGCATCAGCCGGGTGATGAAGGATATTGCGCCATTGGACCAGCTTGAGGCCGCAGAGAACGTAAAACGGTTGATGTCCGTTTACAAGGAATCGGAAGATTTGATTAATATAGGCGCCTATCAGAGAGGCTCCAATGCACAGATTGATGAGTCGCTGCATTATATTGACAGCATTTGGGAGTTCGCGAAACAGAAGGTAGACGAGAAGACAACACTGGCCGAAGTTCAACAAATCTTAATTTCCCAGTTCTCAAGGAGTTGATTTGATTTATGAGATTTCACTATAGTTTCCAGAAAGTTGTCGATTTGAAAGGCAATGAAAAAACACAGGCGGAGTGGATGCTCTCAAACGCGCTTGGGGAACTGCAGGCGCGGGAGAAAAGCCTGGTTGAACTTATGGATCAGCGCAATGAGATTTTACTTGCGCTTCAGGCTGAGGCAGAGCGGAGAGCGCCCATGGCGGTGATCCGGGAAATGCAGGATTATGTGGACTATCTGGACAACTGTATTGCCCGCAAGCAAGGCGAAATCAACCAGGCGCATCAAGAAGTCTCCAGAAAGCAGGATAATCTCAACACCAAGGCTCTGGATGAGAAGATTTGGCTGAAAGCAAGGGAAAAGGCGCTCGGCATTTTTAAACAAAATATGAATTTGCGGGAACAAAACGAACTGGATGAGATGGCGACCGTCCGCTTCGCGATGAAGCCCCTCTGACGTTTGGAGGTTATTCACCAGTGGCAACAAACGATATGGAGCTTGAAAACGAAGGGGCGGCAGGCAAGTTTGAGCGGTTTCTGTTTCTGATGATTCCGATTATTTTCACGCTTGTTCTAGTTGGAGTGCTGCTGACGCTTTTGAATATGGATTACAGAAACGACGCGCTGCAATTAGCGAACAAAATTCCGTTCGTGAATAAATGGATCCCCGATCCAAAAGGGGATGCCGCCGGGGATGCAGAGCAGCCGGAGAAGCAGGAGGCAAGCTCGGAAGCAACCATCAAGGAGCTAAAGTCCAAGCTGACCGAACAGGAAGAGACGGTAAAACAGCTGAATGAGCAAAAGGCTGCGCAGGACAAGCAGGTTCAGGCGTTAAAGACGCAGATTGACGATATGCAGCAGGCCGCCAGCACCCAGGAGCAGGCGGAAGCTGAGGACGACCACGAGAAAGAGATAGCCGCAATGACCAAGCTTTATGCGGGAATGAAGGCATCCAAAGCAGCGGCGATTATGCAAAATATGACGACGGAAGAAGTGGTTCAGCTGCTCAGCGGAATGAATAATGACAGCAAGACAGCCATTTTGGAAAAGATGGACCCGAAAATTGCGGCTGACGTGTCCGTAAAGCTAAAAGAATCAGCCAATTCTTCCGATATGGCTATTGCAGCCCTTCAGTCCAGACTGAATAAAGATTCGGCGGGATCAAGCGCTTCGAGCAGCAGTACCACCAATCTCAATAAGGAAAAGCTGGGCCAGACCTTCTCCTCAATGCCCGCCGCCGAAGCAGCGAAGCTGCTAAGCGATATGTACGGCATCAGTCCGGATAAGGTGATTACCATTCTGAGCACCGTAGATGACAGCGTGCGGTCTTCCATTTTAGCCGAGATGACCAAGAGTGATACAAAAGGAGTCACCGCCAAAATTGTAAACCGTCTGATGGGCGGCAAATAAGGATTATACTTGAAAGGAGGTGAAGAATGATGGGTCTTACATTTCAAATGATTTCATCAGGCAAAGGCCTAAATGTCAAAACGACCGCTTCTGCGGGATCTTCCGGAACCGAAGGGGCAAACGCGATATTCTCCCAGACTCTGGTGCAATCAATGGCTGGCGCGGCTTCCGAAGCGGCGGTTTCCAATGGTAATACGGCTGCTGCCTTACTGAATCGCTTGATGACGGCAGTTTCCGGTGAAGCAGACAAGGATGGCGAAATGGCAGGAGTGACGGGCCAGGAACTGTTGGACCAAATTCTTCCCGGGCTTGAGAAGCTGGACGAACACATTGAATTGAATCCTGCGCTGTTGGCTGCGCTTCAGGGTTGGCTGATTCAAGCCTCGGCTGTATCTTCAGGCGCTGATGCACAGGAAGGTCAGAACCAGAGCGCGCTCACTCTGCTTGCACAGAATCCCGCGACCGCGAGGTTTGCTGTTCAGGATGAACTGCACAATCTGGCGGCGATGATTCAGCAGGCTGCAAAAAACGGCGATGACGCTGCGGCGGGGGAA
>NZ_ASSC01000648.1 GCF_000520735.1 Paenibacillus forsythiae T98
GTGGTTGCGGTTCACACCAAGCCGGTGAACATTATGGAATACGAATCCACGGCGATGGCTGTCATGTTCTCCATACTTACCGCATTCGAACTGGCCCACGGCATCGTCAAAGACAAGCTCAGCCATACTCTGCCCCGAATCCGCTCCACCCCCACCCTGACCATTCAGTATGCGCTGGGAAAGCTGCTGGGAATTACACTGGCCATAACCGTTCAAATGACGGTCGTCATCGCAGGCAGCCGGATCATATTCGGAGTCGTATGGCCCAGGATCCCCGAAGTCTTGCTCGTCACAGTCGCATACGGCTTCGCCGTGGGAGCGATAGTGCTAGCCTGCGGATTCGCCGCGAGGAATCATGCAACCATTTCAAGCTTCGCGACGCCGATTCTGTACAGCTTCAGCTTTCTTGGTGGAAGTTTTGTCGACAAGTACAGCTTTCCTGGCGCCTTGCGGGTCATTCAGCAAGCCATTCCCAACGGGAAAGCCATCAATTGCTACCTGACCCTGTTTCAAGGCGGCGGCCTGCGGGAGATTTACCCGGATATGCTGAAGCTTGCCGCCATCGGCGCCGCATTTTTCGGGCTGTCCCTATTCTTACTAAACGGAAAAAGGTGGAGAGAACATGCAGATGTTCATCATGATCACAAAGCAGCTCCGGCTGATGCTTAGAAACCGGACGGCTATGCTTGCCGTTATGGCCGCTCCCATTCTGCTGGCCTACCTGTTCTCGCTGTCTTTGGACGGCGGAAAGACCCCTGTATATGTAGCAGATGCCGACCAGAGCGCGAATTCCAGGCTGTTCATCGCCAGGCTTGCGGACCACAGTGGAATTTCCGTCTCCTCCGCTTCCGAGGCGGAGATCCGGACCAAAATCGGGAACAGCGAGATTACCATGGGACTTGTGCTGGACCGCGGCTTCGGAGAATCCGTCGTCTCCGGCATGACCCCGAGGGCGAGAGTTCTCCAAAGCGCCAGCAATGAAGATGGCGCCAAGCTGGAGCCTGTCATCGCCGAGGAGATCGGCGCACTTGCCAAAGGCACATCCGCAGCGTCGCCCGCCCGACCGGCAGATATAACCGACTCGCGGAAGCAAGAACAAACCGGCCAAAGACTGGACGGCTTCATGGTCATGTTTCTTTGGTTCGCCGTTATCCAAGGGTTTCGGACACTGGTCGATGAGCGGGAGAACGGAACGCTTCAGAGACTGCTCGGGACCCCGGTAAGCTTCGCCAAGTACCTTCTCTCCAAGACTGTGGCATCCTATCTGTTCGGCATTCTGAACATTGCCGTCATCCTGATCGCGGCAACCTATGCGCTGGACATCCGTGTCGCGGCTATCGGACCAGAAGCCCTCATCTTGGCGTCCTATTTGCTCGCGCTGACCGGCATCGTCATGCTGTTCGTTCCGTTCGTCAAGAGCCATCAGAACTTTACGGTATACGGGTCCGCCATTACGGCGCTGACAGGAATTCTTGGCGGATCATTCTTCCCGATCGACGCATCCGCCCCTGAATGGATACGGGCCGTTTCCAGGTGCATTCCGGGATACTGGACTATGCAGAGCTTAAACAGCGTTGCCTATCACGCCGATTCACTTCGCTCCCATCTCCTGCCGGTGAGCCTGCTGGCGGGAACCGGCGCTGCGGGTATCCTCATTTCCTGTACCATGATCACCCGTAAAATGCGCGCTCAATAAAAGCTTTGTCGAAGCAAAGATAAAGGAGCCATTCCATATGAACTCAACTCTATTTTTCAACATCGCCGAATTGATTGCCGGACTGCTCATTAACATTTTCATTGGTCCTCTGGCCGTAGCGCTTTTTCGAAAAGACGGGACCGCCTCCAGGCTTCCTTTGCGAATACTGGGCGTTTATCTGGTCATTAATTCGGTGCCGGGAATATTCCACATCTGACCAAAAGGCGGCTTCGCCGTCCTTTTAGCCGCATAGGCCTCCAGCGTAGCTTCCCCCCTTAACGCTTGAGGGCCAATCGATATCCCAGATTAATAATAAAATTGTAAAAGAGATGCGTCCGCGATACCCGCATCCTTCGGATGAAGGAGGGCAGCGAATAGAATCGGCGGCGGAAATCGAGATAGCCCTCAAGCAGTTCCTCCGAGGTCATATTCCGGGGACGGAAGACGACATCCGTCTTGCCGTTGTACAGACTCCAGTCCTCATTCAGCAGCCGCCGCTCCTCTTTCATCCCGGCATAGACGGGCGTTCGGGGAAGCGGCGTGAGCAGGCTGACGGTTACCCCGTCAATCCCCAGCTCCTCGCAAGCCTCCAATGTATGCCGGAAGGTAGCCGGTGTATCCTCGTCAAAGCCGAACACAATACCGGCCTGTATCATGATCTTGTGCTTGTGCAGCTTCCGGACGATATCGCGGTACGAGTGAACCCGGTTGATTCCTTTGTTGACGCCCCGCAGCGCCGATGGCGAAAAAGACTCCAGCCCTACGAACAGATACAGACAGCCCGCTTCCCTTGCCCGCGTCAATAGCTCGTCATCATTGCAATCGGCAAGGGTCACCTGCGCGGCCCATTTTTTGCCCAATGGCTTCAGGCTCTCCATCAGCTTGGTGGCGTGGGCTTTATCCGCAAAAAAATTATCGTCCCAGAACACGAAAAACTTCGATTTCATGAGCGAGATTTCGCGGATCACCTCCGGGATTGGACGGACGCGGAAGCGGTCATGGTAAATCTGCTTCAGATTGCAGTAGGCGCAGCGGTAAGGGCAGCCCCGTGTCGCGAACACCGCGCCCTTCATCAGCCGGTTTCTCTTTAAGAGATCCCATCTCGGCAGAGGGAGATTCTTAAGAGAAGGTATGCCCTCCGACCGGTAGACGGCCTGTTCTTTTCCTCTATAAAAATCCTCCAGAAACGCCGGCCAGGTCTCCTCCGCTTCGCCGATCAGGATACTGTCGCAGTACCGCGAAGCCTCCTCCGGAAGCAGTGTGACATGAGGCCCGCCCATCACCACCCTGGCCCCTGTTGCCCGGAACTTCTCCGCGATTTGGTAGCAGTGGTAGGCGTTCGGCGTATTCACGGTAATCGCCACCAGATCAAACGCATGGCGGAAGGGAATCTTCTGCCGGTACTCATCCACAAGCGTAATCTCATACTTGCTCTCATCAATGAATCCCGCCAAATACGGCATCGTGATCTGGACGAAGTTGTTAAATTGCTTCCTTCGGAACCGGTTGATCTTCTCGTTCTCCGGCTGGAGCAGCAGAATCTTTTTTCTCATATAACCCCCATATATATCCGGTTCATAAACAATAGATTGACCCTATTTTTCCCTCTAATGGTGTGACGCTAACGAGCTGATAGCTGATAAATGTTGTATTCTTTCCCCTCTAATTATATATTAAAGGCAAGATATAAAATCCTAATGCCAAAAAAGCTTCATTACAACTAATATTAACAAGAAGGTGTAATATATTGGGTTTTGAGGTATGGATTGACTTAATATTATTCTGCGTTTTGTTTGCTCTGTTTGTATACATATTTGCTTCCGTTACCATCACGAACCTGCATAAATTTTATTTATTATTCCACTTTTCCATGATGCTGTGGCCCTTCTGCCAGTTTGCCATCAAAACAACGGAGAATCCTACCTTTCAATTATTTTACTTGAAGTTGGCATTCGTCAACTCGCCTGTACTCACCACAGGATGGCTTCTGTTTACGATCCTCCTCACCAGGCAATCGAAATTTTTGCGCAGAAAGGTATTGCTGTTTCTTTTTGTACCTGCGGTGTTGTCGGCGCTCGGTGTAGTCATCAATCCGGGTGGCTGGTTCGTCCTCCCTTTAAACGGCGGTTACATCCAAAGAATCTATGGGCCTATTTTTTGGTTTAATGTCACGATCCTGATGATCCATTTCGCAGTCTCGCTGTATATCATCTATTTAACGCTTGTATCAGATAACGCGCCTCGTGTCAAAAAACAGGTAATGCACATGGTCAGAGGGATTTTGGTGGTGGCCCTGTTCACCTTGATAGACATACTCCTGAATGTCGTCATGTCCCGGTATTTGCCGGTTATCCCGGGATTGGCGTCCGTTGGCGTCTTACTGTCTGCTATCATTTTTGTTATTGCGATTCACCGGGATAAAGTGTTTGATATTGTGACTATCGCCCATAAGGATATTATCGATACGATCGACCATGGGATTCTGGTGCTGGATGATAACGAAATTGTGGTAGAAATCAATCAGTCGCTGCTTCCCCAAATGAATCTGCGTATAGGCGACCGGTTCAATATGGAGGACATCCTTCCGCAAGAACCGACCCCCGGCAATATCGAATGCTTTCTTCATGCTTACCGGAACCGTCCGATGGAGAGAAGCGAAGTCCAGTTACTGCATCCCATAATCAACCGGCATCTCAACATTCATGCTGCGCCGATCATGGTCAGGGGTCTAATGGTGGGACGAATCATCACGTTTCAGGATATCACCGAGCTTCAGCGCCTCATTGATGAAACCAATCTTCATAATAAAATCCTGCAAGAACACAACGAAGCCTTGCTCAAAATACAAGGCGAGCTGTCAGAGACCAATCAGAAACTGAATCAGATGGCGATAACCGACAGCTTAACCGGTTGCTACAATCGCCATTATTTGACACAGCAGCTCGAGAACGAAGTGATGAAGAACAGGCAGCATCAAATTTCCTTTGCCATTCTTCTATTGGATATCGATTTCTTCAAATTAGTCAATGACAATTACGGCCATTTAGTCGGGGATGAAGTCATCTGCAACACGGTCAAAGTAATCAAGCAGACGCTGCGTCGGACTGACATTTTAGCGCGTTATGGCGGAGAAGAATTTATTATCTATCTGCCCGATACGAATGAATCACAAGCCAAGATTCTGGCCGAACGGATTAAATCCAGTGTCGAGTCGAACCAGGTCATCATCGAAAATACGGCCCATTCGTTATCGATTACCATAAGTATGGGACTTCTGTCCATTAATGATTTTTCGGCTGAACATAGACTAAGCCCCAAATCCTATCTGAATGATTTGTTCGAATCCGTGGACAAGGCCTTATATCAGGCCAAGCATGAAGGGCGCAACCGGATTATCAGTGTTGTAAGGTAAGGTTGTGGGAAAGGAAATACCAGGGCAATCCGCTGATTTCCACTTGCCGTATGCGTGAAATGGCAATTGGATTGCCTTGGTATGCTGGAGACGCCTCTTCTTGTATCGACTATTAACCAAGCAACGGCTTGTTTCTGTGAGTTGCGGGGTCATTATCGTCTCTACCAGCAAGTACACCAAGTAAGATCGAAGCGTCTTCTACTGTCCTTGCCATTGGTCCCGGAGTATCTTGAGAATAGGAATAAGGTATCACTCCTGCACGGCTTATCAAACCAACTGTCGGCTTTATACCAACAATAGAATTTTGTATAGCTGGACTTAAAATGGATGCAGAAGTTTCCGTTCCTACTGCAACACTTGTAAAATTTGACGCTACAGCTACAGCGGAACCGGAACTTGATCCACCCACAAAAAAATCGCCATATGGATTGGATACCTGTCCGCCTTTAGAACTGTAACCAGCCCACATTTTTGATGACATATTCCGCTGGAGACAACAATAACCCCTGACCAGAAAAACCACATCTGACCCCCGTACCTTTCGACAATTGGCTCTGCCAGTGAGAGTCGGATCCGTGATACTCGTTACAAATGAAATGACACGTCCCAGCTTTTCAGGCTCGGACGCTCTCTGAAGCATTGCCATATATAGCCCACTAAAGAGCGGCGCGGCTGCGCCCATAAAGAACGACAGAATCACGAAAGCAACGAAGGCTTCCCTGGGAATCCCACCGCTAATCATGCAGGTCAAGCCGACACGCGAATTCGCATGTTGCGTGCCTGGTTCGTGTGTCTAAGAACCTGTGAGCGTGATATACTAATGATGAATGGAGTTGATTGCGGATGAACGAACTGCTTGATCCCCGAAATGATTTCTTATTCAAACGCATCTTCGGCAGTGAGGAAAACCGGGATGTCCTGCTTGCATTCTTGAACAAAACCTTTATTGAAGCCGGCAGGCCGCTTTTAGTGAAATCGTCCTGCTAAATCCTTATACCGAAAAGGATGCTGCCCGCGACAAACAGTCCATACTTGATATTCGTGGCAAAACTTCAGATGGCGAATTTATCAACGTTGAAATGCAACTGTTCAACAAATACGATACCGAAAAACGGACGATGTTTTATTGGAGTAAACTATACAGTGGACAGCTTCAAGAGGGTCAGTCTTATAAAATGTTGAAGAAATGTGTAACCATCAACATTCTGAATTACTCATTTTTGCCCAACAATCAATATCATAACGTGTTCCATCTACGTGAAGACCGGAGCGGCATTCCGCTGATAGATGACATGGAACTGCATTTCCTCGAATTGCCCAAGCTTGGCGATCACGCCGCTCCTGTTGAGAGTGGTGGATTGGTGAACTGGTTACTCTTCTTGAAAGGCGTCGATAAATCCAATTGGGAGGTGCTGGCGATGAACGAACCTGTGCTGAAAAAAGCGATAGATACATTGGAATTTCTTAGTCAGGATGCCGAAGCCCGTCGATTGTATGAAGACAGACAAAAATATCTGCATGATGAGGCTTCGATGATTGAGGGAGCGTTAGCTGAGGGCGAAGCTCGCGGTGAAGCCCGCGGTGAAGCTCGTGGCGAGAAAAAGAAAGCTGTTCAGATGACCTTAGAGCTTCTTAAGCTTGGAGTGGATACATCTATTATAGTCAAAGCCTCCGGACTGTCTGAGGCTGAAATTATCGCTTTAAAGAAGCAAAACTGAGCCACCAATTGGTTGAAGAGTCAGTCTTATGGAGACTGGCTCTTCGTGCTTTTAACTGCTATGCAGGTGAGTAAAAAGTAGACTTTGCTTCCGCAACCGTCCGGATTATCATTACGAATATGTTCTTCAAGGCATAGTCTTGAACGGTCAGATTCCCCAAATATTCACAATAGGGATTTCGTTTTCGATCCTTAATTTACTTTCTGCAATCCAGTCCTTAAACCATTGATTGTCTGAACCGCTGAATGTTTCATCCCCGTCCCAGTTTCTAAATGAACCAATATATACAATCAATTCTCTTAGTCTTAGAAATAGCGGAATTTGTTTAATCCAATATTCGTCTAATGAATCCTCAAGTATATAGCCCCTCATAAAGTGATTCATGAACCTGCGGGCTTGGTCCTCCCGGTATTCTTTTCCGTCATCACCGCCATAGACATAAACAAGATAATACAGTTGTACTGCTATATCCTCTACAAACCAACTGTACTGGGCTTCATCAAAATCAAAAAGGGTAACTCCCCTATGTTCATCTACCATAAAGTTTCCAACATTGAGGTCACCATGAATAATTCCGTATGATTTTTTATCTTTTGGCAACGCGCTAATCGTCTTGACCAATTCCAAGTAACTATAACGAACGGCGACCTGTGAGTCAGGAATCAGGTCTATATTTTGCAGGAACCAATTCTGGCTCCAATCCTGTCTTTTGGCATTACAATCTTGGGGCTGATACCTTTTTGACAAAGCGTGCAACTTGCCCGTAAGCCGACCAAGCTCCTCATACAGAGCATGATCCTGAAGACATTCCGGGTATTCAACCCTTCTTCCCCGAGCCTTTTCAAATGAAACGCAAGTATAAAATCCATCGGACAAATGAATCACTTCTGTCAAATGACCGTTCTTCGAGAGAACAGGTTTTGAAACTGAAACGCCATTATTTGCAAGGAACACAATCCAATCCAGTTCACTCTGGACTAGCCTCACTGAACGACCTGTACTTGGAGTTAATCTCAGAATAAAGCTTTCTCCATTCAGTTTATACTCGTAGACAATATTCTGGTGTCCTCCGATATAAGAGGCTTGGCTACTACTTGTGCTAAATTGCTTTGCTGCATTCTCAAGTATCTCATTGTTAAAAGAGACGCTACTTTTCATTTAAACTGCCTCCATCTCATTAGTTGAATAAAACGCCAAACCAAATAAACCCTGCTATCAGGATCTAAAAATGATATGCGTCTTATTTCCTCAACTTAATGAAACGAAAGCCTGGTGACATACATATGCCTCTTTTCTAATTGGAATATTACAATTTGATCGTATCCAGATGTTGGATGATTGTCAATCTATCACAGAAACAAGGTTATGCATAATGTAAGTTGATTTCTTTTGTATGGGCTGCTCATAACCAAAAGAATGGCTTCGGGGAACTGCTTGTATGTTGGGCACGCTCCAATTCTTCGGCAAGGATGCTGACGCCCTCTTCAATATCATGCTCATCGGTCCGAATGATGCTAAGACGCAGCAAGTTAAGCTTGGGGAAAGATGAAAGGAATTGCGGATCGGTTGGCAGTACATCAACTCCACGATTCTCCATTCGCTTGACCAAATCTTCTGTACGGGAGTCCGGAATGCGTATTGCAGAGAAGAGCCCGCCGCTAGATTGGATTGTATATAGGCACTCTTTGGGCAATAATCGCTGTGAAATTTCCCTTAGATGTTTAATGCGATGATTGTACAAGGATTTCATTTGCTTCGCATGATGAGCATACATCCCGGACTTCATATAAATGGACACCCCTAAACAAATGTGCTCTAACCAGTTCATTCATTCAATCGTTCTTTATCAACATAGAATAATACGTTTCCATAGTACTTTATAAATCTTTTATAACCGGCATTTCCTTTCAGAACGATTATGGTCGGGTAAGCATTTACTTTGCGTTGTTGTAATGAAGCCAATAATTCTTGCTGTACGATGCAATAAAACCTTCCTTCCTCATATTGAATAAGAAGCGGCGGGGGATCGGATACATAGTCATCCTTTTCATCTGCACGGTTCTCCCCGATATTGTTTCCTTCACACTGTATGAGCCGCAGCGGGAACTTAACGACTCCGAAATATAGAAGATCTTCCTTCATAATATCATGTAAAACGGGAGCAGAATTCCGGGTAAGCAGCAAATAGCATTGGACCCATTCTTCGATCATCCCGACATTCGCATATTGTATAGCTGATTCTAATGTCGGAGAATAGGTTAAATGTCCATCGTCTTTCTTTAAATAGATGATTTTCTTAATGGAATCCAAAGATAAAAAGTATTCGTCCGCCAGTTCCGAAACCGTGATCCCGTGGGCGTATTTATTGCGAATCATTCGATTGCGTCTTTGCAATTGTTCCCGATAACCGGACGTTTCGCCCCATGCCTTTTTTTCTTTCCCAGAAGGAATATAAAGAAGTTTCCCCGCCGCGTATTTCTGGATTTCTTTCAATAGTTCCTCCGGTAGAACATCGCTGGCATTCTCATATTTCATCTCATCACCATCTATAAGGCGTAAATTCGATTTTTCAATTCGCTGATGGATTTCATGATGGACATGCAGGACTCGGTGTCATCAATCGATGCATGCCAACGCAAGGTGTCGATCCCTTTATAATAAGCCATGCATAAGAATCTTTCGTGAAAATCAGGTATGACGATGTCCCTTTTCTTGCAATACTCAACCAACAACTCCGGTATCTTCAAGTAGGGCTTATTTAAGTCCATGATGACAAAATCCAAAAGGAAATCGCTAATGCCGGATCTGCTCCAATCAGGAAAACCGACCGTTGTCTTGCCGTCTGTGATCATATTGGCGAAAAACGTATTGTTATAAACCAAATAACGTTGTCCTTCACAGTAAGGAATTCTGTCCGCCATTTCCTTAAAGTATTTTTCGAAAAAATCACGTTCTAAAACCGTTGTGTCAAACATCTCCCGCCAATTATACCAGTACCCCTCTTTACCATCTGCGAACGTATCGGTCAGAAATTCCCCGCAGGTCCCATATTCCGTTTTACAATCCTCATTAAACTCACCGTAGCCCTCTACTCCCGCTATGTCGGACGAATGAATTTCCAGAATGCCGTCAAAAAACAATTCATGGCAATCTGCAAACTGTTTTGAGCTTAAATGATCGGCAACAAAACCATCCGGTGTCATACTTACCTTTTCGGAAAGCATCGATTTAATGACATCGTCCTTACCCATCCTTTTTATCTCCTTTTCCATTATCAAATTAGGATTAATCAGGTGCGCATCTGATATATGAAAAGGATAGCATTAGATTGGTATGGGATATAGGCAATGAATATCTTTAACCAACTTTACACAGTCCCCAAAAGACTTGCCGCTACTTGTGGTATTAAGGGCCATAGCAACAGCAATCTGAACAGAATAGCATGCCTAATTATCGTCCCCCGGAACAGCTTGAGTTGAGCGAAGAATCAATTTCCACACCGCCCTGGAACAGGCCGAGCCGTTCAATGCTATACCGGATTCGTACCATGTCTACTTTTTTGGTTTTGGGCCAAATCAAATTTCATGTTAATTTATCCTCTACTCCTATGTCATTCGGCTTCGGGACAATGTTCATCTT
>NZ_ASSC01000649.1 GCF_000520735.1 Paenibacillus forsythiae T98
GCCAGAGCCGGAGCCCTTCTATATGTCCGAAATGGGGAGGCATGATCCGCTCACGGGACTGCCGAACCGGACGGCTCTTGACGACTATTTGGCTCATGCCGTGAACAAGGCCAAGCGCAACCGCTCGACACTGAGCTTCCTGTACCTGGGACTCGACGGCTTCAAGAAGGTGAATGAGACGCTGGGGCATAGATCAGGCGACAAGCTGCTGCAGCAAGTATCCTTCCGTCTGTTGGAATCGACCCGGGAGAATGAAATGGTCACCCGTATAGGCGGAGATGAGTTCGTGGTCATCCTGCACACTTCGGCGGCGAAGCCGATGCAGGAGGCCGAGGTTGTCGCCAAACGCATTATCGACAAGATCAACCAGCCATTCTCGATCGACGGGGAGGTTGTGCATGTCGGCTGCAGCGTAGGCGCCGCGGTCTGGAGTCCCGAGAACCAGGACACAAGCGAGATATTGCGTCTGGCGGACGATGCTCACTATATTTCCAAGCGGAGCGGCAAGAACCGGATTACTTTTGAGACCGCCGTATAGGTCCAGGGGATAAACACCCAGACGAATCCAAGGATAGCGGAATAAGATATGTCGTACGCTACTTTTGAAGGAGGAGTTTCAAATGGGTGAAGTTGCGGGCTACGGATGGGGCACTTCGACAGGCACGGTTCTCGTATTGTTTATTCTGCTTGTCATTATTACCCGTACATTCTGCGTATACTAAGAACAGCCTGAGCCGTTCAACAGATGAAGAGTATATGAGAAAAAAGCGCCTCACACCGTCATCGGGAGAGGCGCTTTGCCACGTGCGCCCAGCATGGGCGGCATGAATCCATCACTGACTTTGGCCGCTTCTTCGAATTCATACCGGATGCGTAACCGAAGGCTTGCTGAGCAGCGTGTTCTTCCAGGCGCTGTATGCTTCCCAAGCCTTGCCGCCGTCCAGAAGATCCTTGCAGGTGTAGACGCCCTCCTCGATGGAGTCGACCCGGCCGGCCAAATGCAATCGGACAGCGCTGTTAAGCAGGACTTGATTGTAGAATGCCAGGTGGCCGCCGCCCCGCAGTACGGCTTCCGCAGTCTCCAGCTGAAGACGGGCGTTCCAGGCGAGCTCCGGAACGGGAGTGTCCAGTCCCAGCGCCTCGGGGTCTATAATGTCCAGACCAGAGTCGCCGTTCTCTACTGTGTACACCCGGGTGGGACGGTCGATATGCAGATCTTCCGACCCTTCGGGCCCTTGAACGATCAGGGCTTTGCGGTAGCCAAGCTTGATCAGAAGTCTCGCAAGGCGGTCAAAGACCGTATTATGATAAATGCCAAACACGATGAACGGGGAGCAGGTGTAATCAACCAGCTTCTCCACCGTATTCAGAATGGTCCGCATGCCGATCTCCTCGCGGATTCCCCGGATACGCCCGAGCGGCGGGCACCACTCCTCGGAGCTTGCATACAGCACGCCGCTGCG
>NZ_ASSC01000650.1 GCF_000520735.1 Paenibacillus forsythiae T98
TGGCGCTCTGCTTCATTTGTTTGAGCAGGGATCGGCCGCTTTCCCGAAAGCCGAGCACGCGGATATATCCCGGCCCCTGCGACAGCACGCGGGGCGAGAATTCTTCCTTGCCATGATTCAGCAGAATGTGCAGCAGCATCCGCTGAAGCCGCGTGCGGGTGTAGCGCTTGCTCTTCAAGGCGGACAGCAGACCGCCAACGGTGAACTGCGGAAGCTCCGGCAGAATCCGCAGCAGGCGGTTCTCCAGTCCTTCATTTACATCCAGCAGTCCGGCCAGCTCGGCGGCGGAGCGGGTGGAGAGAATGTGCAGCAGCGGCGAGCGGAAGCTCTCCCAGTCCAGCGGCCCCCGGCCTTCCTGCTGCTCGCGCCGAAGAATGTCAAGGCTGTACTCCGGGATATATGCGGCCGGAGAACCGCCCTCGCGAAGCAGTGCGCGCAGCGCCGTCGCGCTGGCGATCTCGGTTCCGCTGCGGAGCGGTTCATGAAAGCCCGCTCCGAGACGGGGAACGGTCAGCGGAGCGATGCCGCTGCCGAGCCGCCTCAGGGCGATAAGGTAATGGAGGCCAAGGCTGTTGTTCGAGCCGCGAAGCAGCTCCGCAAGGCTGTCTTCGTTCATTTCCGAAGCGGAGCCGGGTCCGGGATGGTCAGCCGGACCGGCGGCGCTTTCGGCAGGAACGATAGAGCGGGCGGCAACTGGCCGAGGCTTG
>NZ_ASSC01000651.1 GCF_000520735.1 Paenibacillus forsythiae T98
GCCCTCCGCCTCGCGCTGCGCAGGCGCCGCGATCTGATGCTGGAGCTGCTGGAGCGCCATTTCACTGAACTGGCAGAGTGGAGCAAGCCTGCGGGCGGCTTCTATGTATGGCTGCGCCTGAACAAGCCTCTCCCGCTGCCGAAGCTGTTCCGCGCGGCGCTTGCGGAAGGGCTGCTGCTGAATACCGGCGATCTGTACGACCGCGCGGACGCCAGGCATCTTCGCCTCTCTTACGCCTACGCCTCCCCGTCCGGGCTGGAGCAGGGGATCTTCAAGCTGGCGGAGCTTGTCCGCCGGATGGACCGGCTGTTCTAACGCCGGGAGAAGGGCCGGAGCCTGGGACAGCTCCGGATATCTGCGGCGTCCTCCGGTGCAGCGGCAGCGGTACGGAGTTACTCGCTCCCTTCCTTTAGCGATACCGGCAGCGCAACAACAAAGACCGTACCCTCGCCGGGGCTGCTCTGCGCGCTGACCTTCCCCCGGTGAAGGTCGATAATCTTCTTCACCAGCGACAGCCCCAGTCCGCTGCCTCCGGCGCCCGCGCTTCTCGCTTTGTCCGCCTTGTAGAACCGCTCGAAGATATGAGGCAGATCCTCCTTGGAGATACCCGTACCGGTATCGGAGACCCTGACCTCGACCTCTGTGTCCATCGGGCGCGCCGTTATCGTAATCGTCCCGCCCGGCGGAGTAAACTTGATGCTGTTATGCAACAGATTATTCCAGACCTGGCTGAGCAGGTCCTCGGCCCCCGTCACCGTCATTTCGGCAAGCTCGGCCTCCACTTCGATTCCTTTGCCCATCCACTGCGGCTCCCC
>NZ_ASSC01000652.1 GCF_000520735.1 Paenibacillus forsythiae T98
CGTCGCTGCCCAGCTCCAGGTCCAGTTCGTTCAGAATCGCCCGTCTGCCGACCGTCTCGGCGGAGGCCAGTTGCATCACTTTGACGGCGAAGATGCGCTCTTCTTTCTCCAGCGGGTTAAATCCGTAGCACAGGCCGATCTCCTGAATCACCTTCAGCGACAGGCCAAGGATGGCGGGGATATCCGCCGCGAGCGTAAAGACGCCGCCGAAGCCGGTGGTCGCCCCTTGAGCCGTGGCGAAGTTACTCCGGCTCCTGGACAGGCGGCACGCCGCTTCGTCCATCACCGCGAGCGGGTAAGGGCCATCCCCCTCGCCTCCGGCCTCGCGGCTTACCTCGCCCACAAGCTCGCCCACCTTGCGTCCCGCCACAAGGTAGTTGCCGCCATTCTGGATGTAGCCGCCCAGCTCATTCAGCAGCTGTCCTATTTTTTCATGAACAACCTTGGGGGTCAGCTTGTCCAGCACCTTAAAAGGAAGCCGGGTCAGCCGCTCCCAAATCATCAGCTGTCTTTGCTCCTTCTCCCATTTCCTGACTTCTTCAAGTGCCGAGCGCAGCTCCGCCGATGTCTCCAGCCCTCCGGCGCCTAATGTTATTTCCGTCATCGTCCTACCTCCTTTTTAACCGTTATCTACGCAGCAATCCTTCGCCCGTTTCCTACTATATACCCCAAATTGAGGGCTTAAGCCGCCGCCGGTGACATCACCCGCGCTAAGCTGACGAACCGGGGGCAAGCCCAGACTATATCAACCTTGTGAAATACCCTATTCTATATTTAAAAAAGACCCCCGCCGATGGCGGAAGCCCTGACTTGTTAAACCATGTTCATGTGCTGGCTGCCTGCCGGATCAACGGTTCCGTTTGGACAAAGAGGCCAGCCGCTCCTTCTCCGTCGCCAGCATTTCTTCCGCCAGATCGACGCCATGCCCCTGCACCGAGCCTTCCGGCGCATGGCGGACCGCCTTCTCCGCATGCTTCAGGCTGTTCTCGGCCTGCTCAATAATCTTCTCTGCCGGATGGCTCAGCGCCTGGGATACGGCGTTGTGCAGCTTAGCCGCCGCGTCCTCAGCCTGATCGACCGTACTGTTCGTGCGCATACTGGACTCATAATGTCGCATATAAGGACCACTCCTTCTCAAGCGGACTATTCTTTCCCGTTTAGGATAGCCGGATCGCAGCCGTTTATGTAATCAGTCGGGAGGAAAAATGCGGAGATAATCGTCCCATCATTTAAGCACAGCTTCAGAGGGTTGTTCGCGGCCCTCCGCTCCAACGCACAAACAGCAGCGAATCCCCAAGATTCGCTGCCGTATAATGCTCCCCGGCGGCAATT
>NZ_ASSC01000653.1 GCF_000520735.1 Paenibacillus forsythiae T98
GGCGCCAGCCGCTTCAGTCGAGGGAGCCGGCTCCTGCTGCCTCGTGGAGATAACTTGCTTATATGCGGTCTTCAATTCGGCAGAAAGGGAGAGATCCGCCACAGGCACCGTAAAGAAAAATACCGATCCTTTATCCGGCTCGGATTCCGCCCAGATCCGGCCTCCTCCAAGTTCGACGAGCTTCTTGGTAATGCTCAATCCAAGTCCCATACCGAGGAAGGCAGGGTCCACCGGCTTTCCAATCTCCCCGAATGGCAGGAATATCGTCTCAAGCCGCTCGGCGGCAATGCCCATACCGGTGTCCGCCACGGCAATCTTCACTTCCCGGCCACAGTCTTCCGCAGAAACTGTAATCGTTCCTTCATGCGTGAATTTAATGGCGTTGCCCAATAAATTATACAAAATTTGCTGAAAGCGATTCTCATCCGCATGGAGAAGCGGTAGATCCTCAGGCCACTCCTGCACGAACTGCAAGCTTTTGCCCCTGCCGGCTGTAAAGGTAAGGATATCAAGCACCGCAGAAACGACAGGCCGGAGATCCACCGGGCGCTGCGCGAGGACCATGTCGCCGTTCTTCAGCCTGGCCCAGTCCAGAATATCATTGACGAGCAAGGAGAGCCGCTTTCCTGTTGCCGCAATCATGGACAGATGGTGCTTCTGCTTCGGATTCAGCTCACCTGCCACCCCTTCCAGCAGAGAAGACGTCATATTTACAATTCCATGGAGCGGTGTACGCAGTTCATGAGAGGTGCTGGCCATGAATTCGTCCTTAAGCCCATCAAGCGTCAGCAGCTTTTGCGACAGCTGCTCTACTTCATGGAAAGAATTCGCGGACCGGAATGCAGACTGAAGCGCCTGTGCTATAAGAAAGAGCAATATACCGTAAGAGCTAAGAAGCTGACTCTCCAGCTTGCCATATACATTCAGCAGACTGACAATAATGACGATAAGCAGGCTGAAAATGTTAACAAGCATAAAGAACCTGTCCAAAATGTGCAACCGCCAGTGTCTTATCATCAAATAAATGATATATCCGACAAAGAACATAGACCATACGAGCCAGACCCCATCCCACTTGGAAAAAGAAAGCGTAGGAACAGATAGGGCCACAATCAGATCGAACCCGGTAATCCACCGGCACAGCAACAGGACAGGTCTGTGTACGACCATCGGAGAGTACGCCGCAATATAATGAACGAAACAAAAGTACACCCCTGCGGAGGACGCCAGCTGTAATCTTAATACTGTATCATAAGAAAGGGCTGGAGCCAGGTCTCCTATGACCTTCTCTCCATGAGTAAGCAAATAAATGCAGGCGAATAATGAGATCCCTCCCAAATACAGAAGGGACAGCTCCTGTCTTCGCAGCCGATACAGCAGCAGGAAGTAAACGGTTGAGACAAGGAAGCCTGATGCTATCAGCGAGTCGCCGAAAAATTTTGTTTTTTCAATGTTCATTATCGTTCTGTGGTCACCAAGCGAAATAGGGTACACCATCCCACCCGATGAATAGCTGTAGTTGGCGATTTGCACAAGAATCTCAATTTCGCCTCCATTTATAGCAGCAAACCCGGAGTAGGGTATATTGCGCTGCGCCCCCTCCTTGCCCGAAATAGCGGGTTCTCCGCTCGCTCCGACCTCTGTCCCGTTAATAAATATCCGGTTCGCAGACCGAATATTATCCGTCTTGATCCCGTAAATCTCATGTTGACGCTCCGGCACAAGAACTCGCAGGCGAAACGTTGCGTAACCGGTAGCCTTGGGATTGCCGGCGCTGCCCATATAGCTATTCCAGATGCCTGGGATATGGACGATCCCCGTAAGCTCAGGCGTCCTGCCCGGAGAGGAAGGAACCATTTTAAAGCTGTCCGGGGTCAGCAGTTGATCGCGGTAAAATTCCCATTCACCTTTAAGCGGAACAACCCCATTCGCCTGAAAGTCCCATTTCCGCAAATCCAGTACCCCTTCTTGCGACGAATAATGCTGAGAGGCTGTATGCATATAATTAAATATCCAGAATATAGGAATAATAATTAGAAATATCACAGCGATTGCGACAGTCGGCCACCGTTTATGCATCAATTCTCTCCAGATTAATAGATTTTACTTTCCGGGCATGCGAAGTGCAGCCGCATTATACCTTATCATCGGTTACCGTCAAAGTTTCTTTTATAAGCATATAAGCAAAGCTCCAAGCTTTGCAGAAACATCCGGAGTGACATGGACATCCGTCATGCGGCCAGGGAATCAAAATGGGTCAATTGCGTGGGGAAAATGCCCTTATCCACTCGTTCGTGACAAACGTATACTGTGCTGTGGCACATTCGTACAAAAAACGTTATGAGAGGATAAATCAGATGATTGAACTAGTCTTGGCTTTTCAGGATAAGGATGGGCAATACGCTGAGCATGCCGGGGTTGTTCTGGCGTCCGTTTTTCATAATACAAGTTCCCCTGTTAATGTGCATATTTTGCATGATGAGACTTTAAACGAGGACAACAAGCGAAGACTTGTTGAATTGGCAACCCGATTTAATCATACGATTAATTTCTATCACATCACTATACCCCAGGATATGCTTCAGGTCATGGCGGGTGTCGGCTCAATTAACGCCTGGACGCAGGCCTGCATGTATCGATTGCTCCTTCCCGCCCTGATCCCGGTTGACAAAATTATTTATCTCGACTGCGATGTTCTGGTGAACATGGATCTTCTGGAGCTGTGGCAGGTAGAATTGGGCGAATGCTACCTTGGGGCAATCAAGGATCAGGGCATTATGGAGGTAGCGCATATTATCAGCTCCAAGGGGCTTGATCCGGAGCTTTATTTTAATTCCGGGGTTATTGTATTCGCTCTGAACACGATCCGGAGCAATGTCGGCTGGTACGAAGAGACGCTGAACTTCTTCCGGAATTTCCCCGACACCACCATGCCCGATCAGGATGCGTTAAACGTCGTTTTCGGAAGGAACTACCTTCCACTCGATTTGCGCTTCAATTCTTTCAGCATTACCTCTCAAGACCATGATTTTACGAATAAAATCGTCCATTTCGCCGGAGTCGAAAAATGCTGGGATGCGGGTTCTTTAGGCTCAGAGCTATACCGGAATTACCTGAATCTGACGCCGTGGAGCCCAGACGAACCTCAACAGCCGGCAGAAGCAGCCCCCTCCGCACATCCTGCCCAGGCCAAGAAAACAAACGGAAAACGCAAGACTGCGAGCGCGAAGAGATTAAACTTGAAGCGAGGCGTGCGGAGAGCTTCCCGGAGAAAGGTGCTGCTCAAAAGGAGCAGCAGAATGAAGGGCAGACAAACAAAGATTAGCCTGATTTCTCTGCCCAGCCTGAGATTGATCCGGCAGATCACGAAGCGTTAAAGGTACGGTCAAGGGAGGCAAATCAGAAACTGCCTCTCCTTGCGGAGCTAGCCGTTTGCCCCAAAGGCCGCGTTCTTGCGGACGCGGCTTTTCAGATGAGATTTTACAAGCTCGCTGACTTTCTCCATTCTTCATGGATGTTCAGCACCCTTTTCCACAGATCATCCCGCTCCTGGCCGGAATAATGAACGAGGCGCTCGCCGAAAACATCGCCTAATACTTCAAGCCATTGTGATTTGGTGAGAATCTCCGTTCTCTCAATGCCTTGCTCCTCCCGCCTGCTAAAGATACAGCCCCTAAGCTCATTGCTTCCCGAAGCGTTCCTATGCTGGATAAGAAACAGATTCGCCCAAGGCGAGTCCGCAGACCGGCTGTAAAAAGCGTGCTTCGGCTCGAACTCTTCCATATCCGGCACCACCTCGGGCGCAAAATCCACTCCAATAAATGAAGCGGGAAGATCATGATCCAGTCTCCAGCCGTTCTTGACCACTTCAGAATCCCTGACTGTATATGTAAAAGGACCTTGCTTATAAGCTCCGGCTTGAAGCGGCAGCGGTTCATACGGCATATCCCCCAGACCGACATCCACGATCCACCTCCGTTCCTCTTCCTCCCCGGGCAAGCTGACGGTTACTCCGATATGAAAAGAGTCTATCCTCGGCTCCCCGCCATGCGGCTGAATGCCGCTTCTATGCCAGAAGACCCGGTAGCCCAAAGAACGAAGAAGCTCGCTGAACGCGCCGTTGAGGTGAAAGCAGTAACCGCTTCTGCCGTTCAGGATAAGCTGTACGGATTCTCTGACATGGATCGAAGCCGGTCTTCCCGCAAAAATATCAACCGTTTCCCACGGGATGTTCTTCATATGAGCTTTATGCAGTTCAAATAAATAAGCTTCGGTAGGCCGCTCTATTTCGCGAATGCCCAATCTTGTTAAATAAGCCTTTATTTCTTCTCTCGTCATCATTGACTCTGTTGTCGCCCCTTTTACTCTGCTTGCCCTGGCTTGGAAAAATAGCTTGATTCCACTAAGTATAGCACAGATTTTCCATGGCTCATCCGGCCGATTTTCTAGGCTGCAGGCATGAATCGTCTGGTTAATGCCCAGAACAGCAAAGCAATGAGACTGACTGAAGCGCCCAGCACACATACGCCGGTCCAGCCGGCGTATGCGAAGGTTGCGGTAGAGGCAATCGCGCCGGTGGCGCTTCCAATGGAATAGAAGATCATATACCCCGCAGTGAGACGGCTGCGGGCCTCTTGATGCACACGTAAAAGCATGGATTGATTCGTAACATGAACCGCCTGCACCGCAAGATCCAAAGCGACTACTCCCACAACTAATGCCCACAATGAATGCTCGGTAAAACCGATAGGCAGCCACGAGGCTACTAAAACAATCAAAGCGATGCCCGTTGTTCGTTGCCCTAAACCTCTATCCGCCAGTTGTCCTGCCTTTGCCGCAGCTAACGCTCCCGCTGCGCCCGCGAGGCCAAATGACCCGATAGCGGTATGTGAAAGTGAAAACGGCGGGGCGCTGAGCGGCAGCACAAGCGAACTCCACAAAATGCTAAACGAAGTAAAGATCAGCATGCAGATGACGGCGCGAATTCGCAATACCGGTTCCTGAACGAACAGGGCGAACACCGAGCGCAACAGCTGCAGGTAGGTCATGGACGTTCTTATATTCCGGTTATGCGGAAGAACCCGGGACAGCACTCCGGCCATCAGCAGCGTAAGGGCTGCGGAGACAAAATAGACGGTACGCCATCCGCCGATGTCCGATAAAATGCCTGCGGCGGTACGGGCCAGCAGAATGCCAATTACGACGCCGCTTGTCACGAGGCCAATCGCGCGTCCGCGATCAGACGGCGAAGCCAAAGTCGCCGCAAACGCTACAAGCACTTGCACCACAACGGCAAACAGACCGACCACACCCATTCCCACCAGCAATATAGCGCTGTTAGGCGCAGTGCTCACGGTAACCAATCCTGACACAGAGACAAGCATCATGCCGACCACAAGACGGCGCCGATTCATCAAATCGCCAAGCGGCACCAGCAGCAGAAGCCCTAAGGCGTAACAAATCTGGGTAGTTGTGATGATCACGCCAACGTGAGCGTGACTGATACCGTACTCCTCCGATATCGCGTCAAGCAGCGGTTGCGCAAAATAGATGTTGGCGACTGCCAGGCCGCAAGTGACTGCAAACAATAATGTGAGCGAGCGCGAAAGCGATGAGGGGGATTCTTCAGGCTTCTCCAAATGAACACTCTCCTTAAAGGTATGGGATTTGACCAGCATAACATATCGATCAGTAAATAATAACAATGGCAATATATAATATTCTGACGGTTATTGTCAATTGATTTGACAGATATAAAGCTGAAATTGTAAAATTATAATATACCGTTCGTTATGAAAAGAGGAGGACAATTATGGTCCGGCTTCGCGAGTTTGATGAGCAAAAGGCATTGGAAGCGGCTATGCATCTGTTTTGGGAAAAAGGCTACGAGGCAACCTCCTTAAGTGATCTGACGGCCAAAATGGGTATCCAGCGCCCCAGTATTTATTCGGCATTCGGAGATAAGAAGCAGCTGTTTGAAACCGCACTTCGAAAATATGCCCAGCTTCACGCTTCAAGAGTCAGGTCGCAGCTCCATAAAGTCCCATCCGTTAAAGAAGCCTTTCGGTCCTTTTTTAAAGGTGTTGTGGCAAAAGAATACGAGGAGGATCTGAATCGGGGATGCTTTTGTATCAATACCATGGTGGAACTGGCCCCCCATGATACCAAATTTGAAATCCTGACAAGAGAACATCAAATGTATCTGTCCGCCATATTTCAGGAAGCGATTGAAGAAGGCATTCGGTCTGGCGAAATAAACAAGGATACCAATGCAACAGCTTTGGCACAGACCCTCGTCGTAGCTTTAATCGGGCTTACGGTGATGATGAAGTCCCGTCCCGAGCGGTCATTTGTGGACAACTCTGTTGAGACTACACTTGCATTGATTAAATAAAGGCGGTTTTCTAAAAAATTGTTGCTATTGTGAGAAAGTAGTCTGGAAGTTGTTATAATATACAATAATAGCTTTCAGATGGGTGGCTGATTTCACATGGCAAAGGCATGATTAGACCTTTACGCACAGTTTACGGATTTGAGTGATGAGGACAAAAGGCAGTTTTCGAAGCGATAAAGAACGATGTGAATACTGAACCTAAGAAAATCATTGGAATATTATGAGGGTATTCGTCAATCTCGTTTTGGAAACGGTTTAGCGTGTGTCCATTGTGGCAGTCTTTGTGTGAAGCGAAATGGAACGTATCGAGAAAGACAACGCTACCTTTGCAAAGATTGTGGAAAAGCTTCAATGATATTAGTGGTACTCCTCTCTCTGGCACACACAATCCAGAAAAATGGATGAGGTATTTTTGATGATGGTTGAAAACAAAGGGAAATCACTTCCTAAAATTGCTTTGGAACTTGATATTCATGTTTCTACTGCATTCTATTGGCATCGTGCCAGAAACCGAATTTCACTACGATAATGTCATTTAAAACGGGCTGATGTATTTCGCTTGTTATCGGCGCTTTTTAGCCAGTGTCTAATCCCTTTGCCAGCATAGGGTTCGTCACTAAATCGAGGAATAACATGTAGGTGTGAATGCATGATATGCTGACCTCCAACAGCATCACAGTTCCAACCAATGTTATACCCGTTGGGGCGATGTTCTTCCTCCAAGATAGATTTTACTTCTTGTAATAATGAATATGTTGCAGACCATTCTTCTTCAGTTAAGTCAAAAACTGTTTCACGATGCTTAATTGGCACTATTAGTCCTGAACCAATTAAAACCTCTTGTGGGGTTTGTAGGAAAAGACAGTGTTCATTCTGAATTATCACTTGTTGTTGTTCTACTAATTCAAGACTGCAAAAAGGACATTCCTTCATTCAGACAACCACCTTAATGTTTTAGTATAATTTTTACATTTTTTCACTCTTATTAGCAATAATTTTCAAGAAAACAGCCTAAATAAAAGAAACCCGAACCATTTTCGCTCTCACGGTGGCTCGGGTTCGTTCTTATTTTAAACCGGCGATCCGGTAAATCTGGTCGATATCCAGATACGCCCGGACGTGGTCGGCCAAGCGGTCGAAGGCGGCCGTTTTGCGGCTCCGGAAATGAATGTCCGTCTGAAGCGGGGCAAGCCCTTTTTCCTGCCGGATCAGGTTAAGCCACTTGCGCCGGAACGCATCGTTCTCGAATATCCCGTGCAGATACGTGCCCCACACCCGTCCGTCGACCGACAGTATGCCGTCTTCATGGCCGCCGAGCTGAAACAATCCGTTTACAGGCTCCAGCTTCTCCGTCCGGCCCATATGGATTTCGTAGCCCTCTACGGAAATGCCTTGCAGTTTCAGCCATTCCGGGTGATTGCAGGTCACGGTCCCACTGACTCTCTGCGTCCGTTTATCCGGGTAAAAGACCGTCTCCGCAGGCAAATATCCCAGTCCGGCTGCTTCTCCTTCTTCCGACTCCACTTGATGAGGATCGCTCAGCCTCGCCCCCAGCATCTGGTATCCGCCGCAAATGCCTACGAGCCGGGCTCCGGACTCCACCTTGTTCCTTACGGCATCAGCTAGCCCCGATTCCCGCAAAAAGCCCAGGTCCGCCAGCGTATTCTTCGTCCCGGGCAGCAGAATGACATCGGGATTTCCCAGCTCCCCGGGACTCTGTACATAACGCACCCGCACATCCGGTTCTGCCCCGAGCGGGTCCGTATCCGTAAAGTTGGAAATCCGGGGCAGCCGGATGATCGCGATGTCGATATCGGCAGCCGGATTCGGGCTATCTACCTGATGATCCAGCGCCACCGAATCCTCGGCCTCAATATCGATCCCGTTCAGGAAGGGAATGACGCCAAGGACGGGGATTCCCGTCCGCTGCTCCAGCCAGTCCAGTCCGGGCTGCAGAATCGTGACATCCCCCCGGAATTTGTTGATTATGAAGCCCTTGACCCGGCTCCGCTCATGCGGTTCAAGCAGCTCCAGCGTTCCGACGATGGAGGCGAACACCCCGCCCCGGTCAATATCCGCCACCAGAACGACCGGAGCATCCGCCCATTCCGCGAGACGCATATTGACAATATCCCGGTCCTTCAAATTGATTTCCGCCGGGCTTCCCGCCCCTTCAATGACGACCGCATCATACCCGGACTTCAACCGGTCAAGGGCTTCCCGGACAATCGCTTCCGCTATAGGCAGGTACTCCTCCCGGTAGCGCCGGGCGCTCATTTCCGCATGCGGCCTGCCGTGAACGACCACCTGGGCGGTCATATCCCTCGTCGGCTTGATCAGGATAGGGTTCATATCCGTTGTGGCTATAATTCCGCAGGCTTCCGCCTGAACGCCCTGTGCCCGGCCGATCTCTTTGCCGCATAAAGTAACATACGAGTTCAGTGCCATATTTTGCGATTTGTATGGCGCCGTCTTGAACCCGTCCTGAACAAAAATCCGGCACACCGCCGTGGTGATAATGCTTTTGCCTACGTCGGACGCCGTTCCCTGGAACATGACCGTTCTCGCTTTACTCAGCTTCCCTCACCCCTTGGCCTTCGATTTCCGTCCATTCCCCATGCCCAAGGGGATTCTCCCAGAATGGCTTCTTCCCGATCTGCGCAAGCCAGGAATTAATGATTCCGCCATGGGTCACAACCAGAACCCTGCCGTAATCCCGCCTGCTCAATTCCTTCATAAAATGACATACCCGGCTGCGGACCCCAGGCAGCGATTCTGTCCCGCCGGGCGGGGTGAGCGTCTCCATCTGCCCGTACCACCGGGTCATTTCTTCGGGAAAGCGGGCCATCGCTTCTTCATAAGTCAAGCCTTCAATCCAGCCAAAATCCATTTCTCTCAGCCTCGCATCCGCAATGATCGGAGGAAGGCTCCGGCCCTCGCCGCATGCCGCCTGCTGAACTTCACAGGCCGTCTCACAGGCTCTCCGCAAATCGCTGCAATAGATGGCATCGAGATCAAGATGCGCAAGCGCCCGGCCGAGCCCTCTCGCCTGATTTCGGCCCAGCTCGCTTAGCGGCTGATCCGTATGTCCGATGTATCGCCGCTGTTCATTCCAATCCGTAGCTCCGTGCCTGGCCAATATCATCTTCGGCAGCGGGATACTCACTCCGTTCCCTCGGCTTCTCGCCTGCTCAAAATCGCGCAGCGCAGCGCGGCAATCAGGCGTTCATTCTCCGGACGCGTCCTGACCGCAATGCGAAAATAGCGGTCATCCAGACCGGCAAAGCCTGCGCATCGGCGAATCAGGATGCCCTGCTTCCCGAGCGTATGCTGAAGCTCCTCAGCAGCCGGACCGGACCTCGAGGTGCGGACCAGCATAAAATTGGCCTTCCCCGGAAACGGCTGGCAGCCGATGCTCCTTAATTCCTCTGTAAGCCAGCTTCGCTCCAGGGCAACAAGCTGCTTCGTGCGCTCTTCATATCCGGTCTGGTTTAATGCGAACACGCCCGCCTTCTGCGCCAGATAATTGACGCTCCAGGGCACCTGCAGCCTCCGAAGAAACGAGATATTGTCCGGATGGGCAACGGCGTAGCCCAGGCGCAAGCCGGGAATGCCGTAAAACTTGGTCATGGACCGGATAACGATCACATGCCGGGAATTAGCCGCCTCGCGAATGAAGGACAGCTCGCTCTCGTCCTCGAAAAAGTCGATGAACGCCTCGTCGAGCACAACGACAGTCTGATGCGTGGCGGCCGTATCCGCCAGACGGGCCACCGCTTCCCGGTCCAGCCACTGTCCCGTAGGATTATTGGGCTGGCCAACAAACAGCAGGTCCGCTTCTTCGCAGGCGGCGAGCAGCGCTTCCACGGGAATCGCAAAGGCGTCTTCCGCAGAGGCGGGAACAGGCAGCATTTCGGCGCCCGCTTTTAATGAGGCTTCGGCATATTCCCGAAACGCCGGATCGACCACCGCCACTTTCCCCGGCTTAAACCCCCGCACGATCAAATCAATGACTTCCGCGGCTCCATTGCCGACCAGAATGGACGAAGGATCGATATTGTATTTTTGCGAAATGGCGCTGCGCAGCTCCCGGGATTCAGGGTCAGGATAGTGAACCAGCCCCTCCCATTCCGCAAGAAGAATATCCTTTAACCCCGGCGGCGGACCCATGGGATTAATATTCGCGCTGAAATCAAGCATTTGCCGGACCGGAACTCCGAACAGTTCTTCCGCCGTAGCCAGGTCCCCGCCATGGCCGTTGCGTTCAAGCATGTCTTTCCCTCCAGTATTAGAAAGAGATATATACCGCCGCCAGGAGACCCGCAGTCTCCGCCAGCTCATTCAAAGCTCCATAGGTATCCCCGGTCAACCCTCCAAGACGCCGGACACAATGACGGACGAACAGCCAGGCCGCCGCCGCCTGAACTCCAAACAGCCCAAGCCATCCGAAGGAAGGCCGGAGAATGAACGGGAATAACAACAGCAGCAAGGCTCCCGCAAGATAACCGGCATGGGCATCCCGGAACAGCCCTCCCATGCCCTGCTCCCCGCCAATATAAGGCCGCCGGATGATCGCAGCCACCATGGCTCCCCGGCTCACAGCCGGAACCGTCAGCAGCAGGGTGAGCAGCAGGCTCCCGGAAAGCGTGCCCTGCTCCACCCGGTCCAGCAGCGTCCACAGCGAAGCCCACTTGATCAGCAGCACGAAGAAGGCCGCCAGAACGCCCATGGCCCCGACACGGCTGTCCTTCATGATCGCCAGCATCAGTTCACGCGGCCGATGGCTCCCCAGGCCGTCCGCCGTATCCATCAGACCGTCCAGATGCAGCCCCCCGGTCAGAAGGGTCCAAAGGAGCAGCAGGACGGCGGCATGCAGGGGAGCAGCGCCGGGTGGCAGCGCCAGCGAAGCCAGGTACAGAATAGACCCGATAACGAACCCTACAACCGGATAAAACAGCACGCTCCGGCTCACATAGCGCTTGTCGTATTCCACTAGAACGGGGATCGGAAGCCGGGTAAGAAACTGGAACGCCACAATCAAAGAAACCAGCCATTGTCTCATCTTATCTCTCCATAATACAGACTTCCCG
>NZ_ASSC01000654.1 GCF_000520735.1 Paenibacillus forsythiae T98
GATATTTCATGAAGATCATACTTTCGTATTTATCCATGAACCGTTTCACGACGGATGCCGTATCATCCGTCGACCGGTTATCCACCACAATGACCTCCGCCTCGTCCAGCATCTCGAGCCCGAGCAGGGAATCCAGCGTTTTGGATAACAGCACGGACCGGTTGTAAGTGCAAATGATGATAGACAGCCGTGGTAATTTTCCTTGCTCAAACATGGGCATTCACCTAATTTCTGAATTAATACGCATTTTTCGAGCCCAGCAGCATGAGACCCGTCTTCAAAATGATCTTCAGATCGAGCGCTGTGCTCCGCATGCGGATATACGTAAGATCCAGCTGAACCATTTCCTCGAATCCGACGCTGTTGCGCGCATGAACCTGCCAGTAGCCCGTGCAGCCCGGCGTTACGGTCAGCCGCTGCTTGTCATACTCCGAATACTGCGCCACTTCATCGGGAAGCGGCGGCCGGGGACCGACCAGGCTCATATTGCCGACCAGCACATTCCACAGCTGGGGAAGCTCGTCAATGCTCGTCTTGCGCAGAAACCTTCCTATTTTGGTAATCCGGGGATCGTTCTTGATCTTGAACATCGCCCCGCTGACCTCGTTGTAAGCCATCAGGCTCTTCTTCAACTCCTCGGCATTCGAGACCATCGACCTGAACTTGTACATCTCAAACGGCTTCTCATCCTTGCCGATGCGGGTCTGGCGGAAGAACACCTTCCCCTTCGGGTCGTCCAGCTTGATCAGTACGGCGATTACAGCAAACAGGGGCAGCAGGAAGAGTAGACATAGAGCGGAAAAAAGAAAGTCGATTACCCGTTTCACAACCAGGTAGGAATTGGCTTCCTGCGCTGCTTCGGCATGCATCACATAAAGACTCGACAGAATCGGCTTAGCGTCATCCGGCATTTTTGGCATGCTCATTTCCCTCTCAATCCTCCTTGAAAGAATGGCCCGTTGAAACGGGTGTTGCGCTTATCCGTTAACTGGTGGCTTGCTCCGCCTTGCTGAGCCATTCCGCCATGGCGTCCATGAGGGGATAGCGCAAATCCTTGTTCTGCAAGGCGAACTCCATCGTGGTCAAAATGTACCCGAGCCGTTCCCCGACGTCGTATCTCGTTCCGTCGAAGTTGTAGGCATAGACCCGCTCGCTTTGATTCAGCTTCTGGATCGCGTCGGTCAGCTGGATTTCGCCTCCGGCGCCTTTTTCCTGCAGATCAAGATATTTAAAGATCTTCGGCGTGAACACGTAGCGGCCCATAATGGCCAGATTGGATGGAGCAGTTCCAAGCGGCGGCTTCTCCACAAAGTTGTGGACGCGATACAGACGGCCGTCCTGCAAATCCGGCTCGATAATACCGTACCGGTTGGTGAACTCGTCGGGAATTTCCTGCACGCCGATCACCGAGTTCTGCGTTTCCTCATACTGCTCGATCAGCTGTTTGAGGCAAGGCGTCTGTCCGGTAACAATGTCGTCCCCGAGCATTACGCCGAACGGCTCGTCGCCGATGAAGCGTCTGGCGCACCAGACCGCATGTCCCAGCCCTTTGGGTTCTTTTTGCCGGATATAGTGAATTTCAACCTTGGATGAACGCTGCACCTCCTGCAGCAGCTCAAGCTTGCCGTCCTCAAGCAACCGCGATTCCAGTTCGAAGGCGTTGTCGAAATGATCTTCAATCGCCCGCTTGCCTTTACCGGTCACGATAATAATATCCTCGATACCGGAAGCAATCGCTTCCTCCACAATGTACTGAATAGTAGGCTTGTTGATGATTGGAAGCATTTCCTTCGGCATCGCCTTTGTTGCGGGAAGAAAACGGGTTCCCAGTCCGGCTGCGGGAATAATTACCTTTTTCACTCTTTTCATCATCCATGCCTCCTAAAAATAGTTTTGCGGCTTAACGCCCAGCTCATTGTTTCGACATTACTTGGCTTGATTTATGGCAATCCCGAGAATAGCGGTCCCGGATTGTTCCATCAGCGTCTTGACCTTGCGGATCGAATCCCGCTTCGACTTGCCGTAGCGGGCAACGATGACCACGCCGTCCGTTAGCGGCGCAAGCACCCGGGCATCGCTGTATTCCACCGCGGGGGGCGTGTCCAGCAGAACCAGATCATGGGTTCCTTTCAGTTCCTCCAGCAGCTCTCCCATCTTGGCGTTGCCCAGCAGATCCGGCGGACTGGCGGTCGAAACTCCGGCCGTCACGATGGTGAGGTTGGCGAGATTGCCGTATACGCTGATCTGGTCGGCTTCCTTCAACCCGCTCAGATAGTCAGCCAATCCTGCGCCATTCTCCAATCCGAACACCGTATGGAGCCCGGGGCCTCGCAAGTTGCCATCCACCACCGCGACCTTCTTGCCGTCCTGCACAAAGGATACGGCGAGGTTGGCCAGAACGGTCGTCTTGCCCTCTCCCGCTCCGCCGGAGGTGAAGAGCAGCGCCTTGCCCCCGCCCTGCAGCAGCCCGAGCTGGCGGATATAGGTGCGCAGCGAACGGAAGGATTCCGACACATGCGACTGCGGATTCCGCTCGGCAATGAGGGTGTTACTTAATCGCAGCATACGCTCCCTCCCCTACTCTTGCTTTGTTGTCTCCATCGTTGCCGAGGTCGCGTTTGCGGATGACCGGTATGGTGCCGATGACCGGGAGGCCGAACTCATGCAGCGCTTCCTTCTCGGATCGAAGGGAACCATTCAGCGTCTCCAGCAGCAGGATAATGCCCAGAGCCGCCATAAGAGATACAACGAAGCTGATAATGAGGTTCATTGTAAATCCGCCGTTTATCGGTCCCGGAACATCTTTCGGGTCCGCCGGAGTGAGGAAGTTGACATTGTCCATATTCATCAGTTCCGGCAGGGTGCGAATGAAAGTCTGCGATACGGCATTGGCGATGCCTGCCGCCTTCACGTAACTTGTATCCTGCACACTGAGATTGATGATCTGGCTGCCCTCCGAGGATCTGAGAGTCACCTTGGAGCTGATCCCGTCGCCCGAAAGTCCGAATTCCGGATGCGCCGCAGCGACACGGTCCATAATGGCCGGCGATTTAATGATTTCCTTGTAGCTTCCGATCAGGTTGAGACTGAAATTCAGATTATTCAGGTTATTGCCTTCCGGCAGGTTCGCAGCGTTATTCACCAGCAGCTGCGCTGATGCGGAGTAGACGGGAACCACATAATTCTTGCTCACATAATAGGTGGTGCTGCAGGAGATCAGCACGAACAGCACGATAAGCCATAACCTTTTTTTGATCAGATTCAGGTAATCCAAAATCGTCTTTTCCACAGCGAGCCTCCTTCCGTAGGATTTTGAAAGACTTCTGAAAATTTCAGTTAACTTGCTTTAATTCTATCAATCCACATTTTTCGGGGCATGGTCCCTGCCATTACTTTCGTTTTCACTTTTGAATAAAGAAAATTACTGCTTAAGGGCAGCTGATGGTATACTTTAGTGCCATGCCGCATGGAGAGCGGATAAGCTCCGGTGCCGGACTTTGCCGAAAACACAAAGAAACACGGACAATATGTCCGTGTTTCGGGTTGCTGAATGTCATCTCCCTGCCGGTTATTCGACAGACATCTCGTATTTGGTTAAACCCACAGCGTTGGCATAGAGCGCAGCCTGGGTGCGATCCGCAACCTGGAGCTTGGCCAAAATTTGACTGACATGCTTCTTGACCGTGAACTCGCTGATGAAGAGACGTGAAGCAATCTCGCGGTTGCAAGCTCCCTGCCCCAGCTCAATCAGCACCTCCCGCTCCTTCGGCGTAAGCTCATCGGTCGGACCTTTGCCGCTCATCCTCATCTTGTCCTCCATCAGACCGGGATCGTAATACTTCCTGCCCTTATAGACCAGTTGAATGGCGAACAGCAGCTCCTCCGGCAGCGCCTCTTTCAAGACATAGCCGTCGACCAGCACTTCCTCCGCCTTCAGGAAATCCTCACGGCTCGCCGACGATGTCAGCAGGATGAATTTGCTCTCGATTCCGCGCCTGCGCGCGGCCTTGATCACATCGATCCCCGACTCGTCGGCAAGCTTCAAATCGATCAGCACCAAATCCGGGCGCACCTCTTCGAAGACGCGCAGAGCCTCTTCTCCGTTCGTTGCCTCGCCCGCAAAACTCAAATTGGGCTGCATGGAAATAACGGCTGCCAGCCCTCTTCTCACAAGAGGGTGATCATCCACAATGACGATTTCCATAATGCAAAGACCTCCTATCATCCTTTATGCGTTCTTTAGTTCAACCACGCCTACCGGAATTGAAATCAGAATCTGAGTACCTGCATTTTCGTTGCTGGATAACTGGAAATCACCGCCAAGAGAACTTGCCAAATGCTGCATGTTCTTCATTCCGAGTCCGCTTGTCCCCTCCTCTGAACGGGTCCACAGCAGATCGGTGTCGAAGCCGATGCCATCGTCGCGGATAGCCAGTCCGATCCATCTTGGCTTCAAGGTCAGCTCCACTTCAATATTGCCGGCGCCTCCGTGACGGATGGCATTGCCGGTCGCTTCGGATATAATCCGGAATAGCGCCTTGTGATACGGGTAGGGCAGGCTGAAATCGTCGCCCTTCACTTTGAAAACGATCTCGACATCATTCAGTCTCGACAGGCTCTTCAGATGCGATCTCACCATGCCCAGCCAGGTTGGACCGCCGCTCTTCTTGGAGCTTAAGCTGTAGATGGTAATCCGAAGCTCCTTGGCGGCCTTGGTCGCCGAATCATGGATCAGCTCAATCTGCTCCTCCAGCTGGGAGGGTGTCATTCTCCGGAAGGACTGCTTGAGGGAATGAGCCGCATACACAATACCGAACAGGCTCTGCGAGACGCTGTCATGCATTTCGTCGGCAATCCGGTTCTGCTCATTGGTCACAATGAGCCGGTTCTCGGTGACGCTCAGCTCATGGCGTTCCAGCGTAATCGCGCTTAGCTCCGCCAGAAACATCAGCTGCTGGATGTACCATCTTCGGCCTTCCAGCCCCTCGTGGGCCTCAAGCTTTACTCCGATGACACCCACAAACCGGGTGCTCATCCGAACCGGCATCATCAGCAGATCCCCGAACCCGGGAAAGCTCCGGAAGATCGGCTCCTTCTGGCGCCGCCATTCAGGCTCATATTTCTTCAGCTCCCCGAACAGATTCTCTTCCTCGTCAGGGGGCCAGCCGGTCTGCCGGCTCACTAGCGACGGCCCTCCGCTGCTGCCCGCGAACCAGAACAGCGCTTTATTCAGCTTCGTCAGCTTGAGGGCATAGTCGGTAATGACCTGTCCAATGTTCATAAAATCATGCTCGCTTGAGGTTTCCACGATGTGATACAGCGATTTGATGTGCTCAAGCATTTCGTCGGTGCGCGCCTCGGCCTCCTCCCGCTGCCGCCTGAGCTTCGAGAGCAACTGCATAAAGGTCGCCGTAAGCGCAAGAGCCAGGAACAGATTTCCGTTCTCCAGCAGCACAGAGGCAAATGTGTCGTCCAGCGATTTATAAAAAAAATAGCAAAATCCAAGGAAGATGGCAAAGTAGCCGGCCAGCAGGCTCCAGCAAAAATAATAGGACAAGGAACCGGCTGCGATCAAAATGGGATTCAGCGAATAGAGCTTGAATGGACTGTCGTACCCGCCTGTACAAATTGTCAGCAGAAGAATCAGCAGCATCTCGATGGTCACCGACGCCATCATGGCGTGCGGCTTGTGCCGAAAACTCCTGAAGAAGGCGATAAACACATGAGCCAGCAAACCCAGAGCCAGGATGATCGGAATTTTATAGACAAGGGCAGGACCCGTGTGCGTTACCAAGAACATCAGCGAAGTAAGGAACAGTGATAAGTACCTGAAAAATATAATCATACGATCTTCCGCAGACAGCCTGATATTCATCCCACCACCCAATTCTCCAAATTTGTGGAAAATGCGAGCTTTTACCTGCCTTCAAACCGCTGTGTTAAATGCATCATACAAAAGAAAGGTGACAATAACAAGTTACCTTTCAGCCTGATAACGGTTACATGCTTAAAAATTAAAGATATTTTTTTTATTTTTGCCTGTTTTATTCAATCAAAAATGGGGTATAGGGGTAAAATTTGGAAATTAGTAAGAGGGGTATGTTAACTAAGGTTCCATCAATCTCCAATACTGCGTAAAGAGCCGGCATACGGCAATAGAATCGCGAGGCAAATCATTGCAATCCCGGGTGCCGAAGCGGAAGCGGCATGCTCCGCAAGCCTTTCGGGATCACATATTGCAGCGGCTTTCCTGCTGCCCCCATTGTCCCAAGTCGATAAATCCCGGTCCGCAGAGGAAGAGGTCTTCTCTCCTATTTTCCAGTAGAAGGAATCCCCCCCTTAGGCCACAAAAGATTTCCAAATATCTGTGCGCTTGAACCCCCGATTGGCGGCCAGCCTTTAATCCGGGAGGCGCCCGATGCTATAGACCTGCCTACAGCGCAGGGCACAGGCCGGTGCCTTAACCGGATTCGGCTTTGCCCTTACGGCTTCACGGCAGGCAGCTTGACGCTCGCTTCCGTACCTTTTCCCTTGACGCTCTGAAACTCGATCGTACCCTGCATCGCCTCAATGAGCCGGAAGGTAACCATCAATCCAAGCCCGGTGCCTTTCGTTTTGTTGGAGTAATAAGGCTCGCCCAGCCGGGCAATCTCGCTGGCCGTCATGCCTTCTCCCGTATCCCGGACACTGATGACGACGTACCCGCCGGATTTCCGGGCGCTAATGGTCACCAGCCCGGTCTCCTGAAGGGCTTCGATGGCGTTCTTGATAATATTGATCAAAGCCTGCTTGAACTTGGAAGAATTGAACTTGACGTACAGACCGGCTTCGAGATGAATCTCGATCCGGCTTCCCTGCATTTGGGCCAGAGGAAGCAGAATACCCGCGACATGCCTCAGCTCTTCCCCGACATCCAGACATTCCACCTTATCCATCGCCGGCTTGGCGAAGGTTAGAAAATCATTGATAATATGCGAAGCCCGGTCCAGCTCCGAAATCGCCAGCTGCAAGTATTCCTTCTCCTTGCTGCCCTGCGATCCGCCGATAATTTGCAGAAAGCCTCTCGTAACCTGGAGCGGGTTGCGGACCTCATGGGCGACAGAGGCGGCCAGCTCGCTAATAATTTCCATTTTTTCAGAACGTTGAAGATCATTGTTGAACTTCTCCAGCTCCCTGGAATATTCGACTACCTGTTCATGATTCCTGGCGAATCTCCGCCCGACAATAACAATCAGGGAAACCAGGAAGCCGACGATCCCCCATTTCCACCAGTAGAGATGGTACTTCTCGCCGGACATATAGTACAGGGACAGCTCACTGAGCGACGAAAGCGCGAACACGGCGAACCCCGAGGAGAAGATAATCGCCTCCACATTGCCGTTCAGGGCGTATCGGATCGCAAGTCCCAGCAGAAGCAGAAACTGAATAATCATGAGAATTCCGACGACATCGACAGTGAACGCTCTATACAGCTCTTGGGTCCGGTAGGACAGGGCAATATTGAGCACGCTAAGTCCTACACAGAACAGCGAATATCCCATTTGCAGCTTCCGCAGCCGGGTAACGGCTTTGTACAGGCCCGGACCGAATAGCTTCTCGAAAAAATAGGTGAAGGCCGGAAGCAGCGTGAACAGCGCCGCGTCGAAAAACAGCTCCAGCCACCTGTACTGATTCCCCGTAACAAGCGCGAGGTAGGGAGAGTAGTAAATCATCAGCACGCCGGACGACAGCATGATCAGCATGAGCAGAATTCCGTTGGAGAACAGCTCTTTTTTCAAAAATATCGAGCAAACGCCCAGAACGACGGCCATAAAAATAAGCGACCCGCCAATCATGACGTCCAGCAGATCTTCCCTCAGGTACAGATTCAGCATATTGCCGTAGCTGCCCACCTTGATCCCTCCTTCCAGGCCAAGGCGGCCGTCACTGCCTCCGCTGTATATGTACAATTCTTTGCCGGTCTGCGCCGCTGTCAGCGGAATCAGCAGCTTGCCTCCGCCGGTGCTCCCCCTGCCGTTTGAATCATATACCACCGTATCGTCGACATAAGCCCTGATATCCCTTCCGTAGACCTTGTTCAGCAGAGCTGCCGAATGGCTCCCGAGTGGAGGCACAGCAGCGCGGAGCCACACCGCCGTCATTTCTCCCGGCATCTCGGGGAGATCGTCCGAAGGCTCAACGTCAACCCACCCCATATCCGAACGGGGAGGATACGCTCCGTGATCCCCTTCCGCTCCATTCACCCATTTCATCTGCCACCCCGGAAGCTCTCTGCCCTCCTGTTTCCCCCGCCCCATCTGAACGCCGATCTCAATCATGGAGGCCAGCAGCAATATGACAAACACGATAGCCGCTATTTTGTGCAGTGGCAATTTCATTGTGGCACCTCAACTATCTGATAAATGGGTATTTGGTATAGTATAATTTTCGACATTTTTCGATTTGTTCCTTTATGCTGTTCTAAAATAACTGCGGCCTGCTCCGTCAGGCATAGCTTTATGCATTTCGCGAAAGAATATATAGCGGAGCTTGGGCCGCAGGTCCAGCCTACAACGATTCGTTTGCTCTTGGAAGGGTATAGAATTAATATAGACCGTTCCTGGGCGGATGCCCTGACTGGCAACCACCCGGATAGAATATGGCATGCGCGCTTCCAGCGGAAGCGCAAAGCTGATGACCCCTCAGAAGGAGCTGAGTACCATGGCCAGTTTCGATAAGACGGAAGCCGATTTTACGTATGAGCGCTATGTCAAAATGGGCGGCGTCTCTCCGGAGCAGGATATTCCGGCGGATGACATCCCGCTTGCGGGAACAGAAACCGCGCAAAGCATGAGCGAAAGGGCCGCAGGCCGCGTTGGTGTTCCCACCCGGTCTCCTGTTGCCGTCCGTGATCCGAAGCGGGCAGCGGACGCCGGGTTGAACGGGCCCGGACCGGGGCAAGGCGCTCCGCGGGGCAGGCAGGATCGCATCCTTGGAGGACCCGCTCATGACCGCGATGAGCTTCTGCACTCAGACGCTTCCCTTGCAGCGGGCGCTGCCGGACTGATTCAAGGCCTGATCGATTATGCCAATGACGAATGGACGGCGGAGGACGAGATCGATCCGCTGGAGGATATTCCGGATGCCGACGATATTCAGGCCGGCAGTCGGGTCGATCCGGCGACCCCTCCGCTCGATGTTATGCCGGGCACGGATGTGCTGAACGGATCAACGGGCGAAGACGAATGAAGATGAAAGCGCCGCCAGGCAATGGATGTCCGGCGGCGCTTTTTCATCGCTTCCATCCTGACAGCAACAATACATATTCCTATTAATTGTAAACCTCTTTGGGTTCTGTGCCAATCCTGATTGTTTCCGCGAATTTTGCAAAGCGGTCCGGCCCGGGGTATGATGGCATATGACGCAAGGATCAAGGATGAAAAGGAGAGACAGTCAGTGAAAGTTATACGCAATCATTCGGTTGCCGTATGGACGGTTCTGGGCCTTCTGCTGCTGGTCCTGGTTTCCGGCTGCGGCAATAAGCCGGGCGCCGCAGGCAGCGCGGACCCCGGCGCATCCCCGGCATCGGGGGCGGAGCCGCAGGCAAGCGCCGGGCCCGTGAACGGCGCCCCTTCCGGGAACGCGAGCCATCCTCTCGTTACTATTGAAATGGAGGACGGCGGCATGATCAAGGCCGAGCTGTATCCCGAGGTCGCACCGAATACGGTGAACAATTTCATTTCACTAATTCAAAAGGGGTTCTATAACGGTACGATTTTTCACCGTGTCATTCCCGGGTTCATGATTCAGGGAGGGGACCCTGAGGGGACTGGCATGGGAGGACCCGGTTACAGCATTTCCGGAGAATTCTCCGAGAACGGCTTCCCGAACTCGCTTCTGCATACGAGGGGCGTGCTCTCGATGGCCCGGACCAATGAACCGGATTCGGCGGGCTCGCAATTTTTCATTATGACAGACGCCGCGCCAAGTCTCGACGGAAAGTATGCGGCCTTCGGCAAGGTGACCGAAGGGCTTAAGGTCGTTGACGCGATCGCCAATCTCCCGAGAGGAGCGGCTGACCGTCCCAACCATCCGCCCGTAATCAAGAGCATGTCGGTGGACACCCTGGGGGTCGCTTATCCCGAGCCTGTCAAGATCCAGTAAGACCAAACGGTTCGTAAAATCTTGGATTTCAAGAAGAAACGGCTTCTTCGTTCGCTAGGAACGGGAGCCGTTTCTTGTATTTATCGCATTTTGCTGCCGCTCTTACGGAACGGCTTTGGCCTCATTGGCGAGCTGCCGGAGGTTGCTCCACGCCCGAAAGATCCGTCAGGGCCGTCTTCTGCTGAGGTTATGGTGGCTGTCGCGAAGAAAGGTGCTGCGGCTGTTCTTCAGCAGAGCGATCCGTTCCTCCGCCAGATGGTCCGCGGCCGTATGGGTCGGAATGCCCTTCTCGCGTGAAATTTCAAGGACCCGGGCAATGCTGTCGTAAATCTTCGCCACCTGCTTCAAAGCCCGTTCCTTGTTATAGCCGTTCAACTCGTCGGCAATGTTGATAACGCCGCCCGCGTTGATAACATAATCGGGCGCATAGACAATGCCCTTCTCATGCAGCGCATCGCCGTGGCGGGGCTCCTTCAACTGATTGTTGGCCGCGCCCGCGATCACCTTGGCCTTGATCAGCGGCAGCGTCTGGTCGTTAATGGTCGCACCGAGCGCGCACGGCGCATAAATATCGCAGTCCACGCCGACGATATCCTTCGGATCAACCGCTTGGGCGCCGTATGTCTCCACGGCCCGGCGAACCGCTTCCTTATTAATGTCGGCAACGATAAGCCGGGCGCCTTCCTCCTGGAGATGCCCACATAACGAAAAGGCGACATGGCCTACCCCCTGAACGGCGATGGTCTTGCCTGCCAGCGAATCCGTACCGAACGCCTCCTTCGCCGCCGCCTTCATGCCCCGGTATACGCCGAAGGCCGTAACCGGCGAAGGATTCCCCGAAGAACCGTAAGATTTGGAGATCCCCGTGACATAATCGGTCTCCTGATGGATGATGTCCATATCATCTTCGGTTGTTCCCACATCCTCGGCGGTGATATATCGCCCGTTCAGTCCCTGGATGTATCTCCCGAAGGCGCGGAACATCGCTTCGTTCTTGTCCTTTGCCGGATCGCCGATGATTACGGTCTTGCCCCCGCCCAGATTGAGTCCGGAGACGGCGTTCTTATAGGTCATGCCTTTGGCCAGACGAAGCGCGTCGACGATCGCCTCCTCCTCGGAGGCATAGGTCCACATCCGGGTGCCGCCCAGAGCCGGCCCAAGCGTCGTATCGTGAATCGCAATGATGGCCTTTAGGCCCGATGCCCGGTCCTGGCAGAACAGCAATTGCTCGTAATCATCCTGCGTAAGTGCTGTAAATAATTCCATGGTCTCCATTTCTCCTGTCGTTGTATGCTGATTCCAATGACTGAATGTCCATTCGGCTGCTTTGCTCCCAATATTGATCGGGCCGGTATTCGATTTCCGACTGGGCGGTGACGATCAGACAGCCCGAAGCTTCGTTTCCAAAGCGGCGCTGCCGCTTCTACCCAAGATTGTAGCAGAAAGCGGCGTTTCTCCCAAACGCGTGAAAAGGCGTATGGACGCGGCGAACCCCCGCCGGGTCCCGGCGGGGGTTCGTATTAACCGATGCCTTCAGGAAGTAAGGATCGGGGATTGTTGACGATGTGAAGTTAACCCTTGAATCCGTTGTAGGAAACGACATCCTCCAGCGGCAGGCGCGTGGTCGTCCGGCCCGGGACTGCGGCGTGGCCTACGGCAATCAGCATAACGGCCGCATAGCGCTGCGGAATCTGGAACAACTCGCGGAATTTCTCGGCATTATAGCCGCCCATCGCTACCGTATCATAGCCCTTCGCCTTGGCTGCGAGCATCAGCTGCATGGAGACCAGACCGCCGTCCACCAGCGCAATATCCTTCTGCTTCTCCCGGCTCAAAGCGGAGTAAGCGTTCCAGCTGTTCTCCACCATCATGTTCCGCACTTCCGGCGTCGCAAGACCCGCTTCTACCGCCGAGTCCCAAATCTTGTTCACGTTGCGGTAGGCCTCCAGGTCGCCGAGTACGGCGATAATCGCGGACGCCTCCACCACTTGCTGCTGGTTGTGCGCAATCGGCAGCAGTTGCTCCTTAAGCGCCTGATCCGTAATGACAATAAAGCGCCAAGGCTGAAGATTGGAAGAGGAAGGCGCCAGAATCGCATCATTTAGCAGGTCATTGATCTCTTCGTCAGACATTTTCCGGGAAGAATCATACTTTCTCACCGAATGGCGTTCGCGCAGAACCTCGCTGAAAGCCGGATTAGTATTCACTTGTGTCTCCATAACAGTTAACCTCCCGAAAAATATTCCCGCCGGCCCGGCCGCGGTAAATGCTCCTGTCCATCGCCTGTATCTGTGTATATAACAACACAGTTAAGACCAAAAAAGAATCGCCTTGCAGCAGCTTGCCGCCACCGAAATAACTGTTGTTTAACAAGCACAGTATAAAACAACAAAAAGCGATATGTCAATATCCCGCTTTTCGAACAACGTCCGCGACCGTATAATTCTTCAGCACCTCGGTGACACTGCGGTCCACCTCTTCCAGAATGCCGCAGAAGGCCGTCTTCATCTGCGTGCCGAAATCATTCACGCACATCGTACCGCTGACCGCCTGGTGACGGGCTTCCCCTACCTCAAGCGCCCGGTATACCTCGGCCAAGGTCAACTGGTCGGCCGCCTTGTTCAGCGTATATCCTCCATCCCGCCCTTCCCGGGTGACCAGGATGGACTCCTTCGCCAGCTTGGCAAGAATGCGGCGCAGCAGCGTCGGCTCAGATGACATCAGCTTGGCAATCTCGCAGCTGGGGCAGGTTCCCCCGTCCTTGGCAAGCACCACCAGCGCCTGAAGGGCCAGTCCGAACGATTTGTACTGCAGGGAGCCTATATTGCGTTTAGCCATGAAATTCGCCTCCTGACCTTAAGTCTCATAGCTTAAGTCTCTTAATTGTAGCAATGGACCATCCAACAGGCAATGAATTTTCGCAGCACCCGTACAAGCCCCGCAGCAGCAAGAAAGGGAAATCCCGGGCCAGAGGCGGCCGCTCGGAACTTCCCTTCGCAAGACAGCCCCGCGCACGGGGCGCGGCGGCTGCAAATTGTAGTTCAATCTTACTGCTTGGCGATCGTCTCGGTGAGCACCGGCACGATTTGCGATTTCCGGGAAACGACGCCTTTGAGCAGGGCCTTGTTGCCGTCCAGCTTCACATTGTAGGCCTGTTCGACGGCGCCCGCCGCGCTGCCCAGGGCGACACCGATGGAGTCGCTGTTCAGGATATCCGTCACGACGAACAGGAACAGGTCGAGTCCCTTCTCGTCGATAATGCTTTGCAGGGCGGTCTCAAGCTCAGCCTGGCGGGACAGAACATCGTTCGTATCCACCGCGTTGACCTGGGCGATGACCACTTTCTTGTCGCCCATGCTGAATTCCTTCGCGTCCAGACTCAGCAGCGTATCGATGCTCTTGTCGCTGAGGTCCGCTCCGGCCTTCAGCATGCTGAGGCCATAGCTGTCCGTGTCTACACCCGCGATTGCCGCCAGCTCCTTGGCTGCGGCCACGTCTTCTTCAGTGCAAGTCGGGGATTTGAACAGCAGGGAGTCCGACACGATGGCGGACAGCATCAGTCCCGCAACAGGCTTCGAAATTTCCACTCCGTTCTCCTTGTACAGCTTCTTCAGGATCGTCGCGGTACAGCCCACCGGCTCGGCCCGGTAATACAACGGATGTGCCGTTTCAAAGTTGGCAATCCGGTGATGGTCGATGACTTCAACAACGCGCACCTGGTCGATGTCGCCGGCGCTTTGCTGGCGCTCATTGTGGTCGACGAGGATAACCTGCTTCGCTTCGCCCGCTACACTCTCCACAAGACGCGGAGCTTCCACGCCGAAATGGTCCAGCGCATATTGCGTTTCGGAACCAACTGCGCCAAGACGGACGGCTTCAACGTCCCAGCCCAGCTCTTTTTTGAGCGCGGCGTAGGCGATGGCGGAGCAAATCGTATCGGTGTCGGGATTTTTGTGTCCAAAGACTAATGTTTTTTCCATTTCCAAGCTCCTTACTTTGGTTTTTGTTCAATATAATATACCATACATTGATAGGAAGCCGCCAGAAGCGGGAACAAGAGTCCAGGCAATCGATTGCCGATTTCCAATACAGAAATTTGGACTCAGGCATTAAAATGGGCGCTTGGCGCGTATGGTCAAGTGAGATCAGGCTCACTCGTCCGGTTGGCAAACCGGATAAAGTGCAGTTTTTTTCATTCGGAAGCCTCAGTTAGCCAGAAAGTCCTTCCATGGTACAGGAATTTTAGGCTGTGCGGACTGAATCTGATGCAGAACATGCCCAGAACCTGTACGTCTACAGGCATGTTACCTCGCGGCTCTCTCAAGCAGACAAAAAGATGCGCTATTTCAGGTTTTCTGCCCTATTTTCTCGCCCCGATTGCAGCAGCAGCCCGGAGCCCGTTCCCGCTACTTGCGGCCCACAATACTCATCAGCTCGGACAATGCCTTGATTTCATAGGTTGGAATGATTCCGGGGTCCCCGGATTTCCCGTGCGGATTGAACCAGCAGGTGTCGATTCCATATGAAATTCCGCCCTGGATGTCCGAAGTCAGGGTGTCGCCGACGATCAGCACGCTGCGCTTGTCTTCGGAGGTGAGTCCAAGCTTGGCAAACGCATGGTCAAAAATGCCCGGCTCCGGCTTCTGGCTCCCGACTTCCTCCGAAATGATGATATGCGCGAACGCATCCCGCATCGGCGAGTCCTGAATGCGCGAATACTGAACCTCCTTAATGCCGTTCGTAATTACCGCCAGACTGCACCCGGAGAGCTCCTTGCATACTTCCGCCGCTCCCTCAATCAGAAAGGTCCCCGTTCCCGCTCCCAGGTGGAACAGGTAGGCCGCGCTGAAAGACTCGGGGTCCAGCTTAAGTCCGTGTGCGGCGAACAGCCGGGCAAATCGCTCCACGCGCAGAACGGCGGAAGAGATTAGCCCAAGCTCCAGCTCCCTCCACAGTCCCCTGTTGATTTCATTGTATGTAGATGCGCAGTCTTCGAAGCCCTCCGGCATGCCGAACTGCTTAAAGGCCTCCCTCAGCGCGTAGCTTTCCGACTGCTTGTAATCGAATAGCGTATCATCAGCGTCGAATAGAATGACATCGTATTTCACCTGTACCATGACCTCCCGATAATCCTGCATGATCCGTAATCCTGATTTGGCATGCTACTATATTCAGCTTCCTCCTTGCTCATTCCTGCCGAAATTCAAATTATGCCGGAAAATTCTACTGAAGGCACAGGAATGAATGAACCTTGACTTAGAGTTAACTCAAAAGTTTATACTTTGTTCATGAAAAAATTGCTGACTATCCGACAGGTCGCTGAGATCACCAAGCTAAGTGTCCACACGCTTCGTTATTACGAGCAAATTGGCCTACTTAGCTCAATTGGCCGCGACAAAAATGGTTACCGTTGTTACTCGTCCGAGGATATTACCTGGATTGAATTTCTGACCCGCCTGAAAGCCACAGGAATGTCAATCAACAAAATGATTGAAATCGCCGAGTTAAGGAGGCAGGGCGATTCGACTTTAAACGCCAGAAGGGTTCTCATGGAAGAGCATTATCAAGAAGTTCAAGAGCAGATAGCCGACCTGCAAAAAAACCTGGACCTGCTTGCGCATAAAATTGTTATTTATAAGGAAATGGAGACTATTTATGAACTCGGACAAAAAAAGAAATGTGAGGAATAGAATAAAAAAGGAGATTTTATAACGCATGAAAAAACGGCTTTCAATTTACATTATAGCCTTAGGGGTATTCGGAATCGTTAATACGGAGCTTGGAGTGGTCGGTATTTTGCCACAGATATCAGATCGATTTAATGTCAGCGCCTCACAAGCAGGAATGCTGGTAAGCATGTTCGCATTAATTATTGCACTTTCCGGTCCGTTTGCGACTTTATTATTTTCAGGCATCAATCGTAAGACTATATTAGGTTTAGTAGTTGTTGTCTTTGCCATTTCTAATCTTGTTTCGGCATTTTCTTCTACATACTCGGTATTAATGCTGTGCAGGGTCTTTCCTGCTTTTCTCCACCCGGTCTACTTTTCAGTCGCCTTCGCAGCAGCCGCAAGTTCCGTTCCAAAAGAGCAAAGCGCTGCGGCGGTTGCCAAAGTTTTTACAGGTCTAACGGTAGGCATGGTTTTGGGCGTTCCAATCACATCGTTTATTGGAGATCGTTATTCTCTTGAAGTTGCGTTTCTTTTTTCATCTATTATAAATATGATTACGTACATTGGTATTGTCATTTGGATTCCATCCATGCCGGTTGAGGAGAAGTTAACCTACGGCAAGCAGTTGAGAATTATGCTTAAACCGCAATTATGGATGAACATCGCAGCCACTTGTTTTATTCTTGCAGCCTTGTATTCCCTTTATTCTTATTTTGCCGAGTATCTTATCGATGTGACGAACATGAGCAGCAGAACCATTAGTTTTATGTTAGTCATTTTTGGAGCGAGCGGGATCTTTGGCAATCTATGCGCAGGTAAATTTTTGAGTAAAAATATTACTGCAACCATCTCTGTATATCTTGTGCTGCTTGGAACCATTTATTTACTTATATTTTATACTGGAAAATATATGTTTCCAATGATCCTGATCATCATTGTATGGGGAGCTGTTTTTGCCGGTGGTCTCCTTATAGGCCAAACTTGGCTTACCTCAGAAGCTTTGGAAGCCCCTGAATTTGCTAACAGCTTATTTGTCTCCTTTGCAAATCTAGGCGTAGTATTCGGTACTGCTGTAGGCGGTTGGTTTCTAGCCCGGATGGGAACGCATTCAATCGTTTGGAGCGGTATATTATTCTTAATGCTGGCTTCCGTGTGTATTGGAGTAAAAATAAGGCTATTTGACTTTAAGGAGTCCAAATTCAATTGCAGGTATTGACCGGGTGTCCCCTTGACAGAACGGGTTCATCCGGTCAAATCTCTCCCCTACAAATTCATTCCAAGTCAGACCGGGCGGCCTCGCTCAGCCTGCGGTAAATCCCGATGATCTCATCCATCGGCATGCGCACCAGTCCGCTGGAGGACGGCGCGACAAATTCGCGCACGCCGTCCACCACCGGCTCCAGCCCCTCCTGAAAGCCCCAGTACGCCTTCGTCCTGCGGCTGAATTCCGTGTACACGCCCTTGCCGACAAAGCAAGCGATCTGCGGCCGGTACTTCATAAGCTTGGCGCGCAGCAGCTCCCGCCCCTGGCTGTACTCCTCCCGGGTAATATCCTCGGCGCCCCGGGTGGGACGGGCGACGATATTGGTGAAGCCATAGCCCAGCTTCAGCAGTTCGCCATCCTCGGAAGCGTCGTACAGCCTCGTCGTAAGCTGGCTGCGGTACAGAATTCTCCAGAAGTTATTGCGCGGATTCGCATAATGATGACCGACTTCTCCCGAACGCAGACTCGGGTTAAAGCCGATAAATACAATTTGCAGCCCGAAATCGAGATGATCCTCCACCGGGTTCATGACGTTTACCTCCGTTATATTTACAATTCGCGGTCTTTCCGGGCGAAACGCTCGAAGCCGTAACGTTTCGCCCGGATCGTCTGATAAAAGAGCAATCAAGGGAGCAGCCCTTTCAGTTCAGGAGTCATTTCTGACGCGTCCAGCCTGTAAAAATTGTACCCTCCTTGCTTGGACTTTACAATGACAGTGTAGGAGCCTGTCTTCACCGAATAGTTCCGCCGGATGTTCAGAATCTCCTCAATCCGCGCCTTATCTTTGACAATGACGGACCTCCCCTCCTTTCTCGCGAGCTCCAGTTGGGCCATGGGGTCATACTTAAGGCCCTTCGGGAGCGCATTCTGTTCGCTCTGCTTCGCCACCTCGACAGTCAGCAGGTCGTCCGGCTTAGTCTTGATCCTTTCTGCATAGCCTTTTTGTTCAAGCCATGCTCCCAGCTCATGATAGGACGCCCTCCAGTCGTAGCCATCGTACAAGTAGCCCGAGTAAGGATTCTTTATGGATTCTTGTGTACCAACCTGGATCAAGGCCAGCGGAGTTGAGTCGTCTAACTGGTCTTTAAAGGACATGTTCAGGATCTCTTTCTTCAGCAGCTCCTTGAACGCCGTAATTTCCGCCGGATCTGTGATTGAGACACTCCTGACATCGGAACCCACTTGAATGCTCGCGAGCGGCTTGTCAAGCAGCGGCAGGAGGTATTCAGCCCGCTTGTATTCGGGAGATTCCATGACCGCCTTCAGCTCAGGCTCGAAACCGGCCAGGGGCACACTGTACTGTCTGGCTATTTCAAGCCCGTTCCTTAGCTTATAAACCAAGGTATAGTTGAATATTCTCGTCGAATGATACTTATATGGGTCTTCATTTTCCCCTGGCCGCGCCTGCACAAGCACTTCATGGAGCTTGCGGACCGACGCGATGTAGGCAGGGTCACCGGAGAACGGGTCTACTCCCTTGTAAGGGCTTCGTATCGTGTAATCGGCCGAACTTGCAACCGGCAATTGTGAATCCTTATAAGCCGCGTAACGGCTTCCGGCGTAGACCTCGGCGACCTTGTCCACAGCGGGCACTCTCGCCTCAAAGCCTGTTATTGGCGACACGGGGAGATACAGCAGGAGTCCGAGAACAACCGCGTAGCCCGCAAACCGCAAGGGCAGCTTCCGGTTCAGAATTTGCCATGTTTTACGGATAACCATTTCCGCCCCGGCATATCCGATGATAGCTCCGAGAGCAAAGCCGGCAATGGCCCATCCGATGCTAAGCGGGCGCATTTGCGCAAAATAAGTACCGGACAGCAGCATCGCGCACAGCATGACTCCGCCTTTGAACAGCGGATTGAAGTACGTAAAGGCAAGCGCCTGGCCGGCGGTTTCCACCTGCCGCTTGCGGTACAACAGATAGGATAGAAGAATGAACAGAACGATTAGAGCGGCATAGATGCCAAGCTCGCCCCAGGTATAGGGCTTGGCATTTACATTGATCATGTGAAGGAACGGCGACCAGTAGTCTATATTGCTCCTGCTGTTCTGGTATGAGAATCCGTAAAGGTACATGGATAAATGAGAAGTAATAATTTGGGAAAGCACAGCAGGAAGAATCAGCAGAATATAAACGACGATTCCCTGCAGCACGGTCAGCCCAATGCAAATCCCGACGAACGCGGTCAGGGTGAACAGGAACAGACTCAATATGCTGGCCGTCGCTCCCCAGGCCCATACATCCGCTGCGCTGTACAGGAACATATTCCCTCCCAAGTTCCTCACCAGACCGGCGACAAGCGCCGTAAGCCACACCGGAACGAGCAGCAGAATGCAGCCATTGAAGAGTTGAACCGTCAGCAGATGCTTCCGCCGGAGCGGAAGGCTATGCATCATATCCGCCGCTCCTTTGTGCTGAAGGTAGCGGAACAGTGCCAGACCGGCCGCCACGGGCAGTGTAAGGATGAACAGTATGGCAAGCGCATCACCAACCTGGAACAGATCCTCCACCTGCCGAGGCGGTATATCAGGATTTCCGCCAAGGAACATTTGCAGCGGCAGCGCGAACAGCAGGCCGAGCAAGTAGATGACCGCGATCCATGAATGCTGCCAAATATTCTGCCGGATCATGCCGCGGTTAAAGAAGAATCGGCGCGATGTCATAGCCAGCCCCCTCCATTTCGTAAATAAAGATTTCCTCCAGGGTCAGCGGCAGCAGATCCAGCACATACGGGTCGTATGCGCGGAAATACTCCTCGATCCGTGTGCGGTCTCCTTTTACAATATAAAGGAAGACACTGCCCCGCTGTTCACGGTGAAGCACCGGCAGCTTGGCTGTCAGCGCATGCTCATGGCGTTCGTCCCGGAAAGCGACTTGCACTTTATGCGTGTCGGATTTCAGCTCGTCAAGCTCCTTGTCGATCAGCAGGGCTCCGCCGTGCATAATGCCGATATGATCGCACAGGTCTTCAATCTCCCGCAAATTATGCGACGAAATCACAACAGTAAGGCCGCGTTCGGCGATCTCCTGGAACAATACATTTTTAATCTGACGCCGCATAACCGGATCAAGCCCGTCCAGCGGTTCGTCCATGATAAGCACATCCGGCATACAGCTGAGCGCCAGCCAAAAAGCGGCCTGCTGCCGCATTCCCTTGGACAAGCGGTTCAGCTTGCGCTTCGGGTCCAGCGGAAACAGCTCGCCAAGTTCCTTGAAGCGCTCCCCGCTCCAGCCCGGATAGACGGATTTATAGAAATCGGCCATCTGGACGATGGAAGCCTGCGGGAAGAAATAAGGAAAATCCGGCATAAATACGATTCGCCCCTTGCTGTCCGGGTTCTCGAACACCGGCTTGCCTTCGATTCGCACGTCTCCCGACTCCGGGCGGTATATCCCGGCAACCGTCTTGAGCAGCGTTGTCTTGCCCGCTCCATTCGAGCCGAGCAGCCCGAATATATTTCCTTTATGTATCGTCAAAGAAATGTTGTCGACCGCTTTCCGGTCCTGAAAAACCTTGCTGACCCCCCGTATTTCGATCATGTCTGATCCCCCTCTCCTTTACTCTCCGACGCCTGCTTGAACAACTCGCCAATTTCCGTTTCCGTAAAGCCAAGATATACAGCTTCCACCATCAGACGCAGGAGTCCTTCGCGCACTTCCTCCCTTTTGGCCGCGTTCATTCCGTGTTGCGCCGGGGAGACGAAGCTGCCTTTTCCCGCACGGGAATAAATATAGCCTTCCCGCTCCAGCTCCCGGTAAGCCTTCTGAATGGTGTTGGGATTCACGGTAAGCTGCGCCGACAAGGCCCGCACCGAGGGCAGCTGCTCGTCAGGCTGCAAAATACTGTACAATATCATCTCTTTGATCTTATCCGTCAACTGCTCGTAAATCGGCTTGCGGCTGCGAACGTCCAGTTCGAACACAGGCGATTCCCCCTTTCCCCCGCTCCCGGGCTAATAGCTTCCTTTGGCAGAGCAGGTGTATTAACTGTACTACTATTATTGATACAGTCGAACGAAATGTCAATACAAGCCAACTAAAAAAACAAGCCGTTCCCGTCTGGAGATTTCTTATTCTCCACGGGAACGGCATATCGGCTGCGGCGTCGGGGCTTCCATCCATTTAGAGAAGCGTTCCTTTCTCCGCAGCCAGAATTTCTCCTTTACTGCGCCGGGGGGACCAGTCGCTGATCAGGGCAAAGGCCACGCCGGGAAGCAGCAGAAGACCGGCCAGCGCAAAAGTGCGGCTGAATCCCTTCACCGCCGCTCCCTTCATTTCGCCGCCAATCCGGGCAACGAGCGCTTCCGTCTCGCGCATCTGGGCGGGCACCGATTGCTCAAGCGCTGCGCGCTCCTCCGGCGCAAGCCCGGAAGCGGCCGACTGGAGCTGTGAGCCCACCGCAGCCGCCGCGCTTTCCGGCG
>NZ_ASSC01000655.1 GCF_000520735.1 Paenibacillus forsythiae T98
GACCGAAGCGTTATTCCAGAAGCGCTTGCCGGAATCATGAAGACCTTCTATGCGGGCCGGGAGAGCGGTCATTTGACCTCGATTGGGCTTCTGTACCTGACCATGGGAGAAGCGTCCGAAATGCTGAAGGACCATTCGCGCCTGCCGGGGAAGGATTCCCAGGTGAAGCGGACGGTCAAGCAGATGATTCACTATATGTCCTCGCAGTACGCCCATCCCGTCTCCATTGAACAGATGTCCGCCAGCCTTGGCTATAACCGCGCTTATCTGTCGCGCATCTTCAAACAAGAAACGGGCTTGTCGCCCGTTACCTATCTGCTCAAGCTGCGGATCGACAAATCGCGCCAGCTGCTTCGCGAGCGGCCGGAGCTGTCGGTGGAGCAGGTGGCGGCATCGGTCGGATTGACGGACGCCCTGTACTTCTCGCGCCAGTTCAAGCGCTTCTGCGGGCAAGCTCCGACGGCTTACCGCGCCGCCACGGCCCGGCAGCAGGAGCACTAGCCGGTTCTAGCTGTCGTTCCCGGACTTCAGGATCACCTCAGGTCCGGTCTTATAATCACCGCATGAGGGAAAGACAGGCGAGGCGGTTAGCCGAGCAGCTCGCTTATTCTGTCCATCGCCCAGCCGATCCTATCGGTAATGATCAGGTCCGCACGCGAATCGTAGGACGTAGGTTCTCCGTTAAGGAGCGCCGTATGCTTGCCTTGAAAATATTGAATCAGGCTGGCCGCAGGCTGCACGGTCAGCGAGGTTCCCCCGATGATGAGCAGATCGGCGCCGGCAATCGCCTGGACGGAATCGGTCAGTACCTTGTGGTCCAGCTCCTCCTCGTAGAGCACGACATCCGGCTTAATGATGCCCCCGCAGTCCGGACAGCGGGGAACGGTCTCTTCACTGCCTATAACGGCATCCAGTCCGTAATAGCGGGAGCAGCCCATACAGTGGTTGCGGTGCACCG
>NZ_ASSC01000656.1 GCF_000520735.1 Paenibacillus forsythiae T98
TTGTAGGCGGTTAAGTTTTTGCGGGCGGTATACGCTGTGCCTGCGGGCAGGGTACGGGCGGCGCCTTGAGGCATACCAAAGTAGATTTTCGGCCCTGCTGCTTCCAATATATCACATACGATAACCGCCTGTAAGCGGCTGGCCAGCCGCTTGAGCAGCTCCCAGTCCGTTTCATCGTACTGCAAGATGGCGTCGCCTACCGCTCCCTGTTCACCGGCGCTAGGTAAAGCATCGCTATTCGGATAATCTTGCATCACTTTGGACACGAGTTCCGGGTAGGTTTGATTCACCTCGGGGAAGGAACGCTTCTTTTTTTCAATATCCATCTGATAAGAAGCGCTTACGCCTTCAACGACCACCTGATGGACGCCCTGGATATGGGATAGCGCGACATGGCTGACCGTTCCTTTAAACAAGGGGATATCCTGCCCGCCTTCGCTATAGAACAGGTGAATCTCATCCTCGGCGGAAGCCCCCAGGACAGCCGACGTCTGACGCGCTTCCTCGCTAATGGCGTGAAGGATCATCCGGCCATGTTCCCCCGGCTTCCACTCCAGAGTCAGATCCGTAATACGCTGTATGTAAAAAGGGGAGACGACCTTGAGCTGATGATAATGGATCATCCTCTTTGCACCTCCACCCGGCTATTCATCTTCCTGGCCCGTCTTTTCAAAATAAATGCAGCCTTCGGGCAGATGCTGGCAGATCAGATAAGACGCGCTGGTCAGCGCCGGCTGGTCCCCCACGAGCATATCCGCTTTCGTCTGATTCCAGCAGGCCGTAATCACCGGCAGGCAAGGCTTGCCTTGAATCGGCCCCCCTTGTTCCGACACCAAATAAATCGTCTCGCC
>NZ_ASSC01000657.1 GCF_000520735.1 Paenibacillus forsythiae T98
TAGGCGTGTCAAAGCGTGCGTGGGTTCGAATCCCACCTTCTCCGCCACTACCACTTGCATAGCTAGCAACAATCCTTCGTCCAATGGGCGGAGGATTTTTTAAATTTCAGGCCAGAGAGTGGGGAGCCATACTTTCTCTTATGAGGCAATGCTTGCCGCACACAGCAAAGAAGGACCCTTTCGGGCCCTTCCGGAGGCAGCACTTGAATGATTTTTGGAATATCTCTGTAAAAAGCTGCTAAAGCGAGTAAGGAACACCAATGGCTTCTGTCTAATGACACTCTGCCGTCAGCACTCTCCTTGGCCAACATTAGTTGCTGCAACAGAATTCCTGTGAGTTTGTCGGGCTTCATTGTCCAACGGAACCACACCTCTCTCTTGTGCTGCCTGATTATATTATGGGTCAGGTCATCCTGTTTTATACATGGCCGCTAAAAATTTAATGTACGCGCGCTTTCTCGACCTTTTTCCATTTGCGGTTTTTATTTGTGGTTTCCGGGAAGGTATCGCCCTTTTTCAGTTTGATCGACTTCGGGTTCTGAATCTCCGTATGAAAGCTTCGCGCCTCGCCTACCTCTGTATAGACTCCTGGATTCGGAGCCCTTTGGCCTTCTTCAAATTCGGTCTGTTCGCCCATTCTGTCTCCTCCTTTTCGTATTAAAATGAATTGCAGTTCTATTGTGCACACTGCATCGCAGCTTCATGTAACGGGAGAAAGTCCATAATCAGACAGGACAAACAGGAATAGAGCTTGCATTGGATTCGCAGATTTGGTATATTATTATAGTTCGAGTTTGTGCTCGATCCTTGCTCCTGACTATGATCAGGGGCCTTAGACCATAAGGAGGTGAAAGTTATGCGCAAATACGAAGTGATGTACATTATTCGTCCTGACATTGAACAAGAAGCCGTTCAAGCAGCAGTCGAAAAATTCCAAGGCATCATCTCCAGCGGCGGCGAAATTACAAAGCACGATGTGCAGGGTAAGAAGCGTCTTGCGTATGAGATCAAGAAATTCCGTGATGGCGTTTATGTTCTGGTTAACTTCAATGCAGAGCCTGCAGTAGTTGCCGAATTGGAACGTCTGATGAAAATTTCCGACGAAGTCATTCGTTATCTCATCACGAACGACGTTGCCTAATCGCGCGAAGTTCGCTTTGTAAGGAAATCGCTCCAAGGAGGGGACCAAAGATGTTGAACCGTGTCATACTGATCGGCCGATTGACCCGTGATCCTGAGCTGCGCTATACGCCTGCCGGCGTTGCCGTAACCCAGTTTACGCTTGCCGTAGACCGGCCTTTTACAAGCCAGGGCGGCGAACGTGAAGCGGATTTCATTCCGGTCGTAACCTGGAGACAGCTGGCGGAGACCTGTGCCAATTATTTGCGCAAAGGTCGGCTGACGGCGGTAGAGGGACGTATCCAAGTACGGAATTACGAGAATAACGAAGGTAAACGTGTATACGTGACCGAGGTTATTGCCGATAATGTCCGGTTCCTGGAGTCTTCCCAGAGCCGTGAGGGCGGAAACGCATCCGGCGGAGGGAATATGCCCGAGCCACCTTCATACGGCGGCGGCGGACGCGGAAACAGCGGAAATGGCGGTTTCTCGCGCAACAATAATCAGGACCCCTTTTCGGGCGACGGTAAACCGATTGATATATCGGACGATGATTTGCCATTTTAATACGGAAGGACTGAAAAGACAATGGCTTTTAAACAAAGAGAAGGCGGAGACAACGATAAAAGACCTCCACGTCGCGGCGGCCGCAACAAGCGTCGTAAAGTATGCTTCTTCACTGTAAACAAAATTACTCACATTGACTATAAAGATACGGAACTGCTGAAGAAATTCATCAGCGAGCGCGGTAAAATTTTGCCTCGCCGTGTAACCGGCACAAGCGCAAAATACCAACGTGCCCTGACAATCGCAATCAAACGTTCGCGTCAAATTGCGCTTCTGCCTTACACTACGGAATAGTAGTTAAAGCAGAATCTTTACTTGAAACGTACACCCCCTAGAATCCATATTAGGATATTTCCTGATGGGTTTTAGGGGGTGTATTTTTTTCAGTCATTAAGGGCCATAGGTTGCAATTAGAATGGACCAAGGCAACTGCCCCAGCAGGCCGATTGACTCAATCAACCAAATGTAGTAAATTTAAACCATCCTATAGCGAAGGGGAAATTTTGATGTCGGTGAGCGTTCTTAACTAAGCAATTTCATATCACCTGAAGGCAGAATAGCAGTTGTTGCTTCAATCAGTGAAGCGCATGCTTGTTTAGGCGTGACTATAGCGCATAAGCACATGTCTTGCTGACACGGCCGTGCTATGCCCATGGTGGATGATTTAGTTAAGAACACGCGACGCGTCAATAGCCTCTTTACGGCTGTTTATCCCGCTTAAGCGAACCAACCGTGCTCTTGCAGCACGGTTTTGTTTGTTTATTGGGCGCATGGGAGCTATCCTGGCCCCCATGCGCAGTACAAGGGATCAGTGTAAGGATTAGGGCAAGGAATGCCGCAGCGGCATTCTTTGCCCTTTTTTGCGTTACGGATGAATTTCAGGACGATGAACCTAACCCATGAGGAGGAACAAACATGCATTTACCAAGCTGGCAAACGCTCGAATATCATCAGATCAAGGAAGAGCTGGGACGCTATGCGGTCTCTTATGCCGGGAGATCGCTTATTGCGGAGCTTGCGCCGATGACTGAGCTTACAGCGATTCAGAGGGCCATAGAAGAGACTGCCGAGGCGAAGGAATTATTAATGAAAGGTTCAAGTGTGCCGATTCCCTCGCTAGAAGGGATAGAGTGGGTAATGTCGCTGCTCGGAACGGGATATTTGTTCAATGAGCAGGATTTTACGTCGGTCGGTGTATTTCTGAACAGCTGCGGCCAGCTGCGCAAGTATATGGCTTCCAAGGGGACTGCGCCGCGGATCGGCGCATATGCGTCTTCGCTGGCGGAGCTGAAGGCGCTCAAGGCGGAGATTGACCGCTGCATCCGGTTCGGGATAATTGACGATCAGGCGAGCAAGGGGCTGGAGAAGGTGCGTAAGCGGCTGAGAGTGACCAAAGAACGGCTGCTGAAGAAAATCGACAGCGTGATGTCGCGGCACCGGTCTATTTTGCAGGAGAATCTGTACAGTCAGCGGGGAGGCCGCTATGTGATTCCGGTCAAGCGTGAGTATCATAAGCAGGTGAAGGGGGCGGTGCTCGATCAGTCCACAAGCGGACAGACGGTGTATGTGGAACCGGAGGAGGTTGCCGCCCTGCAAGGGGAGCTGGAGATGCTGACGGCCGAAGAAGCGCGGGAGGAAGGCATCATCCTAAGCATGCTGACCGGACTGATCGAACGGGAGCAGGATGCGCTGCGGCTGAATATCGAAATTACGGGCGTGTATGATTTTATATTTGCCAAGGGGAAATACGCCGCCGCGATAGGGGCGGAAGCCGTAAGCTTCAACAACCGGGGGGAAATGCGGCTCTGCGGAGCCAGACATCCGATGCTTGCCGGGATGGTGCCGATCCATGTGGAGTTCGGGCGGGGGTATCGGTCGCTGGTCATTACCGGCCCGAATACGGGCGGGAAGACGGTTGTACTGAAGACGGTGGGGCTGCTTGTGCTGATGGCCCAGTCGGGGCTTTTGATTCCGGCGGACCAGGAGAGCGAGCTTCCCGTTTTTTCAAACGTGATGAGTGTGATCGGAGACGGGCAGAGCCTGACGCAGTCCCTCAGCACGTTCTCCGCACAAATGAAGGCGATCGAGGAGATGCTGCGCGCGGCGGGACCGAATGTTCTGCTGCTGATCGATGAGCTGGCGGCGGGAACAGATCCGGGGGAGGGCATCGCGCTGTCGATCGCCATTCTGGAGGAGCTGAGCCACAAGGGGGCCCATATGATCGTCACGACGCATTTTAACGAGTTAAAGGCTTTTGCCTCGGCGGCGCCGCAATTCCAAAATGCGCGAATGGAATTTGACCCGGTTACGCTCCGTCCGCTCTATAAGCTGACCATAGGGGTAGCGGGGCACAGCTATGCGCTGCAAATTGCGGAGAAGCTCGGGATCGACGCCAAAGTCATTGCACGCTCGCATCAAATAATGGGAGGCCCGCATTGTGAACAGCCGGGTGGACAAGAGATGGAGCTGTGGCAGGCCAGTGATGAAACTGGGGAAAGTAAGGAAAGCGAGCACCGGGAAACGGCTGAAACGGCGGAAAGAGAGCAGCCCCTTGCGGAGGAAGAGACGAAGGAGCATCCGTTGCGTCCGCATTCTTTTGAAATCGGTGATGCGGTCTATGTCAGCCCGCTTGGCAGAACGGGAATCGTGTACGAGAAACAGAATGCAAGAGGCATGGTGGGCGTCATGGTGCAAAAGCATAAAATGCAGATTAACCATAAACGCTTGAAGCCGCATCTGTCCAAAGATGAGCTGTATCCGGACAATTATGATCTGGACATTGTGCTGGAGTCGAAAGAAAACCGTAAGAAGCGGAATTTGATGCGGCGCAAACATGTGGAAGGGCTCATGATCATCAAAGAAAAGGAGAGGAAGGATTGATAGTAATAAATCATATTGACGCAATTTATATTGCATTGTATGATGTTTAAAATTTTGTTAAAGAAAAGATTATCGGTATCCGTCCATGATTTTGCTCTGAATTGACCAATGGTTTATTTATTGACCGCTGGATGAGAAAGCGTTCGCAGCCATTTTAGAAGAAGGGATTGAATACATGAACAACCGATATATACTCAGGGTTCTCGCTCCACTGCTCCTCGTAATGACGCTGGTATCCGCCTGCAGCGGGGCAGGCGCTCCGGACAATCGCGGGGGGAATGGGCCTTCCGCTCAAACGGGCATTGAAGGCGAGACGAAGGCAGGCGGAACGGTAACTTACGGTTATCCTTCTCCGTTTAAGGGATTGTTCGAACCGGCATTTTATGAAGGGGAAGATGATCTCCGTGTTCTGGAGTTTATAACGGAGCCGCTGCTCACGGTCAAGGATGACCTCACTACCGCTCCCGGTATTGCGACCTGGCAGGAATCGGCGGATCATAAAACCTTCACTTTCAAAATAAAGCATGGCGTACGTTGGCAGAATGGCGATGAACTGACGGTAGAGGACTGGAAATTTGCGCTGGAGGTTATTGCCCATCCGGATTATACCGGACCGCGCTATTACAGTGTGGAAATGATTGAAGGCGCCGAGGCTTACCGCGCCGGAAAGGCGAAGAGGATATCGGGCATCCGGATTATTGATCCCTATACGATGGAGATTAAGGTAACGACCGCGCGTGTCAATACGATTGACAATCTGTGGGCCTATCCGATGAACGAGCGATATTTTGCAGGAGTGGCGGTAAAAGATATGCCAAGCAGCGATCAGGTGCGCAAGGCGCCCATCGGGATCGGACCGTTCCAGGTGAAGAACATCCAGCCGGGAGAATTTGTTGAAATGTCCCGCTTTGACAATTACTACAAAGGCAAACCGCTTCTTGACGGCGTTCTGTATAAGGTATTTGACGACAAGATGATCGCAAGCCTGTTCGAGCAGGGGGCCATTGATATCGAGCAGGCGCCGCGGGATGCCTACGAAAGTCTGAACAAGCTGGATAATGTCAAGCTGATGCAATCACCTGATTTGTCTTACGAGTATATAGGCTTCAAGTTCGGGCATTGGGATGCCAAGGCGCAAAGAATCGTCATGGACAACCCCAAGTTCGCTGATAAACGGCTGCGGCAGGCCATGTATTATGCTCTGGACCGTCAAGGGATTATAGATGGCTTCTCTTATGGGCTGGGCAAGCTGGCGGAAACGCCGATCTCCAGCGAAAGCTGGGCCAAAATTCCGGAGGAGCAAATTAACCGGTATCCGTATGATCCGGGGAAGGCCAAAGAGCTGCTGGATGAAGCCGGCTATAAGGATAAGGACGGGGATGGCTTGCGGGAAGATCCCAAGGGCGCGAAGTTCGTGATTCATTTCGACAGCATGGTTGGCGGTGTCAACGATGAGCCGCGGACCGAGGCTATGCTCCAGAACTGGAGAGAGGTGGGCCTCGATGTCAGGCTGAACGGCGGAGCGCTGAAGGAAATGAACACGTTCTATACGATGGTGGAGGAGGACGATCCGTCGGTGGAGCTGTTCAACGGTGTCTGGGGATTGTCCAATGATCCGGACCCTTCGGGACTATGGAGGGAGAATGACCTGTGGAACTATCCGCGGTGGTCCTCCAGGGAGAACGAGCGATTGATCCGCGAAGGGGTAAGCGTGAAGGCGTATGACCGCGATTACCGCAAGCAGGTGTATTACGACTGGCAGAAATTAATCAATGAAGAAGTGCCGATGATGATCTTTGCGGAGCGCGAGACGATTATCGCGGCGAACAAGCGCCTTCAGGGAGTGAAGGTCAACGCGTACACCCATATCATCGATCCTTACAAGTGGTGGATAAAAGACGGCGAATAGGGAGGCGCGGGCATAGTGCTGACATATGCGCTTCGCAGGCTGGCCGGCGCGGTGCCGCTGCTGCTGCTGATCTCTGTCCTGGTGTTTGCTCTGGCCAAGCAAATGCCGGGGGACGGTCTTGGCGGCGGGCTGAATCCGGGCAATAAAGATCCCCGGTATATTTCGGATATGCGCGAAAAGCTGGGGTACGGCGATTCCTTGGCCGTTCAATATATCCGCTGGCTTAAGCAGGCGGTCTCCGGCAATTTCGGGCAATCCTTTCTGTACAAAATGCCTGCCGGCGAGCTGATCGGCCAGCGTCTGCCGGCAACTCTGCTGCTGGCCGGACTGTCGCTTTTCATCACGTATGGAGTTTCTTTGACGCTTGGAATGATCGCCGGGCGCAATCCGGGAAGCCGGCTCGACCGCCTGATCCTGACGGCTGTATATGTTGCCTACGCGATTCCGACCTCTATTGCTGCCATCTTGGCCATCTACATCTTTGCGGTTGTTCTTCATTGGGTGCCGCTTGGGGGCACGGTATCGGTTGTAACTTCAAGGGGACTGTCCGCGCTTGGCGACAGGGTCATTCATGCCCTGCTGCCCGCAGCTGTGCTGGGGCTGTTCAATACGGCGGCTTATACGCAGTTTTTGCGTAATGAAATTGTGGAGAACAGCGGCAAGAATTATGTGCGAACTGCTGTCTCCAAAGGCATATCCAGATCCTCGGTGTATAACAGGCATATTCTGCGCAACTCGCTCCTTCCGCTTGTTACCTTTCTGGGCATGGATATCGGAGGACTGTTGGGCGGCTCGGTAGTCATCGAAAATCTGTTCGCCTATCCGGGTATCGGAACGCTGTTTGTGGCGGCGGTCTCCGGACGGGATTATGCGGTAATGATGGCGGTGACGCTAATGACGGGCTTTATGATCGTCGCCGGAAATGCTGTGGCGGATATATTGTACGGCTGGCTTGATCCCCGCATACGCGCGGGCTACAACGGAGGAAGATCATGACGAACAAGAATGCGCCTGTTTCGCTTATGGGCGCCAGCGCCCGAAAGTTTGCGGCCAATCGGCCGGCTGTCGTTTCGCTGTTGTTTCTTATCGCTGTGTTGGCGCTGTGCCTGCTCGCTCCCTGGCTTACAGCCCATGATCCGGTGAAGATCAATCTGCGGAGCCTGAACCAAGAGCCAAGCGCCGAGCATTGGCTCGGCACCGACAAGGGAGGGCGGGATATGGTCTCCCGTCTACTATTCGGGGGCCGGGCGACGCTATGGATCAGTCTGTGCGTAACCGCAATCATAGCCGGTACGGGGACCGTGGTCGGGGTCCTGGCCGGCTATTTTGGCGGCTCGGCGGATTCGCTGCTGATGCGGATGACCGACGTCGTTCTGTCGTTTCCGTTCATTATTCTTGTTATTGTTGTAAAGAGCGTCGATCCGGACGGAGGCATTCCCTCGCTGATCTGGACGGTGGGGCTGCTCGGCTGGGGCGGATTCGCCCGGGTCATCCGGGCCAAGACGCTGGCCGAGAAGGAAAATGAATATATGCTGGCTGCGAGGGCGCTGGGTGCCGGGACGCTGCGGATATTGACGCGCCATCTGCTGCCGGGGCTGCTAGGTGTCTTTATCGTTAATCTGATGTGGACGGCGGCGGCCATGATCGGAGTGGAGGCGAGTCTCAGCTTTCTCGGCTTCGGTGTGCCCGTCGGACAGCCCAGCTGGGGCAATATGCTGGCGGATGCGCTTTCTCCGGAAGTTATCAGTGGACAGTGGTGGGTGTGGCTTCCCGCGTGCCTGCTCATTACCGGGGTCATTCTTTCCATCCATTTTATCGGTGAAGGGGTAAAGGAGGCAATCAGCATCCAGGAGAGACATATCTAGTTTTTGAGTGTTTGAGTGACGAAGTGTGACTCTTTTTTTACCAAATATGTAGTTTTTTGTTGTTTCATTTTGTCTTCATAGTGATTACAATAGACATATTGCTTGTTTTATATAAGCTGCAAGCCGACCTGGAAAGGAGGACCGCGCTAACGAAGCCAGGGTCAAGCGCCGCTGGAGGGTATGTCTTTCATGCAAGGCCAATCCATGACCGCTCCATTTATTGCCCGGACGGCCATTCCCATATATAGCAGGGCCATTCACTCTACTCTATTGTAAAAGAAGGAATCTATTGTGAGAAAAAAGTGGAAAAAACGATATATTGCCTTAACCGTTCTGTTAATCATTATCGCCGGAGGATTTCTGTTCCGTAAGCCGCTCACTGTCCTGGCCTTCGATCTGTTCCTGTCGGACAGGGTGGAGGAGACGCTGGCTCAGAAATCCTACCAGCCGCTTACGAAGAGCGAGGACAATTCCGTCAAGCCTGAACCGGTGGCCTACAAGAGAGAGCCTTTCTCTGTGATGCTGCTTGGCACCGACCAGCGAAAGACGGAAACGGCCAGGTCCGATACGATGATCTACGCGGTGGTAAGACCCGAGGATTACAAAGTTCTGCTTATTTCGATCCCCCGCGATACCTACACCCCCATTATCGGACATAACGGCGACAAGAAGGACAAGATTACGCACGCTTACGCTTTCGGTGGCCAGCAGATGGCGAAGGATACGCTGGAAGCGCTGCTGGGGCATACGATTCAATACTATGCGACCATTAACTTTCAAGGTCTGAAGGATACCGTCAACGCCCTCGGAGGACTGCCGCTGCCGATTCAGAAGACGATTGTGAACAAAGGCAAGGACCATGAGAAATTTACGATTGTGGGCGGCAAATCTCTGTATGACGGCGAGGAATCGCTGAACTATGTCCGCTACCGCGAGGACAGCGACTTTAACCGCACGAAGCGCCAGCAGGTCTTTCTGGATGTGCTTGCGAACAAGATGCTGTCGCTTAACCAAATCGGCAATATAACGGAGTTGCTGAATATCCTTGGCGAGAATTTCAAGACCGATATGAAGCCTGAGATGATTACCGATCTGGCTAAGAAGTTTCTGGGCGGCAAGGAGATGGATATTTCCAGCTTCACCGTTATGGGCGAAGGAGCCCGCATTGACGGCGTGTATTATGATGTTATAAATGAAGAGGACCTGAACGAAGCGAAGACGATGATCGACAACTGGATGAATGCCGGAACGCCGGTGGACCAATTGATCGAGCCGGGAAAAGCGGGCGACGCGCTGAAGGCCAAGGCGACATCGGCGGCCCACTAAAGCAACTTTGAAACCGCGCGTTCACTTGCAAGAAGCTATAGCAGCAGCCCTGACCTGAGCAGTTACCGGCTGCTGCTTCTTGTTCCTATGGTATACTATTGCTTGGAAGGACCCCTTCGGAAAGATAGGGGAGAACCGTTATCCTTGGGGACTTTTTGAGGAGGACCAAGAAGATGAATATTGCGTTTTTTTTGCTTCCGAAGCAGGAGGTGGCCTGCGTTACGCTGGATTCCACCCTGCGGCAGACGCTTGAACGAATGGAGCATCACAGATACACCGCCATTCCGATCCTGGGCAGAGACGGGGAATACGCCGGTACGGTGACAGAGGGAGATTTGCTCTGGTACATGAAGGATTCAGGCGGAAAGGTCACGTTCGACAACGCGTCGGAATTTTTGCTGAAGGATGTTCCTTTGCGGATGAACAACAAGCCCGTGTCCATCGATGCGGATATGGAAGATCTGATTAATCTGGCCAAGGTTCAGAATTTTGTGCCGGTTGTTGACGACATGAACCGTTTCATCGGGATTGTCCGCCGCAGTCAAATTATCGGGTATTGCGAGAAGTTCGTATTCCGTCAATCGTTGGAATCTTTGTAAGCGGGATCACCCTGGTACAGAAGACGTGGTGATGCGGCCTGTATTCCGAAACAAGGGAATGCGGGCTTTTTTTGAATCACAGCTGCGGCTGTGGGGGGCCGTGTTGCGGATAGGCATTTATGCTATAATGGAGAATAAAGCTTTTTCCCGGAGGTAGAGAGACGTGCCCAATATGCCGAAGGATTTGGATGTAGCCAAGCGGGCCAAGGTTATCGAATGGCTGAAGACCGAGGTCATTGATCAGGTATCACGGCTGTTTAAAGCGCTGTGGGAAGGCAGCACGGCCCGTGTCAGCGACAGCTTGGCGAGTTTGATTATGAGCTCTTATATTCTGGGCCGCAGGCTTGGCATTTCGTACCGAGATTTGGACGAGGCGTTGCTGGAGAAGCTGAGAAAGCACCGGCAGGAAGGCCATCAGCTGGAAGAATGGTACCAGGATATATCTGCGTTAGAAGAACATATGCGTAAGAGGTGAACATTGTTGAAATATCGCTGGACATCCGTGGCCTGGAGTATTGCCTACCTGCTCCTGCTGTTATCCCTGTCAACCCCATTTCTCATCATCACGACACTGTTTATCATTATTCCGGTGGCCCTGCTGTTCACTACGCTGAATACAAGGCAGTTCATTTTAACAATAGTGCCCGTATGGCTTGTGCTCGGATTAATCAGCCCGGTCTATATACTGATAGCCGCTTACCTGATTGTTCCGGCGCTTGTCATGGGACGGAGATATAAGAAGAAAGCTACAGCCTCTTCGACGATCCTTGCCGGCACTATTACACTTCTTGGAGAATTTCTGCTGCTGCTCCTTCTGGGGAAGACTCTGTTTCAGTTCGACCTGTATAATTATGTATACGATGTGCTGAACGAGATGCGGACGATGGCGCTGTCCCCGATGCAGGAATTCGGTATGGGGAACTTTCTGGGAGGAAGCTCAGAGGATATCAGCAACAACAGCCGCGCGTTCATTCAGGTCATTCCGATGGCGCTGATTATGTCTTCATTCGTAATCACTGTAATCACGCACTCGATTGTCCGGCCGATTCTGAACAGTATGGGATACGCCGTACCCAAGCTGAAGCCTGCGCGTGATTGGAGGATTCCCAAATCCTTCATTTGGTACTATTTAATCGCCACGGTGATCCAGCTGCTCTTCTTCAAATCGGATAACAGCTTTATGACAATGATTACGGCCAACTTGGTTCCGCTGCTGCGGGTTTGCTTTATAATCCAGACGATTGGTTTCTTCTTCTTTATCGCCCATGAACGGAACTGGAACAAGACGATTCCGGTTATTCTGGCGATAATGGCCATTATGCTGCCGCCGCTGTGGATTATCGGGATTATTGACCTGGTGGTGCCGCTCCGGGAAATGGTGGCCAAATCGAAACGATAGGGTGAGAGCTCATGCCAAAATTTCTGCAAAGACGCTGGCACGGCTATCATACCGTCTGGGCGTTCTTGCTGCTGCTGGTCCTTATTATCCTGGTCAGCGTCTATAACTGGGTCCTTGGTGTGGTCAGCCTGTTTCTGGCCGGAACGCTGTGTTTTACAATGCTCAAGGCTGAAATATCGTTTCGGCGCAACCTTGTGGAATACATTAACGGCCTCTCTTTCCGCATCAAGCGGGTGGAGGGAGAAGCGATCGGAACGCTGCCGCTGGGCATTATTCTTTACGGCGAGGACCGCTCGGTGGAGTGGAACAACCGCTATGCCGGGAATGTTTTTGCGCGCAAATCGCTGGTGAATGAGCCGCTCCAGGAGCTGTTGCCGGATGTGGTGCCGATGGCTGGCGGCGGGCCTTCTGTGAAACGGGAAGCGGGTAAGGAAGGCGTTCAGAAGGAGCTTCGCGCGGAAATCAAAATTGACGAGCGCTATTACCAGACTGTCGTTATCCCAAGCGAGAGGCTGCTCTATTTGTATGAAATTACCGAGCTGATTGACCTGCGGCAGCGGTACGAGGAAGAGAAGCTGGCGCTGGGCATCCTGCTGATGGATAATCTTGATGAGGCCGCGCAGGGAATGGACGATCAGCAGCGAACCTCGCTCATTGCGAAGGTAACGAGCGAAATCACCGATTGGGCCAAACAGTTCGAGGTCTATCTGCGCCGTCTTTCCTCGGAGCGTTATATGATGCTGCTGAATTACCGCAGCCTGCAGGCGCTGGAAGAGAGCCGGTTCGTCATCCTGGACGAGGTGCGGGAGATGACGGCGGATCTGAAGGTGCCGATGACGCTGAGCATCGGCCTGGCGTTCGGAGCGGAGTCGGCAAGCGAGCTTGGGGCGCTGGCGCAGTCGAGTCTTGATATGGCGCTTGGAAGAGGCGGCGACCAGGCGGCTGTCAAGGCGGGGCAGCGGCTTTCGTTCTACGGCGGCAAGACGAACGCGGCGGAGAAGCGCACACGGGTGCGGGCGCGCGTAATCGCCCATGCCCTGCGCGATTTGATTCAGGAGAGCGACCGGGTCATCATTATGGGCCACCGCAATCCCGATATCGACGCCGTGGGCGCCTCCATCGGCCTGCTCCGCGCGGCTCAGATGTATAACGTGGAAGCCGATATCGTCCTCGAAGGGCCGAATCCGTCCATAACGCGCATGCTGGAGCAGCTCCGGAGAGACGGAGAGCTGTATAGCTCTCTTATCTCGACCGAGCAGGCGCTGCAAGTGATGACCGAGCATACGCTATTGATCGTAGTCGATACGCACAAGGCTTCGATGACGATGGAGCCGCGGCTCGTTCAATATGCCAGCCGGATTGTTGTTGTAGACCACCACCGGCGGGGCGAGGAATTCATCAACGAAGCGGTGCTTGTCTATCTGGAGCCGTATGCGTCTTCCACCTGCGAGCTGGTGACGGAGCTTTTGCAATACATTCATGAGAAGGTCAAGCTCAGCGCGCTGGAAGCGACGATGCTGCTTGCCGGCATTACGGTGGACACGAAGCATTTTGCCCTTCATACCGGGTCGCGCACGTTCGAAGCGGCGGGCTTCCTGCGCAGGCTTGGCGCAGATACCATTCTCATTCAGCGGATGCTGAAAGAGGATTTGCAGGAGTATATCTCGAAAGCGGAAATTATCAAGCACGCCCGCATGGTCTATGACCATATTGCGCTGGTAGTGACGAAGCCCGGCATGAAAATACCGCAGCTCCTGATCGCCCAGACGGCGGATACGCTGCTGGGAATGACGAATGTGCTCGCCTCCTTTGTAATCAGCGAGCGTCCGGACGGCCTGATCGGCATCAGCGCCCGTTCGCTGGGACGGATGAATGTGCAGGTCGTCATGGAGAAGCTGGGCGGCGGCGGACATTTGACCAATGCGGCCGTACAGCTTGAAGGAACAAGTAAGGAAGCAGAGGCCAGACTGCTGGAGGTGCTGGCGGAAATCGAAGCGAAAGAGGGTCTGTTCGAATGAAGGTAATATTCATTAAAGACGTTAAAGGTCAGGGCAAGAAGGGCCAAATCAAGGAAGTATCGGAAGGCTACGCGACCAACTTCCTGCTGCCGCGGGGCATGGCCCGCCCGGCAACCGATGGGAATATGAAGACGCTGGAGAATCAGGCGGCTGCCGAGCAGCGCCGCAAGGAACAGGAGAAAGAGGAAGCGCAGCAGCTTGGAGAGAAGCTCGGCGGACTTGCGCTTACGATGAAAGCGAAAGCGGGAGAAGGCGGCCGGCTGTTCGGCGCCATTACGAGCAAGCAGATTGCCGAAGCGCTGGCGAAGGAGAGCGGGATTACCGTCGACAAGCGCAAAATCGAGCTGGATGAACCGATCCGCCACTTGGGAACGACGCAGGTTCAGGTTAAATTGCATACGGAAGTCAAGGCGGTGCTGAAGGTTCAGGTAACGGAGGAGTAGCATGGGCGGAGATCTCTTTTTCGATCGGGTTCCCCCGCAGAATCTGGAAGCGGAGCAGGCAGTCATCGGCGCTATCTTGCTGCAGGATGAAGCGCTGATTGCCGCCATGGAGCGGGTGAGCACCGAAGATTTCTACGACAAGCCGCATCAAATGATCTTTGAGGCGATGATACAGCTCGGAGAAGAGAACCAGCCGATCGATTTGGTTACCCTGACAGCCAAGCTTCAGGATAAAGGAGAGCTTGAGACGATCGGCGGAGTCAGCTATCTGGCCAAGCTCGCTCATGCCGTTCCTACAGCGGCAAATGTGGATTATTACGCGCAGATCATTGAAGAGAAAGCGATGCTGCGCAGACTTATTCGGACCGCCACGCAGATCGTAAGCGAAGGCTATACCGGCGGCGAGGATGTCGCCGACATGCTGAGCGACGCGGAGCGGCGCATTCTGGAGATCTCGAACCGGCGCAGCGGCAGCGGGTTCATCGCGATCCGCGATGTGCTGATGGAGGTCTTTGACCGGGTGGAGATGCTTCACCAGAATAAAGGAGGCACGTCCGGCATTCCTTCCGGCTTCGCGGACCTTGACCGGATGACCAACGGCTTCCAGCGCAACGACCTCATTATTGTCGCCGCCCGCCCGTCCGTCGGCAAGACGGCCTTTGCGCTGAACATCGCCCAGAATGTGGCGGTGCGCGCGAGGGAGACGGTGGCCATCTTCAGTCTCGAAATGTCGGCCGCCCAGCTTGTGCAGCGGATGATCTGCGCCGAGGCGAATCTGGATGCGAACATTATGCGCACCGGGGACTTCAAGAGCGACGATGACTGGTCGAAGCTGACGATGGGCATTGCCTCCCTGTCGGAGTCGGAAATCTATATTGACGACACGCCGGGCGTAACCGTCGCCGATATCCGGGCCAAGTGCCGGAGGCTCAAGAAGGAAAAAGGGCTGGGCATGATCGTCATCGACTATCTCCAGCTGATTCAGGGGCGCGGCAAGGGCGGAGAGAACCGCCAGCAGGAGGTATCGGATATTTCGCGGACGCTCAAGCAGATCGCGCGGGAGCTGGATGTGCCGGTAATCGCCTTGTCCCAGCTCAGTCGCGGCGTGGAGCAGCGCCAGGACAAACGGCCGATGATGTCGGACCTTCGGGAATCGGGCTCAATCGAGCAGGACGCCGATATTGTCGCGTTTCTGTACCGGGATGATTATTACAATCAGGAGACCGAGAAGAAGAACATTATTGAGATTATTATCGCCAAGCAGCGTAACGGCCCTGTCGGCACAGTGGAGCTGGTATTTCTGAAAAATTTCAACAAGTTCGTCAACTACGAGCGCGCTCACTCCGAACCATTTGCGGGCTAGGGGTAATCATGACAGTTTCCGAACGATTGTACATTTTCTTGTGCAATCGTTCGTTTTTGTTTGACTTTAAAAAAGACGGCTGGTACACTGATAATTGTGCTTTAGCGGATTAAACTGTCTAAAGCGTCCGTCAGGGCTGCGTACATAGCGATATAATAAGGCCCTATAAGAAAAATAATGGTGCTTGAAGCAGCACCTACGGAGGAATGAACATGTCAACGGTAGTCGTTGTGGGAACACAATGGGGAGACGAAGGCAAAGGCAAAATCACGGACTTTCTGGCAGAGAGCGCAGATGTGGTCGCCCGTTATCAGGGGGGCAACAATGCCGGCCACACGATTCTGATTGACGGGAAGAAATTCAAGCTCAGCCTGATTCCGTCGGGCGTCTTCTATAAAGAAAAGACTTGTGTCATCGGCAACGGCATGGTAATCAACCCGGCCGCCCTGATTGAAGAAATCAATTATATCCACGAGAATGGATTCGATACGGACAACCTGGTCATCAGCGACCGCGCCCATGTCATCATGCCTTATCATATGGTGCTGGACGCGCTTGAGGAAGACCGCAAAGGCCCGAACAAGATCGGCACGACCCGTAAGGGAATCGGCCCGGCTTATATGGATAAAGCGGCCCGCAATGGCATTCGGATTGCTGATCTGATGGATGCCGAAGAATTCGAGCTCAAGCTGCGTCATTTGATGAACGAGAAGAATCAGGTCATTACGCAGGTGTACGGCGGAGAGCTGCTGGATGTGGAGGAGACGTTGAAGCAGTATCTGGAGTATGCCGAAGTGCTGCGCCGCTATGTGACGGACACCTCGGTCGTACTGAACGACGCCATCGACGCGGATAACAAGGTGCTGTTCGAAGGCGCCCAAGGCGTCATGCTCGATATCGACCAAGGGACGTATCCGTTCGTAACGTCCTCCAATCCGTCTGCGGGCGGTGTCTGCATCGGCTCCGGTGTAGGGCCTTCGAAGATCAAGCAGGTTATCGGGGTAGCCAAATCGTATACGACGCGTGTCGGCGACGGTCCGTTCCCGACCGAGCTGAATGACGAAATCGGCGACTTGATCCGTGAGACCGGCCATGAGTACGGCACCGTTACCGGACGACCGCGCCGTGTCGGCTGGTTCGACAGCGTCGTTGTCCGCCATGCCCGCC
>NZ_ASSC01000658.1 GCF_000520735.1 Paenibacillus forsythiae T98
GCGGCGGATCGAGGCGATTGAGTTCACCGTCGCCTCTGACGACGGCCGGGATCTTGGCGCCATGCTGAAAGCGGATATTGTGCTGCTCGGCATGTCGCGCACCTCGAAGACGCCGCTCAGCATCTTTCTTGCCCACCGCGGCAAGAAAGTGGTCAATTATCCGATTGTCCCCGAGATCAGTCCGCCGGGGCAGCTGTTCAAGCTTCCGTCCCAGCGAATGATCGGACTGACAATGGAGCCGGAGCATATGCTCAAGATCCGGTCCGAGCGGCTGAAGGTGCTGGGACTGCCGGTGGACTCCCAGTACGCGAGCCTGGGGCGGATCAAGGAAGAGATCAAGTACGCCGAAGCGCTGTTCCAAAGGATCGGCTGCCCGGTTATCGACATTACCGACAAGGCGATTGAGGAAACGGCTGGACTGATTATGGGTTATATCTAAACATCACCCCGGAAAAACAATAAAATGGATGGAGGGAATTAACAATGGAACGCGAATTGGCTCTTGAGATTGTACGGGTGACGGAACTGGGTGCTTTGGCTTCAGCAAGCTGGATTGGCCGCGGGGATAAGGATGCCGCTGATGATGCGGCGACAACGGCTATTCGTTCCATGTTCGATTCCGTCTCCATCGACGGGACCGTAGTGATTGGCGAAGGTGAAATGGACGACGCCCCCATGCTGTATATCGGCGAGAAGGTCGGCAACAAGCGCGGCCCGCTCGTCGATGTGGCTGTCGATCCGCTGGAAGGCACGGAGGTTGTTGCCGCAGGGCTCCAGAACGCCCAATCGGTGATCGCCATTGCCGATAAGGGCAGCCTGCTGCACGCGCCGGACATCTACATGCAGAAGCTGGCCTGCGGTCCCGAGCTGGCCGGCAAGCTCAGCATTGAGGACCCGGTGGAAATCACACTGACCAAAGCCGCCCATCATCTTGGCAAATCGCTGTCCGAGATGACTGTCATGGTGCTGGACCGCGAGCGGCATGCAGAGCTGATCAACACGCTCCGCCAGTCGGGAGTCCGCATCAAGCTGCTCAGTCACGGCGACGTGGCGGGC
>NZ_ASSC01000659.1 GCF_000520735.1 Paenibacillus forsythiae T98
GAACGTAAAGGCCAGCTATGGCAAGTTTAGCACCAATGTCGAAAAAGTATTCGCCGCCGGAGACATGCGCCGTGGACAAAGCCTGGTTGTCTGGGCAATCAACGAAGGACGCGCCGCCGCCCGCGAGGTGGATAAATATTTGATGGGCTCGACCATTTTGCCATAAGCTTGCCTCTTGACTAAGCTGCCGATTTTATGTAAATTAATTGAAATTACATGTTGATTCAGCAGCGATGACCGGGGAAGGCAGAGCAATCCCGCGTTGGTACAGAAAGGGAACCCACCGGCTGAGAGGTTCCCCGAAACGCCAGCTTTGTCCCCCGCCCCGGTAGCTGCAGCGAAGAAGCGCATGAACCGGCAGCTTTATGCCTGGAACGGGCATACGGCCACTGGCTGGAGCGATCTCTCAAGCAGGCAGGCGGCAGCGCCGCGCATCCTGACCGGGACGCTCCGGGCGTGAAACGCTGCCGGCCTGCGGCCGTTATCCGCTTTTGAGGATCGCTTGGCTGTATCGGCCTGCGGTTGAATTAGGGTGGTATCACGACACATTCGTCCCTGACGGATGTGTCTTTATTTTTTTCTAGGGGGAATTAGGATGCGACAAAGCCAGTTATTGCTGAACACTTTGCGGGAGCGGCCTTCGGAGGCGGATACGGAAGGACACGGGCTGCTGCTGCGCGGCGGCTACATCCGGCAGCTTGCCGCCGGAATTTACAGCTATCTTCCTCTGGGGCGGCGCGTGCTGCGCAAAGTCGAAGACATTGTACGGGAGGAGATGGAGCGCGCGGGTGTTCAGGAAGTGATGCTGCCTTCGCTTCAGCCGGCTGAGCTGTGGATGGAATCGGGGCGCTACGGAACGTACGGCAAGAATCTGATGACGGCAAGCGACCGGCACGGGCGGGAATTTGTGCTGGGCCCGACGCATGAGGAGGCTGTCACCTCCCTGATGAAGAACGAAGTAAGCTCCTACCGGAAGCTGCCGGTCAGAGTCTTCCAGATCGGAACCAAATTCCGGGATGAGAAACGGCCGCGTTTCGGACTCCTCCGGGGGCGCGAGTTTATCATGAAGGACGCCTACTCCTTCGACATCTCCGAGGAAGGGCTGGATTTGTCTTACCGGACGATGTTCGAAGCGTATCACCGAATCTTTGCCCGCTGCGGACTTCGCTTCAGGGCGGTGGAGGCGGATGCGGGGACGATCGGCGGAGATGGCGGCAGTCATGAGTTTATCGCACTCTCTGCAATCGGAGAGGATACAGTCGCCGTCTGCGGGCATTGCGACTACGCGGCGAACCTGGAACAGGCCGAGACCGTTGCCTGGAACGGGGCGAATGCCGGTTTCGACGGGGCGGAGAGCGTGTCGAACACGCCTCCGGAGACGCGGGACGAGGCAGCCGCTGGAAGCGTCTCATTCTCATTGCCGGAAAAATTTCATACGCCGGATGTCCGCACCATTGACCAGCTGGCGGCGGCATACAGCCTGAATCCGGAGCAGATCATCAAGACGCTGATTTACAGGGCGGACGGCGAGAGCGTCGCGGTACTGGTGCGGGGAGATCATGAGGTCAATGAGCTGAAGGTAGGCAAATATTTGGGAGCGGAGGACATCGCGCTTGCGGATAGCGACGCTGTAGAAGCGGCGG
>NZ_ASSC01000660.1 GCF_000520735.1 Paenibacillus forsythiae T98
CCCGCCGTTCTTGCCCGTCATCCGGACAATCCGCCGGGCAATGGCCCGGGCCTCCAGCTGGGCGGTCTCGCTTTCGATCAACTCGCTTTCGCCCGGCCCCGCTTCTCCGTCTTCGCCTCTTTCTTCCGGCGCGCCTTTGGAGCTTCCCCTGTCAATCAGCAGCAGCTCCGGAGCAAAGTACGTATCCGGCCCCTTGTCCGCCGCGCCAGGAAAGTTCGCGCCGTATACAAGCTCCGCCCGCTCGTCGTAGGCAATTTCGGCCACCGTCTCGTTCATGATCCGGCGGAACAGCATATTGACGGCGTCCACGACCTCCATCCGGCTGCGGAAATTGCGGGCAAGGTCGATGACGACTCCTGTGGCCTCTCTGGTTTCAGCGCCATTTATCGCTTCACTGTTATATCCGTCCGTTTCCCGGCCTTCCCGGCCAGGCTTGCCTGCAAAGCCGCTTCTGCCGTAGCTGCGGTACTTGTCCAGGAACAATCCCGGCTCTGCGAGGCGAAAGCGGTAGTAGGGTAAGAACCCCGCGCCTTATCACATTGCTGTGACTGGTTTCGAAGAACTCCCCTCCGAACCGTACGTACTTGTCTCCAAGTATACGGCTCTCCACTTGTCATCTTGACCAGAGATACCTATTCACCACGATGGATTTTATCATGACACGCAGCGCAGACAATGAGTGTCTTCCTGTTCTTCTCAATCATCATAGTTTCCCAGCGTTCTTTGCCTTTGAGGTTTTTGAGTTTGTTGATGTGGTGCACCTCGTAGTTCAAGCTAGGGTCATCGGTTCCGCAGAGCTCGCATCGACCGGCTTTCATTCGATCGACTAGGCTCGTAGGGTTGTTGAAGAAGGGCAGTAAGTTTGGATGTACATCCGGGTCAGTGCGGGAGAGGGGGGTCTTCGTCCTCTTGAACCCGTCCTTGTAGAAATAAAGGATTTTAGTCTGACCTTTCTTATCCTCATACGGGATGCCCCAATGTTTATCAACCGAGTACTTCTGCTTGATCTTGGCAATGCTCGTCTTGTGCTTGTTAGCCAGAGTCGCAAGGCAACTGTATTCCATCACGTACCGGAGTTGCCACATGTACCGATTCACATTGACCGCCATTTTGTAGAAGTTATAAAGACCTCTGAGGCGGGCATTGTAAAGTGCGACAATTTCAAGTTCGGGATGGTTGACGATGGTCGGGTCCTGAAGCATTCTCCACTGCTTAGCGTTGATGTCTTTAACCATCTTGTACTTCGTGATGAAGCTCCTGACCGTGTCATCTGGCATGTAGAGTTCAACGCAACCGTTGTAGGACCTCTTTCTCACGCCGTTTTTATCCGTTCTAAAGTTCCAGTCGTTCTTGACCCTCATAATGTGACCAAGGAATTTTGCTCCATTCTCGGTGTGGGAGATGAGCGTCTTTTCTTGCGACAGCTCGATTTCCAGTTCCTCATGCATGAATCCCTTGATATCCTGTTTGATTTTCTCGCACTGCTCCTTGCTTCCCCATACGGCGACGATGAAATCGTCGGCGTAACGAATGCACTTGATACGCGCAAACTTGGCTTCTTGGAAGGTGTAGTAAGGGACGCTGTTTCGTTGTTCGGTCTGTTCCTTGATGAATTCGATTAGGCTGTCAGCCGTACCAGAGTCGGACGCGGCATCGTGCTTTCGCTTGGCTCGTACGATTCGCATATCCAAGGTTTTGTATAACGGACTAATTTTCTTGGATCGCGGTGTACCAAGGTCGAATTTCTGTTTATAGGAGTTAAACCACTTGTCGAAATGATCCAAGTAGATATTAGCAAGCACCGGGCTGACGATGCCACCTTGCGGTGTACCGCTGTATGTGCCGTAATGCTTCCAATCTTCAAGGTATCCAGCTCTTAGGAACTTCCAAATCAACCTGATAAATTTGGCGTCATTGATTTTCTTCTCCAGGAGGGCGATCAGTTTGTGATGGGAGATGTTGTCAAAGTATCCTTTGATGTCCCCTTCGATGAACCAAGTCGCTCCCTTGAATTCCATCTTTGCTTCGTGTAGGGCAGTGTGGCAACTGCGATTGGGTCGGAACCCGTGACTGAAACTTTCGAACGTGGGTTCATAAATCGCGTCCAGAATCATCCTACAGATTTCTTGGATGACCCTATCCGAGAAGCCGGGAATCCCAAGAGGGCGTTTTTGCCCGTTCTTCTTGGGTATGTAAACCCTGCGAACCGGAATAGGTTGGTACGACTCGTCCTTCATGACTTCAATGAGTTTCTGGATTTTCGCCAGACTGAATTTGTCTGCCGTTTCGCCATCAGCACCTGCTGTTCCGCTGCCGTTATTGGCGTAGAGGTTGTCAAATGCCCTCAAATAGAAGTCCACGTTATAGAAGTGACGGTAAACCCTTTCGAACACGTAATCAGGTTTCTCACTCGATATCTTGGTCAATAGGTATAAAGTTTCGCTAGAATTCATGGAGCCTTGCGCTCCTTTCCGCAAAGTTTATACCAACAAGCTGTCTCCCTTCGCCATGTAACAGGCTTTCCCTGTCTCGGACTACTACGGAGACTCCGTTACCGTATGGGATATTCAACTCCCTGCGGAGTATAGCCAGATATTGGCGTTCCCACTTAGGTAATCCCCATTTAGTCACATCAGTTCAAGCGTGGTAAGTTGTCGGATGGTCCTTTCGTCCTTTCCACCTATCCAGGTGTGCGCCAGTGCGGAGAAGCTTGGGTATCACTACGGATTATAGCATCTATCTATCCGAAGTGTCTGACAGTGTTCGATCTATCCAGCTGTCAGATGCACTGGAGGCAGGTAGCAGCTAACTTTCCTGCCGGGAAACATGGCCCCGCTGAGACTAGACTTCAAGCAGTTTTAGCTTTCATCCTCGTACTTACCTTTATGTCTCGCCGCTCAGTCGTGGTGTGTTAGCTCACCAACTCGCGACTTTCCCAACATGCTACACTCCCCGTCCGGTTTCCCTTTCGGATAAGTTGGGTGACATGACTTCCATACCCTGGAAGCCCCCCGGCTTAGCAGGGAAAACTGATGCGCCTTATGGGCGCACGATGCTCTGCTTCATATCGCCGACCATGAACCGGTTTCCCGGCTGCTCCCTCGAAATCAGCCGCACAATTTCTTCCTGAACGCTGTTCGTATCCTGATATTCGTCAAGCAGCACCTCGTCGAACTGGGCCCGGTATTCGAGCGCAGCGTCCGAAGGCATGGAATTTCCCATTCGCGAATCGGGGTGGCGCAGAATATCGAGACAATAATGCTCCAGATCACTGAAATCGACCAGCCCTTTGCCCGCTTTCTCCGCCTGGTAGCGCTCGCCGAACAGAATCACCGTTTCCGCCAGTTCTTTCATCAGCGGAGCCGCTTCGTGAAGCTCGCGCAGAAAGGCGTCCGCCGGGCGTCCGAACAGCGAGTTCTGGAGCTCCCCAATCAGGCTCTTGACTTCATCGCGCAAGCCTTTAACAGCCTCCTGAAGAGCGGGATCGGCCGCATCCTTCTTGCAGGGCTTCAGCTTGCCGAAAGAGACGCTCCGGAACAGGTCATACAGCTGGTCCCAGGGTTTTTCCTCCACAGCCCGCAGCAGCCCTTCAACCATGTCCAGATCCGCAGCCAGGCTTTCGGCGTATGGCGCGGGGCCGCCGGGCTTAAGGGCGATGTCCCGCCCCCGCTCCAGCTGGCTGACGGCGGCGGCCAGCGCCAGTCTTGCCTCGCCGAGTATGCTGCCCATCCAGGGCGTGCGCGACAGGGCTTCGGTATCCGGCAGCGAGAAGCCCGCCGCCGTCTCCCTCAGCCACTCCTTGGGCCAGGGATGGCTTCGCGCAAAATCATGCAGCCGCTGAACGAGCGCATGCACGGCGTCATCGGT
>NZ_ASSC01000661.1 GCF_000520735.1 Paenibacillus forsythiae T98
GTCGTCCATGTTCACCTTGGCGACGCGGATCTTCACCTCGTCGCCAATGCGGAACACCTTCGAGGTGCGCTCGCCAATGAGCGCCATATGACCCTCGTCGAAGTGGTAATAGTCATCCGTCAGATGGCTCAGACGGATTAGCCCTTCGACGGTATTTTCCAGCTCGACGAACATGCCGAAGCTGGTCACGCTGCTGACCATCGCCTCGAACTCCTCGCCAACCTTGTCCAGCATGTACTCCGCTTTTTTCAGTTGCTCCGTGTCCCGCTCCGCCTCCACCGCGACGCGTTCGCGCTCGGAGGACTGCTGGGCAATATCCGGCATCCGGCTCGCCAGATACTCATGGCGCTTCTCGCCAAGCGCCCCGCCACTCTCCAGCACCTCGCGGATGACCCGGTGAATAACGAGATCGGGATAACGCCGGATGGGTGAAGTGAAGTGCGAATAATACTCCGCCGCCAGTCCAAAGTGCCCTGTGCTTTCCGCATCGTACTTCGCCTGCTTCATGGAGCGGAGCATCATCGTGCTGATCACCGTCTGCTCCTTGGTTCCCTGGATGTCCTCCAGCAGTTTTTGCAGCGCGCGGGGATGCACGGAATTGCCGCGTCCCTTGACGTGATGGCCGAAGTTGGCCGCGAACGCCATGAAATTTTGCAGCTTCTCGGGGTCCGGGTCCTCGTGAATCCGGTACAGGAACGGCACCTTCAGCCAGTGAAAATGCTCGGCCACCGTCTCGTTCGCCGCCAGCATGAACTCCTCAATGATCTGCTCCGCGATGGAACGTTCTCTTTTTACAATATCAATGGCTTTGCCGTTCTCGTCGACGATGATTTTGCTCTCCTGGAAGTCGAAGTCAACGGCTCCCCGCTTCATCCGCGCATCCCGCAGTTTCATCGCAATTTCGCGCATCAGACGGAAGTCCTCAATCAGCGGAGCGTAACGCTTCAGCAGCTCGGGATCTTCATCCAGAAAAATTTTGCGCACATTGGTGTAAGTCATCCGTTCC
>NZ_ASSC01000662.1 GCF_000520735.1 Paenibacillus forsythiae T98
TCATCCCGACGGTTAAGCCAAGGCTGATACAGAGGACTGTTATTTTTTTGAACATTTGACTCACCCTTTCTCGGCAGATTATTGTAATGGAATTGCATTAAAGTTATTCTAAATTTAAGACGTTCTAAACCTATAAATGGTTGCGCGCCCCGTGGGGACCAACATTTGGGAGTGATAACGAATGACAACCGGTACGGAGAACCTTGGCTTGGGTGCAAACGAAGCGATGCGGTGGGAGCGGGCAATGACGGAGCTGTACACCGGCTTTTTGCATCACGGAACAGAGGCGCTGGAGAGTTTCGACGACGAGGCCGTCCATCAGGCGAGGGTAAGCAGCCGCAAGCTGCTCACGCTGCTGTCCGTTCTGGACCCCGGACATTCCTCCGGCCTTTACGCTATATTCAAGCAGGCGCAGAAGCGGCTTGGCAAGGTGAGGGATGCCGATGTGCTGATCGCGTCCTTCAAGGAAAGGCGCACAGCGGCCAAACGGGATGGCGACAAGCAGACCGCCAAGCTGGTTAAAGCCGTGATCCGGCATCAGAAAGCAGAGCGCAGACGGAGGCGCGCGAAGCTGGCGGATGAGCTGCCGGCGCTCATAAATGGTAAGCTAAAGAGCCAATGGGAGGAATTTATTGAGAAGCGGCTTCCCGGGCTCGTCTCGGGTACCGACGCCAACATTGCGATGCGCGAGCTTGAAGTCGCTTACGAGCAGCAGAAGAAACGGTGCAAGGAGATGTTCAGGCAAGAAAATCCCGGTTCCCGAAAGGCGCTGGATGAGCTGCACAAGCTGCGGATATCGGCCAAGCGTATCCGTTATACCGCAAACGCGGCAGCCTTTGCGCTGGACCAGAAGTTTCACGCGAACGAGGCGATGTATAAAGACATCCAATCCGAGCTTGGGGACATCACCGACAAGCGGGTATGGCTGGAGACTATGGAAGATATCGGCCGCAAGGAACTGGACGCCAGCCGCGCAGCGTGGAACGGCTTTATAGAATCGCTGCAAAACGAGCTGGCGAACGCGCTTCGCCGGAGCACGGTGATCGATGTGCCGGACGCCGAATAGCTCAGGACGAGGCTGAATTTTAGTATTGTAAATGAGAAACGATATCAATTAAAACAAGCAAAAGATATCAGTCCTTAACAGAGAGTGACCGAAGCCAGGCAAGAGACGCCGCCGCTCTTGAACAGTCAGGATGGAGTTGATGGAACATGGATCATTCGGATTACGCGCTCTTTTGGAACCACGCATTCATCAGAGTGCTGGACATCAGGCAAAGCATTGTTGCGATTGGAGAGAAGCCGCGCCCTTATCGTCTTCCGGCCAGCGGATTTATTGTTACCTGCTGTGGAGAGAATCGCGGAACCCGTCATCCTGACCCACTCTTCCTCTTCCCAGGCATGCCAAAGGCTCGCGGATGACAACCAGCCAT
>NZ_ASSC01000663.1 GCF_000520735.1 Paenibacillus forsythiae T98
ATATGCCGCTTGCGTATGTATTGTCGCTGCACAGCCCGGAATATATCAAGCTTCGCCCGGAGAACCGGCTGCAATCAGGCGCAGCGCCGCAGGCCATATGACCCGGGATCGCTGTACTCCCCTTAAGATTGATCCGGCCGCCTTCCGGCCTTAAAGCCGATCCGTACCGCAAGCTTCCGGCAGTCGGCTTGCCCTGTGATTTGCCTTCTGGCTCAAACCCTAAAGGAAGCTGCTCCACAGCCCGAATTTCGGTCTGCAGAGCAGCTTCCCTCGCATTGCGGCCGCCCGGCCGATTTCCTGTGACGGAACAGGCCGGGCGGCTGTGTACCCTTATTTGTTAAGACTTGCCTTGACAATCGCCACGACCAGCTCGGCCGCCTTGACGATATCCGCAGCCTTGATCCGCTCTTTGGTCGTATGGATATGCTCGTATCCGATGGCCAGATTGAGCGTTGGCACGTTCAGCCCGTTGAACACGTTGGCGTCGCTTCCGCCGCCCGACGGGAAGCATCTTGGCGTCAGACCGACCGAGGTTATGGCCCGCTCGGCCAGCTGCACAATGGGGTCTTGCCCGTTAAAGCCGAAGGCCGGGTAGATGATCTCGCTGCGGAATTCGCATTCCGCCCCGTACTCGCGCACCGTCGTCTCCAGCGCTTCGCGCATCTGCGCGAGCTGGAGATCCACCTTTTCCTGGATGATGCTCCGGGCTTCGGCCTCCAGTTCCACATAATCGCAGACGACATTCGTCGGGCCGCCGCCCGCGAATTTGCCGATATTGGCGGTCGTCTCGCTGTCGATTCGGCCAAGCTTCATGGCGGCAATCGCCTTGCCCGCCACCTGAATGGCGCTGATGCCGTCTTCGGGGTTGACGCCCGCATGGGCGGATTTGCCGAAGATCTGCATCTTGATCTTCGCCTGCGTCGGAGCGGCTACCGCGATAGCGCCGATTTCGCCATTGGAGTCAAGCGCAAAGCCGAAATCCGCGTCCAGATATTTCGGGTCCAGCGCACGCGAGCCGACCAGCCCGGATTCTTCGCCCGCCGTAATGACGAACTGAATTTGTCCATGGGGAATCTTCTGCTCCCTGATTACGCGAATCCCTTCAAAGAGCGCCGCCAGACCCGCTTTGTCGTCCGCTCCGAGGATGGTTGTGCCGTCGCTCGTAATCCAGCCGTCTT
>NZ_ASSC01000664.1 GCF_000520735.1 Paenibacillus forsythiae T98
TGCAGCTGCCAGCTACGCTTCCCGCAGGCCCGTACCAGATCCGGGTCGAAGCCGGAAGCGCATCGTATACGCTGGATTATACGGTGCTCAAGCGGATGGAAGACAGCTTCAAGCTGGAGCCGTCATTCAACATGAGCAAGCTTGAAGCCGGCAAATATCTGGACGCCAAGGTCAAGATAACGAACGCCTTGTCCGAAGACAAGCAAGTGTTGATCATCGCCGCGCTCTATGATACGAACGGCGGACTGAAGATGGTCAATCACGCTTACAGCTCCTCGCTTGTTAAAGCGGGCCGGACTCTGCAACTCAACGCGGGCTTCCAGCTTCCGTCCAGTGTAGCGGGATACAAGGTCAAGCTGATGGTCTGGGAAGGCGAGGACCTGATCAACACTACCATGATGCCTCTGGCAGACGTAGCAGAGTTGACTCCATAACCATTTACTAATGAAGGAACCCGGCGGGAAATGCCCCGCCGGGGCTCCTGCTTAGAGGGAGGCGCACAATGAAGAAGAGCATATCTGCACTAATCCTGATCCTTCTCCTTTCCACACTCTGGCAGGGAATAGCTTCCGCTGCGGAAACCGTCTGGTTCACGGACGTCTCGGCAAGCGCAGACGCGTCCGCCAAGCAGGCGACGGTTACGGGGAAGGTGGCGTCGGGAGCGGGGCAGCTCGTAACGATCAAGGTAGTGGACCCCGGCGGACGGTTTTTTCTGGACAGCGTAGCAAGCGGGGCCGGCGGCGTGTTCACTTTTAAGTGGAACATTTCCGCCGAGGGTAAATATGAGGTTCAGCTCGGCACGGAGAGCAGCGGCACCCCGTATACAACGGGCTTTACCTACGGGGGGACGCCATCTCCCACTCCAACCCCGTCAACGGGTCCCGGTTCGGCGGTTGCTTCGACGGCTTCTCCCTCGAATATCATACGGGTGACCGAGGATAAGCTTACCCTGAACGAAGGCTTGAAAGAGGCGGTGTTCACGCTTGAAGCAGGAGCGGAAGCGCGCATTCCGGCCGCGCTGCTGGATAAGCTTGCGCAGGGCGGCACCGGTTTGAATCTGGCGGGCGAGGAATTTACGCTTAAGCTGAGTGCTCAGACGCTCCGCGAACTGCTGGGGGAAGTCTCCAAGGCGGGCGGCGGCGAAGTGGCCGTAAGTATCGCTAAAGTGGCGTCCGCTGACAGCGAATCCCTGCTGGCGCTTGCGAAGCAGCGGCAATTAGCGGAGATCAAGCCGGGAAGCAATATATACGAATTCAAGCTGAAGCTGATTGCAAGCAGCGGAGCGGAGAGAGCGGTCGCCGTATTTGAGCATCCGGTTACGCTCCAGCTCAAGGCAAGCGGGCTTGCCGCCGCCAAGCTGGCCGGAATCTATTATATCTCTGACGCCGGGGAGCTTGAGTATATCGGCGG
>NZ_ASSC01000665.1 GCF_000520735.1 Paenibacillus forsythiae T98
CGTCTTGTCCTCGGCGAAGATTTCCGCAAAATCGGCGCCTGTCTCCAATGCAGCGGTCAATACTCTGTATATTGCCTGTTCGTGCAGCATAGCCTTCCTCCTTTGCTCTTTGGATTCTTCTTGTATTTCTTTTACCAGTATAGCTTATCGGGGACGTTCGATGTCTCGGAAATTGGAAACTCGGGTCGAGGCTGCCCCATGTTTCTTCGGCAAACGAAGCTCCAACCCTCAAGGAATGAGGTCCTGTTGTCGGGATGGAAGCTCAGCGTCTGGCAAAAGGGCAAAAAGTGCAGGCTTTTCAAATCCAAATCCCTCATGCATCAAGAAATCCTGATTTTATGCAGGTATTTGAGGCCATTTTAGCTGAATGCAAGACGGAGGGGAGGAAAAACTGTATCGTCGCAGGTGTTTGATACAAGGGGTGTTCTCATGCGGCCAAAAGATGCACAATTTCAGGCTTTCTGCATGATCCGCCTCATCGCCCGCTTCATCACCGTACACGGATTGCTGACTAGCCGTTGGCTTAGACAAGCCGGGACAGTCCACCGCTCCTCTGCGCCCGATTCCCGCCTCAAAAAATAAAGGGCGCCGCCGCAGCCATTTCCATAGCTTACGGGGCACCCTCTTACCTGCTCAGCCGGTTTGTCGAAACGACAGGCCGGACGCTATTTTGTTTTCTTGTTATGGGTCAGCCAGCGGTTAAGGATAAGTCCGACCAGAATAAGACCCAGACCGCCCATGTATATCGGAAGCGAGCTTCCTTCACCGGTTTTCGGCAGGCTGCCGGAGGCCGGGCTTTCAGCCGGATCGGAAGGACCTCCTTTGGGAACGTCATCGTCATCAATATCGACCCCGCCAAGCGGAACCTCGTCATCTGCCGGCACTTCCGTCGGCGTCACACTCGGCACCGGCGAAGGCTGCGGGCTGCTTGAGCTTACCGGCCCGGCCGGGATCTGCTCATCCGGGATGATGATACCCGGAACAGTCGAAGCCGTCGGTGCAGCTGACGTAACCGGTACGTCTGAAGGTG
>NZ_ASSC01000666.1 GCF_000520735.1 Paenibacillus forsythiae T98
TGCCACGACGCCAATCTTTGCCGTTGGGCTATGTATTTCCCTGATTGGCGTCGCTCTGAGCGCCGTATTGCGCAAGCTGGAACGCGATCTGTTTTTCTGGAAGCCTCTTGAATCCGCTTGGAGTGCAGCGCCCGCCCCCCGGACGCCGCGAAGCAGGCTAAACCGTATTTTTGCGGTTACCGTATTGTCCGCTATGTTATTGCTTCTCGTGGCTGGCGGCGCGTCAACAAGCCGGCTGAGCAAAACGAACGGCAGCTTCTCGGGAGAAGGGGATGTGCCTCCGCCCACCTCCGGCGACGGGCACAGCGGCCACATGTCTCATGAGCATTCGTTGCCTGCCGCCGGGCATTCCGGTCATTCAGGCCATACTGCGCCATCCGATTCACCGGTACAGTCCGGACATCCGTGACAGACCTTGGCGACAATAAATTGTGTCGGGAGGAACGTAAGTGAATGTGTTAACCAAGCTTGGCAAGCGTTATACTGCCGTAATCGCCTTCCTCATCCTGTGGGAAGCCAGTGTAAGGTTCGGATGGGTAGACCCCCAATTCATTCCTCCTCTCACGCAGGTGCTTCAGTTCATCGGCGAAGAGGCAGCAACAGGAGCGCTGGCGCACCATCTGCTGATTAGCCTGGGGCGCGCCGCCGGAGGACTGGCCATCGCCCTGATTGCAGGTGTGCCGCTCGGAATAGCACTGGCCGGCTGGCCGGACAAGATCCGTATTGCCACCGAGCCGGTGCTGGAGTGGCTCTCTCACATCAATCCGTTTGTTGTGTTTCACATCATCATCGTATTCATGGGAGCCGGCGAGCTGACGAAAGTCTCGATTATCGCCTGGGCTTGCATTTGGCCGATTATGTTCAGCACATTGTCCGGGATGATCCATGCCGACGCAGACATTGTCAAAGCGGCTCGTTCATTTGGGCTGAGCCGCCTTCGGCTGACGAAGAAAGTCCTGCTTCCCTTAGCCTTCCCCTCCATCTTGACCGGAACACGTCTGGCTGCGGGCTATGCGCTGCTGTTTCTGATCGCGGCTGAAATGATGGGTTCAAGCTCCGGCCTGGGCTTCATGATTTATACGGCGCAAGCCAATTATCAGATTGTGGAGATGTTCTCCGGAGTTTTAATTATTGCGGTCCTGGCCATCGTACTGGACGGAATCATGTCAGCGGCAGGCAAGTGGCTGGGCCATCCCGCTGTCAAATGATAACCAATACAAAATGTTACAAATTTTCGAACTGGACGTTTTGTGTAAGTTCATGCGTTGACAATCATGAAAGTCTTAGAATAAGCTTTAATCTATAAATCTTATAAGATTTATCGGATTAAAGAAAGTTGACCAGTTAGCTGGAGACTAACGTTCTTCCCCTCGGGAAGTTCGTTTAGTCTCTTTTTTTATATCATACCGGGGCAGGTGATGAAGGGCTGAATAGTTGCATCTTTTAATGTTAAAATTTAACTTAAATTAAAAATTTTAGGAGTGTGGGAAAAATGGCAGCTGGTAAAAAGAAATGGATTATTATTTCCGTAGTCGCCGCTTTGGCGGTAGTCGGAATCGGCGTGGGCAGCTACTTGGGGCAGACGAAGAAAGGAATCGGCATCCAAGGCGCCGCAGGGTTGGCGAATTTAAAGGATGCAGGGTATGACCCGACCAAATCCGGCAAAAAAGTGTACACCATCAAAACTAATACCAAGGTCAATTGCTCCTCCACACCATGGGTAATTGCCGAGAAAAAAGGCTTTTTCGCCGAGGAAGGGATCAATGTGGAATATACCGGCGAATTAACTGAAGCTCAAGTGCTCCCCTCCATCCTGAACGGAACGAACAATGTCTCCAGCACCCATGTTAACAATATTGCTACCTATATCGCCGGCGGCGCCAAAATCAAAGGTGTTACGATCGGCGGGGTCGAACCGACACCTGATGTGGATGAAAAATATCATCACATGAAATTCTATGTCAGCCCCAAACAGGGCGTTTCTTCCCTCGAAGAGCTGATCAAGAAGAAGAAGAACGGGGAGAAAATTACGATCAACGGCACCGTACCGAGCTGCACAACCTTTATCGCTACCAACGCATTCGACCATCTGGGCTTCGACCGTGATCAAATCAAGTTTGTCGCTTTCGAAAGCGACACAGCGGCCTTACAGGCCAACCAGCAGGGCAATATTGACATCGTCGGCGTCCATCCACCCTTTTACAAGCTGGCAAAGGACTCCGGTCTAATCGAAGTTTTCGACACGGCGGATACCGGGCTCGGCGAAGCGGCAGGCACAACCTTCTACTACTTCACGGAACAATTTATCAAGGATAATCCCGAAGCAATCCAGGGCTTTGTCAAAGCGATTAAGAAAGCGCAAGCCTGGATCGTCAACCCGGAGCATGAGGAAGAAGCGATCAAGCTGACCGGCGACTATATCGGCCAACCGGTAAACGCCGTGCACTACTACTACACCGGCAAAGGATTCCAGAACAAGCTGATCCAGCCTTGGATTGATGACCTTGTCGTATCCGGCGCCTTGAAGAAGGATCAGCTGAAGGTCGACGACCTGATCACCACCCAGTTTGACCCTAGCTGAAATGCCATCATACAAAGGGAAAGCGGCGTTCATTCGCCGCTTGGTTACAACCAATAGTGAGGGAGAGCCCGCCTACGTCTGCAAGCCCTCAGGTAAGGAGGATGAATAAACGGATGAAATGGATCATTTCGGTTCATCAGAAATTGTTAAGCTTTTATCTTTTTTTCCTGGTGCTGATCGTTTGGGAGCTTGCGCCGAGGCTGGGACTCGTCAGCAACGTATTTGTCCCGCCCTTCTCGCGGATCGTGGAGGCCGGAGTCGAACTGGGACTGGCGAACATTTTTCTCTACATTTCCATCAGCCTGAAAAGAGTGTTTGTCGGCTTTGTCCTGGCTACCGTTTTGGCCCTTCCGCTTGGCTTTATTCTTGCCGGGGCCATGCCGAAGCTGGCCGAATTTCTCCACCCTCTGACCAAATTTCTCTCCAGCATCCCGCCGTTCATTCTATTTCCGGTCTTTGTTATCATTATCGGAATCGGCGAGGGAGGCATTTATACGGTCATCTTCTGGTCGTCGTTCTGGCCGATATTGTTCACGACCATAGCCGGTATTCAGAATGTCGATCCGCTGCTGATCCGGTCGGCCAAATCCATGAATGCGAGCAAGCTGGTGATCTTCACCAAGGTGATCCTGCCCGGCGCCTCGCCGACATTGATCACCGGACTCCGTACCGGACTGACCATGAGCTTCTTCATGCTGATCGGTTCGGAGAGCATGGGCGCCGATTCCGGTATGGGCTGGATGATCCACAATGCCCAGAGCATGGGGTTTGTCGAGCGCATTTACCTTGGAGCCGTTATGGTTGCAGGCGTCGGTCTGGCGCTCAATTATGTGCTTGAATACCTGGAGAGTGCAGTGCTGCAATGGCGGCAGGCTCCCGATTCAAGCAACAAAGCCGCGGCCTAGCCGGATCTGATCTTAAGCAAAGGAGGACAAGACGGATTCCATGAATTCCACCGCAGTCAAGCTTAAAAAAATCGGCATCGGCACCATCCCGATCCTGTTGTTCTTCGTCTTCTGGGAGAGCGGCGCCCGAATCATTCCGAAGGGCGTCATCTCGCCTCCCAGCGACGCGATTCTAGCCATCTTCCGCTCGGCATTCACTGACGTGCTGCTGGAACAGACGCTAATCAGCCTGTACCGAGTGCTGCTCGGGTTCTTGCTCTCGCTGATTATCGGTATTCCGCTCGGATTTTTGCTCGGCACGTTTTTTAGTTCGGCGGAAAAAGCGTTGTTGCCTTTCCTGCGTACCTGCGAGAAGCTGAACCCCTTCGCGATCATTCCGATTTTCATGATCTTCTTCGGAATCGGAACTTCGGAAAAGGTAGTCGTCATCTTCTGGTCTGCGCTCTGGCCCGTACTGTTTAATACGATGGCCGGAGCCAAGGATATCGATTACAGCCTGTTGCGGGCGGCGCGGTCCATGGGGGCTACGCGCAGAGAGCTGTTTACCAAGGTCGTCCTGCCGTACACCGCACCCAATATTTTCATCGGTATAGAATTTGCCGCCCAGCTATCGTTCTTCATGATTATCGCATCTGAAGTCATCGGCGCCAGCACGGGACTCGGGTGGTATTACATCAACTCTACCGCCCGCTATGATCTGCCGCTCATGTACGGCATCGTCCTGTTCATTACCGTGCTGGGCATTATCATCAACCTGTTGTTCTCCAGACTGAAAAAGCGCTTTCTGGTATGGAAAGAAGCGTCACAGCTTCAATAAGCATTGGCGCTTTGTA
>NZ_ASSC01000667.1 GCF_000520735.1 Paenibacillus forsythiae T98
GCAGGAAGAGCGGCAGCGGCCAGAATGCCTCCACCCGGTAACCGCCCACCACCCGACCGCGCTTGCCTTCAAGAAACAGCGGCGTCGCAAGCCGAGGGCCCTGCCAGCGGACCAGCAGCGCTTCCACGACAAGCAGAACGGCGGCCAAGGCCAGCAGCGCGGGAATATCCATTTCTCTTACCGCCGTCACAGCCTCTCCGCCAAGCCCTCCGGGGCGGAAAGCCGGGAAGAAGGAAAGGACAGCCTGCACCACGCCAAGCAGGCCGATGGAATAGGCGAAGCAGAAGTACCGCACCCGAAGCAGCAGCAGAATCAGGCTGACTGCCCAGATGCAGACGACGGCCGGTCCGCTTGCCGACACGCCGAGCAGCATGGCTGCCAGCGAGACGAGAACACCCGCAGCCAGACCTGTCCCTATGGCGCGCCATACTTCCCTGCCCCAGCTATGCAGCTTGACATGAATAAGCCTCCGCTCCAGCAGCGTCTGCCTGCGGCAATACAGAATAATGAACAACAAAGCGATATAATAAAAGGGCTGCGTCAGCATATGCAGCGCGGCATTCCCCAAGCTTGCCAGCAGTTCCAGCATGTCATCCAAACCGATCGTCACGCTCCTTTGGCTGCGCTATCTTAAGTACGGCTTCATCCTCTATTCTAATGGAATGCGGGGATCAAAGACAGGCTTTTCGAACAGAAAATATTGGCTATGGCTTCATGGACCGCATGAAAAAAAGAAGGCTGAAAGTCAGCCTTCTTCATGAATTCGACGCCTTCGCGCCGATCTCCTTCCGTATCTCTTCAATTCCCCGGTTCCGCTGATTATCGTTAGCCGGATTCTGGATCGCCTTGATCAAGGCCGCTTCAAGCGCCTCCGCCGTCTTGACGTCAATAATGCCGGTCACCTTCAGCTTGGCCGCGCTCTGGAATTTCTTCACCGCGTCCTTCGTGCCGGTGTCGAAATATCCGTCCTTGCGCCCTGGCTTGTAGCCCAGACCGTCAAGCATGGTCTGCGCGCTTTTCACATTCGTGCTGTTGGAGTTGTACTGGAGCGGCGCGCGCTTGTCGATTGGCGCCACCGAGAAGTAATCCGGCTGGGCCACGGCGATATCCGGCTTGATTCCCTTGCCGTGAATCCATGTTCCGTTTGGCGTCAGCCATTTGGCGATGGTGATCTTCAGCAGACTGCCGTCTCCGAGCTCCTTGTCGAAGCTGGTCTGCACCGTCCCCTTGCCGAAGGAATTATCGCCGATCAGCTTGGCTCCTGCGGACTGCTGCAGAGCTCCCGCCAGGATTTCCGAGGCGCTCGCGCTCCCCTTGTTCATCAGCACGGCAACCGGATAATCCTTGCCGCTGCCCTTGGAAATCTGTCGGTCACGCTGCTTGTCCTTGTCCTCCACCTGGACGATCGTCTTGCCCTTTGGCACGAACTGCTCGGCAATATCGATAACAACCGGCAGTACGCCGCCCGGATCGTTGCGGACGTCAATAACAAGGCCTTTCAGACCTTTTTTCTCCAGCTTGGACAGTTCCTCCTTGAAGCGGGCGGCGGTGTTCATCGAGAACTGCGTAATTTCGATTACGCCAACGCCATTCTTCTCCATAGAAGAGTAGACCGTCTCCAGCGTCACATTATCCCGTCTGATATTAAAGGTCAAGGACTGCGCCGAACCGCCGCGCCGGATGACGAGAACCGCCGTGCTGCCTTTGGGGCCGCGAATCTTGGCGACGGCGTCGTTCAAATCCATTCCTTCCAGCGATACGCCGTTCACGGAGACGATAATATCCTTCGCCTGAATTCCGGCCTTCTCGGCCGGCGAACCTTTAATCGGGGATACAACGACGACTTTGCCGTTATCCGAGGCAACCTCGGCTCCGATGCCGGTGAACGAGCCCTCGATGCTCTCTTCGAACTTCTCCGCCGTTTCCTTGGCCATATAGTTCGAGTAAGGGTCCCCGAGCGCTTCCATCATTCCGTTGACCGCGCCGTTGATCAGCTTGCTTCGATCCACGCTCTGGTAGTATTTGCTCTCGATCAGGCCAAGCGCCGTCCCAAGCTTCTTCGCTTCGCTCTGCGCAAGCCCGCTGCTTGTCAAAACCGTTGACGCGCTCTCTCCGGCAGCTTGTCCGGAGAAGAGCGAGCCCGTCACGGCCAGCGTCAGCAGGCTGCCGCACAGCAGGGCCGCGATGACCATAAAAGCCGCCGTGCTCTTCTTTAACATGAAGCCTTCACCGTCCCTTCTTGTCCATCCTCCCGGTCTGCCTAAGGTTCGTCCCTTAAGGATCAGTCTGACTTCCAGTATATGCCGGAATGCACAATATTATTTATAATGCCGCTAAATTACAGGTAATCCATCGGTTCAACCGGCGTTCCGTCGATCCGTACCTCGAAGTGAAGATGCGGTCCGGTTACCCGGCCGGTGGCGCCTGATTCCGCAATAGTCTCTCCGCGCTTCACCTTGTCTCCCACGCTAACCTTGATCCCGCCCTCGCGGATGTGTCCGTACAGCGTCCACATGCCGCCGCCGTGGTCGATGACCACGCAGTAACCGTATCCGCTCCACCATTCCGCGACGATGACGGTCCCCGCCTCGGCCGCGTGAATGTCCGTGCCCTGCGGAACCGCAAAGTCAACGCCGGTATGCAGCTTGCGCTCTCCCGTAACCGGATGAATCCGGTAGCCGTACGGCGAGGACACCCGCGCGTTGCCTACGGGCAGCAGCAGCGGTCCGCTGCCGCTGGCGTAAGTGCCGCTCGAATCGTCGCCGCCGTGCTCGTCATCCGAATTTCCGGAGCTGGCCGCCGCTGCGGCAGCTCTTCTGGCTGCTTCCTCAGCCGCTTTTTTCGCCGCTGCCGCCTTGGCCGCCGCCGCTCTTCGGGCCGCTTCTTCAGCTCTTAGCCTGTCCTTCTGATCTGCGAGCGCGGCCCGCTGGCTCGCCAGCTGCACCAGCTTGGCGTTCTGCTCCTGGCTGATATCCTCCGCGTCGTCGATCGCCTTGTCGTAATAGGCGATCAGCTGCTGCTTCTCCGCTTCCTTATCCTTCAGGACGCTCCGCCGGGATTCCAGATCGGTGTACAGCTGCTTGGCCTGGGCGTACTGCCCTTCCAGCTCTCTCTTCTTCTCGGCGACGGTCGCTTCATCCCGCTTATGCTGGTCCAGCAAATCCTGGTCCTGATCCACGATAGTCTTGAGCGAATCGGCGCGGTCCAGAAAATCCGAGAAGCTCTTGGAAGAGAGCAGCACATCAAGGTAGGACACCGCCCCATCCGTATACATGAGACGGACGCGGGATTCGATCAGCTTCTGCCGCGAATCCACCCGCTCCTGCGCGGCGTCCAGCTCCGAGGCCGTTGTCTTGAGCGAGGCCTCGGTGTTATCGATTTTAGTTGAAATCTGCTTCATTTCGCCCCTGACCTGTTCAATCTGGCCGAGCACATATTGCAGACTCTGGTTCGTTTTATTCCTGTAGTGCTGCGCCTCCTGGCCTTGGGCGGCCGCCTTCTCCTGCTGCTTCCTGGCGTTCTGCACATCCTGCTGCAGCTGCTTGAGCTGCTTGTCAATCTCGGCGATGCTTGGTTTCCTGGCATATCCTTCAGAGGGCTGGAACATTACGGCAGACAGCAGCAATACAGCTAAACCGGCGGCTATTTTTTTCAACTCGCGTTCCCCGTCCTTTGTCCTTAATTGTCAGATCTTCAAAAATTTACGGATAGACACGGTGCTTCCCCATATGCCAATCAGCATCCCGAGTCCGACCAGCAGACCGCTCAGCTGCATCCAGATATCGTCAAAGGGCAGCAGGGTCCATCCCATCAGCGGATCGCCCTTCATGGACGTATTCAGACCGCTGTAACCGGCGTACAGAACCCCGACTGTAATTAGCGAGCCCAGCAGGCCGATCAGCCCTCCCTCTATAAAGAACGGCCATCGAATAAAAGCATTCGTCGCCCCCACCAGCTTCATAATTCCGATCTCCTTGCGGCGGGCCAGTATGGTCACCCGGATCGTGTTGGAAATCAGGAACATCGACATGACGCCAAGCCCCGCGACAAAAACAAAGCCAACGTTGCGGATCGTGCGCGTGATCTTGAACAAAGTCTCAACGGCGCCCTCCCCGTATTTCACCTTGTATACCGGTTTCTCGGGATGCTTGTCGTTCAGCGCCTCGATCTTCTCCGCCACAAACGGCACGGTCGTCGCCTCCACTACTTCCACCCGGAAAGCGTCATTTAGCGGATTATTATCCTTGTCAAATCCTTCCAGTATACTGTCGGCATCCGGACCCAAATCCTTGCGCAGCTCTTCCAGACCCTGATCTTTGGGAACGAACTCGACCTTGCTGACCTCCGGCATGCTGCCGATCTCATTCTGGAGCGTCTCCCGCAGCGCCTGTTTGGTCTCCAGCGACAAATGGACGGTAATCTGCACCTGGCTGTCCGCTTTGTCCGCCAATGAATTGACATTCAGCACCAATAAAATAAATACGCCCAGCACAAGCAAGGAGACGACAATGGATGTGATGGAGGCCACCGACATCCAGCCGTTGCGGAATACGTTCTTGAAGCCTTCCCGCACATGCCGCAAGAAGGTTTTAAAACTCATATCCGTATTCTCCTCTCAGCTGGTCTCTGACGATCTGTCCATGCTCAATGGCCAGAACACGTTTGCGCATCTTGTTCACGATGTCCCGGTTATGGGTAGCCATGACTATCGTAGTGCCGCGAAAATTAATCTCATCCAGTAGCTGCATAATGCCCCACGACGTCTCCGGGTCGAGATTTCCCGTGGGCTCGTCCGCCACAATGACCGAAGGATTGTTGACGATGGCCCGGGCGATGGCGATCCGCTGCTGCTCCCCGCCGGAGAGCTGGGAAGGCTCGCGATTTCCTTTGGAACGGAGGCCCACCAGGTCGAGAACTTCGTTCACCCGCTTCTTGATCTGCTTTCTCGGCGCTTCGATAACCTCCATCGCAAACGCGACGTTCTCGAAAGCCGTCAGCTTCGGAAGCAGTCTGAAATCCTGAAATATGACGCCGATATTCCGGCGCACATAAGGGATTTTGCGCGGCTTGAGCTTGCCAATGTTGAAGCCTCCTACAGAAATCTGGCCCTTGGTCGGCGATTCCTCCCGATAAATCAATTTCATGAACGTCGATTTGCCCGCGCCCGACGGGCCGACGATATATACAAATTCGTTGCGGTCAATTTTGACCGACACTCCTTGAAGTGCATGGGTGCCGTTAGGATATGTCTTCCAGATATCCTGCATTTCGATCATCATATCACTTCCCGATTCTGACTTATCCGTTCCACGCTGTCTGCAAACCGCCGTGCAAGCTTTCACAAACTGCGGTATTTTCACAGACGTATCTATTGTAACAAATCCGTAACCGCTTGAGTACCCGAAAGTTTTACTGGGACCCGGCATATATTTAAATGCTCAGGGCCCGGACCCGCGTCCCATTCGCGCTATATCGGCATGGAGAACCGTATCTCTAAAGACCTTCACGGCCGAACCGGACTCTTGGAGCAAATTTACCGTATCAGAGGAGACGACATTGCGATGAGAAAAACACATGGCGCCCTGATTGCGCTAATCGGACTGATATTGGCGGCTTCGCTAGTATACGGAGGGCTGTATTTATATGCGGGACAGCGCAGCGTTCCGGAGAGAACGACGCTTGCGGGCTGGAATGTCGGAGGAATGGACATAGCAAAAGCGAGGGCGGAGCTGGAACGGAAGCTTCAGGCGCTGCACGCCATTCCCGTCACACTGACTGGAGGCGGGGAGACGGAGATTCAGGTTACGCTGAAGGACGCGGGCATTTCATATGATGCGGACCCGTTTCTGGAGGGGCTGGACCGGCTGACGAACGGGGGGCTGCTGGATCGGGTCAAGGCCCGCCGCAGCTTTGTCAAGACATGGGGCCTTGAAGCGAACTGGGACAGCGCGCCGCTGAAACGCACCCTGAGTCCGCAGTGGGAGCGGACCGCATTCGGCGAACCTGTGAATGCCACCCGGCGAATTACGGAGAGCGATCAAATTGTCTATACACCGGGGGAAACGTCGCGCAGGATTGACTGGAACGCCATGGAATCCTCGCTTCGGGCCGCGCTGCCGGAAAGCTTGAGCCAGTTGGAGGCTCTGCGGAGCAAGGGCGTCGTCGTTCAGCTTCCGCTTAAGACCGTACAGCCGGATGTGACGGTAAAGTCGCTGCAGGATCAGGGAGTGGCGCGCAAGATTGCCGAGTTCAGCACCTCGCTGGGCTCAAGCGGACCGGGAAGAAGCTACAACGTGAACTCCGCCGCGAAGGCCGTGAATGATACACTTCTTCCCCCCGGAGGAATATTCGACTACGGCAAGGCCATTGAAAAAGCGGAGCAAACGACCGGCTTCCGCGAAGCGCCGGTTATCGTAAGCGGACGGCTCCAGCCGGGGGTCGGCGGCGGAATCTGCCAAGTGTCCAGTACGCTGTACAATGCGGCTCTGCGCACGGGACTTGAAATCGTGGAGCGGCGCAGCCACTCCCTGCCGGTAAGCTACCTGCCCAAAGGCCAGGATGCGACGTTCTCCCAGGGGTCGATCAATTTCCGCTTCCGCAACAATACCGGCCATTATTTATTGATCCGATCCGCCGTAGCGGGCCGGGCGCTGACCGTCAAGTTCTTTGGCACCTTCCCGCAAAATGTATCGTACGAGGTCGAGTCCCGGACCGTCGATATCCTGTCGCCCGGCAGCCGGACCGTTTCCGACGCCTCTCTTCCGCCCGGAGCCTCGCGGACGCTCCAGAGCGGCAAGGCGGGATATATCGTGGAGACCTATGTAACCCGTAAGGTCGACGGCAAGGCCGTAGACAGAAAAAAGCTGTCGCGCGACATTTACCGGCCGCAGCAAGCCTTGGTCGCCGTCGGTTCGGGCCAGGCAAGGCCGGCCGTACCTGAACCCTCCGAGCGTCCGCTGGTGGAGGACGGAATCCGGAAGAATAATTAAGGCCGCCGGGCCGCCGAGCCAAGAGATGAAGAAGGTGAAATACCGGGCGGCCCTTCGGCAAGTATTGCTCCGAGCGGAGCTTCGACTAACACAGAGCCGGGCCGGACGATGCGGCATTGCCCAGGTCCGCTTCGTCCCTCCCGGCATATTTAATGCTTGCTTTACCAAAGCAAGCCGACCTCTTTACAATCCGCTGATATACTGATGATATACTCAAGAAATCACTTCATTTCAAGAAAGGATGACCTCTTATGACAACAACGGCAACATCGGCCGCTCTTAAGCTGGCCGACCTTATGCGCCCGGCTCCGGTCGTATATGACCACCGCACCTGCCGGCAGGGGCTTC
>NZ_ASSC01000668.1 GCF_000520735.1 Paenibacillus forsythiae T98
GCCCGGCGTCACCGCCGATCTCCTGATCCTTCAGCAGACGGCGGAAATGGCTGTAAGCCACTCTATGCCGTCCCAGAATCCCCATGGTCGTCGCGAGTTTGAAGACATGCTCCCGGTGGAACGGGACGGTAACCTCAAGCATATGCACAAGCTCATCCAGCGCGCTCCGGTCCCCTTCATACTGAAGGAAGATCGCCAGATTGCAGAGCGCGTGCAAATTTCCCGGCTCCTGCTCCAGCACCCGCGCGATACATTCCTTCGCCTTGGCGAACCGGCCCATATAGAAATGCGCCAGCGCCAGATTATTATGCGCCGCCAAAAAATCGGGCGTCCCCTCGGTAATCTCCTCCAGGAGACGAACCGCCTCCGGAAATTTCCCTTCTTCCAGCAGACTCCGGGCGCGGTCATGCTCTACCGCCCCCTCCCGGCTGCGAATCCGGCTGAGCGAAACAGGACGGTCGAGCTCGTAGTGCAGCAGTTCGAGCAGTTCCTCCGATTCCGCAAGAAACTCGCCGTTAGCATCCTCCTCAAGATACGTAACCAGCGAGCGTTCGGCCTCCTCGAATCTTTCCATATTGGCGAAGTTGTTGGCCATATAGAAATGGCATTCCGTCATGGACGGGTCCACGTTGTCCAGTACATGGGCCAGGACGGCGTTGGACGCCTCGTAATCCCCCATCTCCGACAGTATACCCGCCATATTGCAATGATTAACCGGATTTTCCGGTTCATATTCAACCGCCTTGCGGAAATTTTTCAGTGCTTTTTCATATTGAAAGCGATCCAGCGAACGGACGGCTCTCTCAAAGAAAAAATTAGCGTTCAGAGTGACAGGGATAATCTTTCCGGTTCCGCCGTCGGTCTCTGAAATCTTGTCTATCATGGAAGCAAGGCACCTCCTCGTAAGCTCCCTAACCCTCTCTCCAACAGAAGACGCGCTTTGCCCGAGCGTTTCTCCAAACTTCACGTTTGCCGCTTCCCGTACGGGTCCCGGCTGTCTTCACACAGTATACCATAAAATCGAGAGAGATTTTCAAGTTGAACAGGTGCCGGAAGCCCGTATCCCGTTTCATTCGCGAGACGAAAAAAGACGGGGAATTTATATTCCCGCGTCTCCAAGCAGCTTGTCTATAGAACCGCCTTCGATAATAATGCTTGTGGCCCTCGCCAACATCGGAGCGACCGAGAGAACGGTGAAGCGGCCGGAATGGCCTTCGGGCAGCTCGATCGAATCGGTCACGACCACCTCCTCGATTCCGGGATGATCCAGCCGCTCAATCGCCGGGCCGGAGAACAGCCCGTGCGTGGCGCAGACGATACTGTTCTTCGCCCCTCTCTCCTTGAGTCCTTCGACAACGTTGACAATGGTCGTTCCCGTATCGATCAGATCCTCGATAATGACCGGCGTCCGTCCCTCCACATCGCCAATGACGTGGGTTATAACCGATTCATTATGGGCGGGACGCTTCTTGATCATGATCGCAAACGGCGAGTCCAGCTTGCTTGCCAGCTTCTCGGCCATGGAAGCGCGGCCGGCATCCGGCGATACAACGACCACATCGGACAGATTCTTGGTCTTCAGATAGCCGCTGATCAGATCAAGGGCCGTCAGGTGATCCACCGGAATGTTGAAGAAGCCCTGGATCGCAGCCGCATGCAGGTCAATGGTCAGCACACGCGTGGCGCCGGCTGTCGTCAGCACGTCGGCAACCATTTTGGCGGAAATAGGTTCTCTCGGCGCGGATTTGCGCTCCTGACGGGCATAGCCGTAATACGGAACGATAATATTGACCGTGCGGGCCGATGCCCGTTTGGCGGCGTCAATCATCACCAGCAGCTCGACGAACAGCTCATTGATGGGATGGGAGAGAGATTGCAGCAAAAAGACGTCGCAATTCCGGATGGTTTCTTCATAGTGCACATAAATCTCGCCGCTCTTGAAGCGGGTCAGCTTGATCTTCCCCAGCTCCACGCCAAGCCTTGAAGCAATATCCGCAGCCAGCTTCGGATTGGACGATCCGGAAAAAATACGCAATGAATGGTGCTGCATAGCGCCCCTCCTATGTTAAATTATTATCCTTCAAAAGGGACCATTTCCCGGCGGCGGTCTTCGAACACCGCAAGTTCACGAAATCCCGTATCCCAGAGCAGCTTGCGGGCCTCCGGAAGGCCCTCGCCAAGCTTGGCCGGATCATGAGCGTCCGAGCCCAGCGTCAGCGGGATGCCCAGCTCAAGCGCTTGCTTAAGCACATGCGAAGCCGGAAACATCTCCGCGCATGGCTTGAACAGGCCGGAGGCGTTCAGCTCCATTGCGATTCCCGCATCCGCTATCGCCCGCAGCGCGCCGCGCTCCAGCTCCCTCACTTCCGCCCTGCCTTCGGCGGTATCCGGTCCGTAGCCGAATCTTTTGATAACATCCATATGTCCTATTATATCGTATACCCCTGAAGATGCGGCCTTGCCTATCGCTTGATAATAACGCCGGTAGACCTCAAGAGGCTCCTGGCCCTCCCAGCCGTGGACCTGACGAAAGTCGGTAATGTCCCACTCGCCAAGAAAATGCACCGAGCCGATCAGATAATCCCAGGGGTAGGGAGCGAGCAGCTCGCGGATCTTATCTTCATACCCTTCGATATAATCGGCTTCAAGCCCCACCCGGAGATCAATGACTCCCCGGTAACGCTCCTTCAGGGCCAGACATTCCTCTACATAACGGGGAAGCTCCTCCAGCGGCATAGCCATCTCCGGATAATACTGCGCCGGGTCGACGTGAACCAGCGGCAGATGATCCGACAGGCCGAGCTGCTTAAGGCCGAGTTCAATGCCCCGGCGAACGTAATCCTCAAGCTTGCCTACGGCATGTCCGCAGCGCTCGTGGTGGGTATGGTAATCGATAAGCATGGAGAGGCTCCCTTCTGTACTAGTCGCGGCGGGGCCGCTCGTGGCGCGCGCTCAGCTCGGCCATAATCTCATCCAGCGGGAGCTTGCGCTCTTGCAGCAGGACGAGCAAATGATAGATCAGATCGCTGACCTCCAGCCGGAGCTCGGCGTTGTCCTTGTTCTTGGCGGCGATAATCGTTTCCGCTGTCTCTTCGCCCACCTTCTTCAGGATCTTGTCCACGCCTTTGTCGAACAAATATGTGGTGTAGGCTCCTTCCGGACGCTCCGCTTCTCTCTCGGCGATAACGCGCTCCAGCTCGGCCAGGACGGCAAAACGGCCCTCGGCTGTCTGGCTGCCGCCGTTATGTAATTCGTCCGCCTGCGGCGTGTCAGCCGCAGCCTTGCCTGCAAGCGGAAGCTCGCGGTAGAAGCAGGACACTTCGCCCGTATGGCACGCCGGACCCTCCGGCTTGACCTTCACGAGCAGCGTATCGCTGTCGCAGTCGTAATGAATCGAGGTAATTGCCTGGGTGTTGCCCGAAGTGCCCCCCTTATGCCATAATTCCCCACGCGAGCGGCTCCAGAACCAGGTCTGTCCGCTCTCCAGCGACAGCTTCAGCGATTCCGGGTTCATGTATGCGAACATCAGCACTTCCAGAGTGGTATCGTCCTGCACAATGGCCGGCAGAAGCCCGGCATCATTCCAGCGTATTCCTTCCAGTATCTCCTGCTGCCCAGACGTTGTATTGTTTTCGTTCATCGGATCTCCACACCCTTTTGTTTTAAGTCGGCCTTCAAATCGCCGATCCCGATTTCCTTATAATGAAAAATGGTCGCCGCAAGCCCGGCATCCGCCTTGCCCGCAGTGAACACATCATAAAAATGTTCAATCTTGCCCGCTCCGCCCGACGCAATTACCGGAATGTCCACCAGATCGCTGACCGCAGAGGTAAGTTTAATATCAAAGCCGTCCTTGGTGCCGTCAGCATCCATGCTGGTGAGCAAAATCTCGCCCGCTCCCAGCCTTTCGGCCTCCTTCACCCACTCCAGCGCCTTGATTCCGGAAGGCTTGCGTCCTCCGTGGGTGTACACTTCCCACTCGCCCCAATTCTCATTATATTTGGCATCGACCGCCACTACAATACATTGGGAACCGAACCGCCGCGCTCCTTCGAGAATCAGCTGCGGATTGTTGACAGCCGCGGTGTTAATGCCGATTTTGTCGGCTCCGGCGCGCAAGATCGTCTTCATATGCTCAGGAGCCGATATGCCTCCTCCCACGGTGAACGGAATGGAGATCTCGCCCGCCGTCCTGCGCACGACCTCGACCATGGTCGCCCGGCCTTCCACCGAGGCGGAAATATCCAGGAACACCAGCTCATCCGCGCCCTCCCGGTCATAAATCGCCGCGAGCTCCACCGGATCGCCGGCATCCCGCAGGTTTACAAAGTTAACGCCCTTTACTACCCGGCCGTCCTTGACGTCCAGGCAGGGTATGATGCGTTTGGCCAGCATGAATAATACCTCCTTTTTCGATCCCCCTAAATCCCCCTTAGCCAAGGGGGACCCCAAGGGCTCCGCCCTCTGGACACCCGAAAAGTTTGGCGGGGTCAGGGGCGGAGGCGCTCCTTGGTTTATTTTTGTGGTGCAACCGCTTATCCCTGCGGGACCGCTTGGACTGCGGCGCTCCTGCAAGCAAAGAACCAAAACCTTAAAACCTTCGCGTGCCGCGTTTTTGGCCCCTTCGGGACGGCGGCTTCGCTTCGCCTGCTCAACTGCCAAAACCCCTTAACACCTTCG
>NZ_ASSC01000669.1 GCF_000520735.1 Paenibacillus forsythiae T98
TTCTCCCTGATACGTGATGCGTTATTCCTGTCCAGTCGTGATCCGGGTGAACTTTTTAATAATTTCGTCTTTATTGGCCGCAGCCCAGTCAAAGTTATAATCAACGAGCTTGATGTCGCCGGTCTGAGGCAGACCCTCTACAGGAGCTACATCGTTCCGTACGGAGCGGCGCTTGAATTCTTTTTGCACAATCTCCTGCGCGTCCTTGCTTACGAGGAAATCGACGAACTGCTTGGCCTGTTCGAGATTTTTGCTGTCTTTAATAATGGCTGCGCCGTCAGGTACGGCAGAGGTTCCTTCCGACGGATAAATGATCCCGATTTGCGAGCCTCCTTCAATGTAACGAAGAGCCGCATCCTCAAGGGTGATGCCGAGCGCGAATTCCTTGTCCGGAACGGCGCGCTGCACCAGGCTTGAGCCGGAGAGGATTTTGCCGTCCATATTCGCCACCAGCTTCTTCACGTAATCCCAGCCCTTGCCGTCTTCTTTGCCGAACGCCGTGAGCATCGTCACAAGCTGAGTGTAGGAAGAGCCGGATTTGGACGGGTCGGCAAAAGCGATATTGCCTTTCCATTTCGGATCAAGCAGATCCTCCCAGGATTTGGGCAGCTCATTCTCGGACACCAGCTCTTTGTTGTAGGTAATAACCATCGGCAGCGCGTTGAATGGCGTCCAGTAGGAATTCTTGTCCACGTAAGCCGGCAGCAAATTGTCGAACTCCTTGGTCTTGTAAGGCTGGAAATATTCTTTATAGGATTCCAGGGAGTCGGCGCCGCCGGCCCAGAATACATCGCCAAGCGGATTTCCGGCTTCCGCCTGCACCCGTTTCAGCAGTTCCCCGGTGCCTCCGGAGATCAAGTCCACCGTAATGCCGGTGCGGTCTTGAAATTCTTTAATGATGGGGTTGTTGATTTCCGCCGCATTCGGGGAGTACACCGTTAATTTCCCGCCCCCGGCCTTGCCTCCGCCATCAGAGCCGGCAGTTGCGGCTGTATCGTCTTTAGCTCCG
>NZ_ASSC01000670.1 GCF_000520735.1 Paenibacillus forsythiae T98
CGTTCGCTCCGTTCCCCGCCGGAGCGCCCGCTCCCGGGCCGCTCTGCGTGCCCGGGCCTTGCGCGCCGCCGCTCTCGCTTTGGCCGGCGCGGCCGCTCGCGCCCGGCGTGCTGACTCCGCCGGAGGGCGCGGGCAGCGCAATATTCGGCGCGCTGGCGCTTCCCTCGCCAACCGGCCTGCCCTGATTGTCGTAATAGTACATCGGCACATCTCCGACGACCATCAGATAAGAGACGGGGATTTCCGTATCGACCACCTGCGGCTCCATGTCAAAGGGGACCACGACCGCCACCTCGGTAACGATATGGATGTACACTTCAACCAGAATCATATTGATGCCCGCATTCTGCTGGCGGGGATTCAGCTCCACCTTGACCGCAC
>NZ_ASSC01000671.1 GCF_000520735.1 Paenibacillus forsythiae T98
ACCGCTGGTTCGCAGCCTGCACGATGTCCCGGATGCGCCGCTTGGCGTCCGCGCTCATGTGCTCAGATGCTTCAAGGATGGAATAAAAGGCTTCATCCATGATCGCCTGCGCCGCCTGCTGGTGAATGATCGGTTCAAGCGAGTCGTTGATCAACTCCGCCGTTACCTTAGCCGCGGCCAGTTGCTCCACGACCGCCATGGCGCCAGCACGGTACTGCTCGCCAATCAGTTCAGCAATCCGTTGTCCGGACTCACCCGTCAACTCGGCGATGATTGCGTCGATCTGCTGCTCCAGCTCCCTTTGCCGGCGGGCGGTAAGGCTGCCTGACTCAAAATCTTGGATCAGGCGACGAAGCCGCTCGTCAGCAGCGATGTACAGCGCAATGATTTCATCCGGGGCCGCCATCCTACACCGTCACCCGTGGCGGTTGGTTGTATGTCGGGTTCAAACTGTCGACCGCCTTCTCGTCTGAAATCTTCTGGATCTCGGCGGAGATGGCATCCTCAGACCAGTCAGGATGCAGGCGTCTGACCGTGGTCTCCAGGGACTGCACGCCCTTGTCGTATTTGTCGGCCTCTTCGGTGTCGCGTTCGCTCTCCGCCTTCGGAAGCATGTCACCCCATTCAATGACGGGGTTCACCGGCTTGAGCCCGCCAGAGCCGAGCGCGTTTTCGAGCAGCATACACTTCCGGATGGCGTCTTTGATGGCGCCGTCGAATTTATCCTTAATTGCTTCGGCTTTTATTACTGACTGAATCCAGAGGTACAGCAGCGCGATGCCCGTGTCTCCTTTGGCATCCTCCAGCCCGGCCGCCTGGACGGATGTTTTGGACACGGCCAGCATGTACCGGATCAGTCGCTCGACGTGAGAAAAGGACTGTTCCGTTTTGGCATCCCAGGTGATGTACAGCGGCACAGCACCATTGTTCTCGTTGTAGCTGACCACTTCCAAGTCCGCATTCCGGACGAAGCGGGCACCGTAATTCGCCTGATTGGACTGCGCGACCGTATCCCATAGCCCGCGCGGGATCGCCAACTTCGGTTTCCCGTGCTTTTCAAACACGATGGAATCTCGTGTGATTGTCCAGTTGATCTCCTCTTGAATCGTGTCGATATTCCTTAGCGCTGACCGCCCGCGTGGATGCCGGAGCGTCTCGTCATTCGTCACATACCCGCAAAGAAGCTCGCCAATGCCCGGAAGCTCCGCATCATCAGGAATGTCGATCCCATGATCGGCAGCGTACTGCTGCGTATCGACCTGGTCGCCAACGTTGTCGCTGTCCATTTTGAACACAATCTGTTGGATCGTTAGGTCATCCCCGCTCAGCTCCTGACGCTCAACTCGCAGGAAGCGGCTCTTCCCGCCCCGTCCGTCGTCCCATTCTTCTACCCATGCCAGATCCGCACCACGGCCATTTTTATGGGGAAAGAACTGATCGCCCAGCAGCCACTCGAACC
>NZ_ASSC01000672.1 GCF_000520735.1 Paenibacillus forsythiae T98
CGGCTGACGCTTGCCAACAACCCGAGCCATCTGGAATTCGTCAATCCGGTCGTGGAGGGCTTTGCGCGCGCGGCCCAGGAAGACCGGAGCGCTCCGGGGCTGCCCGGGCTGGATACGAACAAGGCCATGGCCGTGCTGATGCACGGGGACGCCGCCTTCCCGGGCGAAGGCATCGTGGCGGAGACGCTGAACATCGGCAAGCTTGAGGGTTATCAGAATGGCGGAACGATCCACATCATCGTCAATAACCGGATCGGCTTCACGACGGAGAGCGGGGATTCGCGCTCCACGCACTATGCGAGCGACCTTGCCAAAGGCTATGAGATTCCGATTGTCCATGTCAATGCCGACGATCCGGAGGCCTGCATTGCCGCCGTACGCCTGGCCAGCGCATACCGCAGCCTGTTCAAAAAGGATTTCCTGATCGATCTGATCGGTTACCGCAGGCACGGACATAATGAAATGGATGATCCCGAAATGACCCAGCCGATTGTGTACGGCAAGGTGAAGAATCATCCCACCGTTCTCCGGATTTATGCCGAAAGACTGGAGCGCGAGAAGGTGATTGCCGAGGGCGAGCTGACCAGGATGATCTCCGAAGCCGACCATGTGCTTCAGCAGGCCTATGAACGGATGAAAGAGGGCAAGCAGAAGACCGGGGAAACGAAGACGGCGGTCGCCCTGCAGGCCGAGGAGGCAAGTCCGGCGCCTACAGCCGTTCCGCTGGGCAGGCTTCAGAGCATCAACCGCCAGCTGCTGTCCTTCCCCGAGGGCTTCAAGGTGTACCCGAAGCTCCAGCGGATTCTGCAGCGGCGCAAGGATCAGTTAAGCGACGGGGAGAAGACGGATTGGGCGCTGGCCGAAACGCTGGCTTTCGCGACCATCCTCCAGGACGGAACGCCCATCCGGCTGAGCGGCCAGGACGCGCAGCGCGGCACCTTCTCGCAGCGGCATCTCGTTCTCCACGACAGCGAGTCGGGAAAGCTCTACTGCCCGCTTCACCGGCTTGAAGACGCCAAGGCTTCCTTCGGGGTCTACAACAGCCCGCTATCGGAGGCATCGGTGCTCGGCTACGAGTACGGCTACAATGTATTTGCGCCGGAGACCTTCGTGCTGTGGGAGGCGCAGTACGGCGATTTCGCCAATGCCGCGCAGGTCATTATCGACCAGTTCATTTCCGCCGGACGCGCCAAATGGACGCAGCGCAGCAACCTGGCCATCCTGCTGCCCCACGGCTATGAAGGCCAGGGTCCAGAGCACTCCAGCGGCCGATTGGAACGGTACTTGCAGTTGTCCGCAGAGGAAAACTGGACGGTTGCGAATCTTACCAGCGCCGCCCAGTACTTCCATCTGCTTCGCCGTCAGGCTTCACTGTGCGGACAGGCGGACGCAAGGCCGCTCGTCATCATGACGCCGAAGAGCCTGCTCCGCAATCCGCGCAGCGCTTCATCCGGCGCGGAGCTGGCGTCCGGCCAGTTTCAGGCCGTGCTGCCGGAACCGCTGCTCGGGCAGACTCCCGGCGCGGTGAAGCGCCTGGTCGTATGCAGCGGTAAAGTCGCCATCGACCTGCAAGCCGAGGTGGAAGCGGCGTCGGGACAGGATTTATCCTGGCTGCATATCCTGCGCCTGGAACAGCTCTACCCGTTCCCGGCGCGCGAACTGGCCGTCTTCCTGAACACGTTCACTTCCCTGCAAGAGATCGTCTGGGTACAGGAAGAGCCGAAGAATATGGGCGCCTGGAGCTACATCGAGCCTCGGCTGCGCGCCATAGCGCCGAATCATACCGCTGTACGGTATATCGGCCGTCCGGAACGCTCAAGCCCGGCCAGCGGCTATGCGGACGTCCATACCTTTGAGCAGCGCAGAATCGTCACGGAAGCACTGAACTTGAACTTGCCAACCAAAGCGCCTGTACCGTCTCCTTCCGGGACGGTGTCACGATAGCAATAATCACAATTTGGGGAGGTAGCGGCCTGTGTCCGATATTAAAGTGCCCGATCTGGGCGAATCCATTACCGAAGGCACGATCCATAAGTGGCTTGTAAAAGAAGGAGACCGTGTCGGCCAGGGGGACGTTCTGGCCGAGCTTGAGACAGATAAGGTCAACCTGGAAATCAGCGCGGAGGAGAGCGGCGTCATTTCCGCCATTTTGCGCAGAGACGGAGACAATGTCGCGGTCGGCGAAGTGATCGGCGTGATCGGCGGCGGCGGAAGCGGCGACGCCGGAGAGGCTTCGGCGGCTGACAGCGGCAAG
>NZ_ASSC01000673.1 GCF_000520735.1 Paenibacillus forsythiae T98
GGCGCCCCTCCTTGCTCCACCGCGACGGAAGCTGGACGGTAATTCCCCGTTTCGTCAGCTCCTGCACGGTCTCCTTCAGAAAAAAATACAGCCGTTCCGGCTCAAGGTTCACGCCCGTTGGAGCGCCGGACTCCAGCGCCCGCGAAATATCCGGCGACAATTCGGAAGCCCGCCCCAGCGCCGCCAGCAGCTGTTCCTGAATTCCCTTATAGCGCCTGCCCCAGAGCGTGAACTCCCGCTCGCCGCTGCTCCAGACCGAGGCTGCGGGAAGCCAGAAGCCGCTCTCTTCCCGCCCCTCTGCCCAGAAGGACAGCCGCCATATCTCCTCGTCTCCTCCCGGCGGCTCCAGTCTCAGTCCAAGGCCGAGCTGCCCGCTCTGC
>NZ_ASSC01000674.1 GCF_000520735.1 Paenibacillus forsythiae T98
GCAGATGGCGACTTACATCCCCATAGCTAAAGCGAGGGGGGTTACGTCGCAAACTATAAAAATAAGCCGCATCCATCCACCTTTCAAAATCGGCTTCCGTCATTGCATTGGGATCGGCTATAATGCCGGCAAAATACATGGCGTCGTAATTCCCCGTGGCGTAAAGCTGCTCAGCCAGAGGCTGATTTATTTTGGTTTTCTTGAAGATCGGCTTCATTGCGCCGGTAGCCACGCCAAAAAGCGGTTCGTGCGCGCCATTCGAGCTGTATATTTTCTTGGTTCGTTCCTTGCCGAGCGCTTCAAGCTCCCGCATGACCATGTCCACATTCACTGTTTAACACTTCCTTTTTTCGAGATAGTACCGGATAAAGAAAGTGTACTGCACGGATTTCCCTGTCGCAAGCTCAGTATCCCTTCAGCACTACCTGATAATCAATAATCCATTCATCTGTCAATATTTTGACAGCTTGTATACCGGCCACAATACCAGCCTCAAAATCTGGCGACCCCAATAAGCAAATATGGTCGTTCCTGTCCATGAGCTGCGCTTATTCTGAATGTATTGATCGCTGATAATATAAGTCCGGGTGGAAGCGGGGCTCTTGAGACCAAACTTTTCCCACTCCGCCGGATCATTCGAACCTCCGAGCCTTGCAAGCATATTCTCCGACGCGCTATTTATTGTAGAAGGAATTTGCTCGTAAGCTTCGGTGATTTGCGCATGAAATTCGTCGATCGGATTGCGGCTGGCAAGGCTCTCCAAGTGAATGCCTTCGCGAAGGTAAGAAACATATGCCAGATGGTCAGCCCAGAACTCGTCGATATAAAAAAGCCGCACCCGCTGCTCCGCAGGGCTCATCGGCTGCTCGCCTTTCAAAATTCGGAGCCGCTCCGCATATAAAATTCGCCTCTGATCCTCCACCATATCGGAATAACCGTTCAGTTCCTGGTGGATATCGAAGTTCTGGCCCATAACAGTACGCTGGATACTCATGATTTTGCTGCGTAGCACCGGCTCTTCCAGAGCCTCATCCTGCCTGGGAGCGCGAACCGCTTTATGGATGCCGAAGCGAAGCAGCAGCTCGTCCTCCAAGCTTACGTAAAATACGGAAGCTCCCGGGTCGCCTTGGCGTCCGGAACGCCCGCGCAGCTGGTCGTCGATCCGCACGCTTTCGTTCACATGTGTACCAATCACGTACAACCCGCCCAGCTTGGCGACTACTTCTGCTTGCGCGGGGTCGCCGCCGCCGAGCCGAATGTCGACGCCTCGTCCCGCCATATTCGTAGACACTGTCACGGCGCCGATTTCTCCCGCTTTGGCGATGACTTCGGCTTCTTCTGCGTCGTTTTTCGCATTCAGCACATGGCAAGGTACGCCGGCAACCGCCAGCGCCTCTGCCAGCCTGTCAGACTCCTCGACGCTTGACGTCCCAATGAGAATGGGACGCCCCGTTCTATGGACGGACGAGATTTCTTGTACAAGCGCCTTAAGCTTGGCTGCTTTATGGGTATAAATCCGGTGCGGATGGTCGATCCGGATGTTTGGCCGGTTCGGTGGGATTTGCACGACCTGCAGCGCATAAATCTCTTCGAAATCCATTGCGGAAGCGTGCGCGGTAGCCGTCATTCCGCAAATCCCCGGATACAGGCTGATGAAGTGTTGAAGGGTAATTGTTCCGAGGATCTTTCCGCCGCCCAAGGACTGCAACCCTTCTTTGGCTACAAGCGCGGCTTGCAGCCCGTCCGGCAAATACCTGTTCTCCGCCACGCGGCCGGTATATTCTTCGATCAGCTCGATTTCACCGTCCCGGACGATGTAGTCGACGTCTTTCTTTAATAGCGATTCCGCATGCAGCGCGCAATTTAATGAGGTTAGCAAATGACTGTTATGGCTATCGTACAAATTGCCGCATCCCAGCAGCGACTCCGCTTTCGCAGCGCCTGCTTCATTCAAGTATACGTTCCGCTGGAACTCGTCGAAGTCGTAATGCTCTGCTTGCTGTAGCTGCCGAGCTACTTCTGCGAAACGAAAGCCGTCGCTCTTGGAAGAGGCCGAATCGCCGCTGATGACCAGCGGCACCCGCGCTTCGTCGAGAAGAAGTGAATCGGCTTCGTCGACGATGACGTAGTGAAAAGGGCGATGCACGGTATCAGCTTCGCTTAGTGCGATCGTGTCGCGCAAATAATCGAATCCCGCCTCTTTGGCCGTAACATAGGTAATATCCTTGGCGTATGCTTCCCGCTTCTCGGACAGGCTCATGCCCGCTTGAACCGGGCTCACCGTTAACCCGAGGAATCGATAAATTGGGCCCATCCACTCCGCATCCCGCTTGGCCAAATAATCGTTAAAAGTCAGCACATGGACGCCTTTGCCGGTCAACGCATTCAGATAAGCAGGCATAACCGCAGAGAGCGTTTTTCCTTCACCGGTATGTTGCTCAATCAAATATCTCTCGTGCAGAGCGATGGCAGCCATGATCTGGACATCGTAAGGCTGTAATCCGTGCATTCTCTTCGCGGCCTCGCAGACTAAAGCATAAGCATCGACAAGCAGCTCATCCAAAGGCGCACCCGATTGTGCTTCTTGTCGCAGCCGGAGGGATTCCACTTGAAGCTGCCCATCGTCCCATGCTTCCAAATTCCGTTTCCGGATAAGCTCCGTTTGGTCTAGGTAGGCCTTCAGCTTATTCTGGGTATCGCGGTCTTTGAATTTTTGCATCAACTTGACGGCTATATTCATCGGAATTTGATTCCTCCTCGGTAGAAATTCGCGATTCTATAGGACTGGAGCTTCTCGACGTCGGACAGCTTATCGACGATTCCATAAGCAGGTGGGCCGTTCTCTTGTGATTTCCCCCTACTCGTCCTTTAACCGCCGCTGATACAAAACAACAGACACAATCGTTAATACAACCGTCCATGCCAAAGTAATGAGGAGTGGGTTTAATACATCTCCCGTCGTATAACCTGTATTGCTTATGCCTAGCAAATGCACAAGCTGACTGCTTGGCACATAATCCAGCACTTTGAAGATTGGATAATCTTTCACAAACGTCGCTCCCCAAGGCGCCCCCATGAATACGAAAGCCACAGGAAGTATAGATAATGATGCTTCAAGCAATGTCTTGGAGAATAAACCACATATCGTCCCTGCTGCTGTATAGAGAATAATCGAAAGAATGATTGTTGGCACAAACGCCCATATACTAGCTGGCACATAGCCAAATATAAACGTAGAAATAGCCAGAACAACAGCAGACATTACAAAGACTAATGAACTTTTACCAATTAGGACATCCATGGCCGTGGCCGGAGTCAACATTAACGACCGTAAAGTGTTACGCTCCTTTTCTTCCGCAATCAAGCATGCTTGTGCGAAACATGTTAGTATTACAAACGAAGTATTAAAAAGAAAACCGCTGGCTTCAGGCAAAGACGAACCTGCCTTCCGAAAAAGAAGTGCGAGAATAACTGGAAAAATCAACATAATGGAGACCGCATAATTGCGTGAAAATTCTTTGTAATCCTTCACAAATATCGCCCGGACACGTTTATATGAGATACTCATAGTAACTCACTTCCTGTCATTTTAATAAAGATATCACCTAGAGTCGGCTCTTTCGTTTCCAATCGATCAATTAACCCCTGTTTCATCCAATCGGCTATTTGATCAGCCGTTTCCTCATTGATTGGAAGCTCGTATGCTTCTCCATTGATTAAGTCAACACAAACTACGTTTTCCCGGTGCTGCCGTTTAAGTTCCTTCGGTGAGCCGATAGCTTGAATTTGTCCCCGATACAAAATTGCTACACGGTTACATATCAATTCTGCCTCAGCCATATCATGCGTAGTTAAAAAAATCGTTGTTCCATTCTCATTTAAGTAACGTAAGCCCTTATAAATATGTACTGAGTTTACCGGATCTAAAGCCGAAGTAGGTTCATCTAAAAATAATAATTCCGGCTCATGGATAATCGCGCATGCCAGCATGACACGCTGACGCATCCCTTTCGATAAGAGATTGACTTTCTTTTTGCGCTCTCCGCTTAAGTTAACAAACTGCAGCACCTTATCGATCGAAGATCTAGGAAGATCATATAACTTACGATACAGCTCCAGATTCTCTTCAATCGATAACCTCTCATATAGACCGCTGTTATCCGTCAAAATGCCAAAGCGCATCTTCTGTGCAGACTGTTGCATCCTCTCCGCCGGCTGGTCCAATACCCTTGCCTGTCCGCTTGTCGGATTTAACTGCGCAGTTAAAATCTTGATTAATGTTGTTTTTCCTGAACCACTCGGACCCAGGAAACCAAAAATTTCACCTTTCGGAATTGAAAAAGACACATCTGCTAACGCATCCTTATTTCCAAATCTCTTTCGAATACGTTCTACTTGGATAACATCCATAAACGCCACTTCCTTAGAGTTGATGACTTAAACATATACAGATCGCATGCTTCCAGCCATCAAAACCCGCTGAAATGTAGCTATTATCGCCTGAATGGTACCATTTAAATGTTAAGAAGTGTTTTTAATTCCTGCAATTTTGAACGAGATAACGGAACTACGGCATCTTTATCTGTATTTAATCGCAAGCTGTAGCTATTCTTCGTCCATGTAATAATCTCTCTTACTTTTTGCAAATTAACAATGTAGGAGCGATGACACCTATAAAACCCGAAATTTAACAATCTCTGCTCAAGCTCGGTTAGCGTCAAAGCACAGTCATAATTTTCCCCGCCCACATGAACAAGGATCGAACCCTCTACACTTTCTATAAAATCAATTTCAGGCGGATTAAATAAAATCACTTTGTCATTTCTTTTTGTAGAGATCTTCTGCAAGGTTATATTGGCCTCATCCTGTTTCTGAACTTCCTGCTTATCCTCTTCAGAGTCCCGAATATCGAGTGGATGGAATCCGGACTCGTTCAACCGATAAATCGCATCACAGGAAATAAGGGCATCCTCTAAATTGGAAGTTAAAATTAAAATCTGCTTTTCTTTCGAAAGGTCATCCAGAATCCGTTTAAAATGATGACGATCTTGTTCTTCCAAGTAAAAATAGGGTTCCTCCAATACAAGTGTAGGCTGATGCGCAAAAAAGACACGCAGCAATGTTACATACATCCTTTTCGATGAGCTTAGATCCTTGATTTTTACTTTCCGTTCTTCTTTTAAAGCAAAATAATCTATCAACAAAGCGGCACGCCCATCTCTCTCCGATACTTTGATTAGAAAAGTGATTAGCTCTTCCACCGTTAAACGCAAATACTCGCTTTGCCCAGCCCGAAATAAATAATATTGGGAATGATTCACTAATTGATTCATTAAAAGCTGCTTTCGCTTCAAGTCCGTTATAATGCCAATCGATTGGTTCAATGTCATATTAAATTCAATCTTCGGTAGAAATAATTCCCCATCATCATACATTGGTTGAAATTGCATGCCGTCCTCCTGGTCAGTGCTGTCACAGGATATATATAACAATTATAATGCCAAGATACTTTTTTGTCAGTTTCTACTGAAAGATATAACGGCATGTATTCTCTATCCATATCAGTCGTTATCATATACTTTACATCCGATCATCTGTCAGGCTATAGCTAAGAATAGGGAAGGTGCTGGTCGTTGCCGGAGTGTAAAGCGGTTACGTTGTGGTTCCAGAGAGACATAATAGGCCGTATCGCTAGTTGGGCTTTCATTGAATTCAAGAATGTTACTATATTTGCATTACTAAAGATAATCGAACAAGTTAAAAGAATACCATTGGTTAGGCAAAAACCATAGTCCTATAAAGATATCCTTAAAAAAGGGGACCCATCATCTGATAGATCTCCCCAAAAACTCTCTCACCGCTTCGCCTTATAAAATTCATGATACAGCTTCATGAGCGCCCGCTTCTCGATCCGCGACACGTAGCTGCGGCTGATGCCAAGCTCTTTGGCTATCTCCCGCTGTGTACGCTCCTCTCCCCCGGTGTCCAGGCCGAAACGGCCGACCACCACCTCTTTTTCCCGGTCGTCCAGAATGTCGAGGTTGCGATAGATTTTGCTCTTCTCGATCTTCAGGTCCACTTCTTTGATGACATCGTCCGTATCCGAGCCAAGGATATCAATGAGCGTAATCTCGTTACCTTCTTTATCCGTCCCGATCGGATCGTGGAGTGAAACGTCCTTGCGGGTCTTTTTAAGCGAACGGAGATGCATCAAAATTTCATTCTCGATACATCGAGCTGCGAAGGTGGCAAGCTTCGTCCCTTTGTTCGGGCGGTAACTCTCGATTGCTTTGATCAGACCAATCGTACCGATGGAGATCAAATCTTCCATGTCTTCCCCGGTGTTGTCGAATTTCTTCACTATATGGGCTACGAGCCGCAAATTATGTTCTATCAATAAATTCCGGGCCCTAGCGTCTCCCTCCGCCATCATCCCTAAGTATCGGCTCTCCTCTTCCTCCGTCAGCGGTTGGGGAAACGCATTGTTTCTTACATACGATACCAGCAGCGTCAGTTCTTTAATCAGCAGCGCAATGGTGCTAAGCAATCCGGGCACTTTAGCGACACCTCCCGCACGTGTACAATGAAACCGGTCAGTCATTCTTACGGGTTCACGGTCATTTCATTGTATGTGGGCGAATGCCCGGAAGTGCCTGTACGGGGGAAATTTGCGGTTCGGCTGTTGCAGCGCTTGCGAGTATTCCTTCTTAAAACCTCGCCGATCCGTTGTTCCGATGCTCCCAGATGAAAGAAGCGCCAGCCGGATAGGGTAGCCGCATCCGGTGGCGCAGGTCGTGTGATACCGAGCTATTCCGCAAGCGGCCCCGTCACTCCACCGTCAGCTTGTCGTACACGGAAGAATTGACCCGGACCACGGCGTTCGCCGCCTGGCGGTTCAGCCACGCTTCGTACCGTTCGTCGTCCAGCGGTTTGCCGGAGCGGTCGCCGTCCTCCTCGGCAAGCCGGTGCCGCAGCGCCAGTTCCAGATTGGCCAGCGTGTAGCGAAAATAGGCTCTTTCGCTGTACTGCCGCGGACCATAGACCGGTTCGCCGCGCCGGAGACGGCTGCTCCGCGTCCGATTCTCCGCAG
>NZ_ASSC01000675.1 GCF_000520735.1 Paenibacillus forsythiae T98
TCTCCACGTGCAGCGGGAGTGTATTCGTCTCCCCGCGAATATGACCCGATACAACCGAGACGGCGCCAAATTCACCCATCGCCCGGGCGTTGCACAGAATAATGCCGTACAAGAGACCCCATTTGATATTGGGAAGCGTTACGCGAAAAAAGATTTGCCAGCCCTTTGCGCCCAGCGTCAGCGCAGCTTCCTCCTCCTGCGTTCCCTGATCCTCCATCAGCGGGATCAATTCACGGGCCACGAACGGAAATGTTACGAACAGCGTGGCGAGCACGATGCCCGGAACCGCGAACACGATTTTGATATCATGTTCGCCAAGCCATGGTCCGAACCAGCCATGCGCGCCGAAGACCAGAACATAGATAAGACCGCCGATGACCGGCGAAACGGCAAAGGGAAGGTCAATAAGCGTAATGAGCATTCCCTTGCCGCGAAATTTGAACTTCGCTACGGCCCAAGCGGCCGCTACGCCGAATATCGTATTCAGCGGCACGGTAATGCCCGCTACCAGAAGGGTCATCCGCAGCGCCGAAGCGGCGTCGGGGTCCTTCAGCGCTTCCAGGTATACATTCCAGCCCTGCTTGAGCGCCTCGGTCAGCACAATCACCAGCGGGAGCACAATCAGCCACAGCAGCACCAGCCCGGCCGCTCCGACCAGCAGCCATTTAACCGCGGACGATTCATTCACAGCAATCGCGGGCGCCTGCGGCCGTCTCGCGCGAAGCGGGACAGTTCCAGCCATCCTAATTCCTCCTTAAATTCAAGTAGTGCGGGTCTTAGCGCGACGCCTTGCGGGTCCATCGCTGAAGCATGTTGATCACAAAAAGCATCAGGAAGGAAATAAGGAGCAGCAGCAGCGCCACCGCCGTCGCTCCGGCATAATCGTACTGCTCCAGCTTGGACATGATGAGCAGCGGAGCAATCTCCGTCCGCATGGGCATGTTGCCCGAGATGAATACAACCGAGCCATACTCGCCGAGCCCCCGGGCAAAAGCCAGGGCAAAGCCGGTGAGCAGGGGCGGAATCAGCTCCGGCAGCACAACCTTGCGGAAGATGCGCCAGCGTCCCGCCCCGAGTGTGGCGGCCGCCTCCTCCGTGTCCTTCTCCATATCCTCAAGAACCGGCTGAACGGTTCGAACGACAAAAGGAATACCAATGAACATCAGCGCCAGCGTAATGCCCAGCGGCGTGAACGCCACTTTCAGGCCGAGCGGCTCAAGGAAGGAGCCGATCCAACCGTTGCCGGAATACAGCGCCGTCAGCGAGACCCCTGCCACCGCCGTCGGCAGCGCGAACGGCAGATCGATCAGGGCGTCGAAGATTCTTTTTCCCGGAAACCGGTAGCGTACCAGCACCCAGGCCAGCAGCAGTCCGAGCAGCCCGTCCACAAGCGCGGCCGCCGCCGAGGTGGTCAGACTGACCCGGTAGGAGGCCAGAACCCGAGGGTCCGTGGCCACCGACCAAAATTTCGCAAAGGTCAGTCCCGTTGAATTGAACAGCAGCGCAGCCAGCGGAATCAGCACGACAAGACTCAAATATAAAATGCTGTACCCCATGGTCAGACCGAATCCCGGCAGCACTCCCCGCCGCGTCGCCTTAGCAGAGACACTCATCGATTGTTCATCCTTTCTTCGCCTTCGGCTCGGTTCCGCCGATCAGCACCGCCATATTTCCTGCTTCTATCCCCAAGTCCTCTTATTTGCCCGGAACGTAAATCTTGTCGAAGACACCGCCGTCATTAAAATGCTTCTCCTGCGTTTCGGTCCATGTTCCGAATTTATCGGCGAGCGTGAAGAGCTTGATATCCGGGAACTTGGACTTGTACTCTTCCTTAACACTGTCAAGCGTTGGACGGTAGTAGTTCTCCGCGGCGATTTTTTGCCCTTCTTCGCTGTACAGATATTTCAGGTAAGCATCAGCAACCTCACGGGTTCCCTTCTTGTCGACCACTTTGTCGACTACAGCCACCGGAGGCTCAGCCAAAATACTCTCCGAAGGATATACGATATCGAATTTATCCTTGCCCAGCTCATTTACGGACAGGTAAGCCTCGTTCTCCCAAGCCAGCAGCACGTCGCCGATTCCGCGTTCTACAAAAGTCGTGGTCGCGCCGCGCGCCCCGGTATCAAGCACAGGCACATGCGTGAACAGATTCTTGATAAATTCCTGCGCCTTGGCCTCGTCATTGTTGTTCTGATCCAGCGCATAGCCCCAAGCCGCCAGGTAGTTCCAGCGGGCGCCGCCCGATGTCTTCGGATTCGGAGTGATGACCTCAACGCCATCCTTCAGCAGATCCGGCCAATCCTTGATGCCTTTCGGATTTCCCTTGCGCACCAGGAATACGATCGTCGAGGTGTAAGGGGAGCTGTTATGCTCATACTTGCTCTGCCAGCCTTCGTTAATCAGGCCCGCCGTTTGCAGAGCATCGATATCATAGCCAAGCGCCAGCGTCACAACATCGGCTTCCAGGCCGTCGAGCACGGCGCGGCTTTGTTTGCCCGAACCGCCATGAGACTGCTTAATGGTTACTTTCTGTCCGGTCTCTTTCTCCCAATAAGCGGAGAACGCCTTGTTATAGTTCTCGTACAATTCACGCGTAGGATCATAGGAAACGTTCAGCAGCTCCACCGGGTCCTTCGATGGCGCGGGCGCCGTCGAAGGCGCTGCGCTGCCTCCAGCCGCAGGCGCGGCAGACGATTCGCTCTCCGCTCCGTTATTGCCGCCGCAAGCTGTCAGGCCCGCCGTCAGCAGCAGCGCAAATCCTGTCAACAATCCCTTTTTCAACCCTTTTCTCATTTCAGTCACTCCCCCATTTGATATACCTGTTTGTTGCAAAAAACAGACAGTAGAACCCCGCCGGAATCGTATACCGGCAAACAGCCGCTACGCTCCTTGACATGGGTTTCGCCGTCTGTACGGTAAAAATATTTATTATTACTACCGGATTAGTAGGTTATGGATTTATAATAATAGTCCCCCCGATTCTTGTCAACCCTTTATTTTCAGTTGGAAAACAAGGAATTAGCGCATTCCAGCAAGCATCACTTGTCAGAGAGGGCGGCAAAGGGCTATTATGGCTACATCTTATCGCAATTGTCAGCATAGCAGCGAAGCAGGGGGATAAAGAATGAATCTGGAACCGGTGCAGCCGGCCGCTCCGCAAAGACCCGTGCGCCACAGGCGCTTAACGGGCATTGTCGCCAACCGAATCCGTGAAACCTGCCGCTATGATACCCGCCTGTGGCGCAGCGGGATTGCCGGACCGTGGTTAATCAGCTTCGCGGCCTGCTCCGCCCTTATGCTCGGGACTCCCACCGGCCTCGGAAGGCCGGCGGATCTGATGCTGGCCGCAGGAGCCGGAACCGTCCTTCTGGCTGCGGCAGGCCTTCTGGCGGCCGCGCTGCTCGCACTGGCAGCATTGCGTCTTCCCCGGCTGTTCACGGGATGCCTGCTCGGCAGCGCGGGCATTGTTATGGTCATTCTCTGCAATGCCGACATCACCGCCGGCGCTTCCGCCATCGCCGCCGCAGCTCTCGCCGTGCTCGGAGCGGCTTTGGGCATCGCCATCGGACTCCTGCGGACAGGCAAATTTCTCCCGGGACTGCTGCTCATCGCGGCGTTGTCGACTCTTCCGTTCATTCCGGCGGACGGATCGCGGCTGGAGCACGGCGCCGCTGCGGACCGGTCGGTGGATGCCGGGCCGGGAAATGGCGCCGCCGCCCCTCTCGCGGCGGACAATCCGGGCTTGCCCGGCGCGTATGCTTACCGGAGCTTCACCTATGGAAGCGGCAGCGACCGGCACCGGGCCGAATACGGGAGCGGAGCGTCCGTCCGCTCGGCTCCGGCGGACGCTTCCTCCTATATAAAGAAGTGGTCTCCGCTGCGCACGCTGTTCTGGGGCTTTGGTCCGGAATCATTGCCGCTGAACGGGCGGGTATGGATGCCGGAGGGAGACGGTCCTTTTCCACTCGTGCTTATCGTTCACGGCAACCATATGATGGAGGACTTCTCGGACGGAGGCTACGCCTATCTCGGAGAACTGCTTGCGAGCCGCAGATTCATCGCCATTTCCCTGGACGAGAACTTCCTGAATTATTCGGCCTGGTCGGGCATTCCGGATAACGACCACAAGCTGCGCGCCTGGATCATTCTGAAGCATCTGGAGCAGCTCGCCTCCTTCTCGGATACGCCGGATAACCCTTTCTACAGCAAAATTGATTTTGCCAAAACGGCCCTCGTCGGGCACAGCCGGGGCGGACAGGCGGTTGCCATGGCGGCGGATGCGCAGCGCTGGTTCAAGGACGATCCCGCGCTTCAATCGGCAGGCCGCTTCCATA
>NZ_ASSC01000676.1 GCF_000520735.1 Paenibacillus forsythiae T98
CAAGTGGGGCGGATTTCTGGAAGGCGTGAACGAGTTCGATCCGCTTTTCTTCAACCTGTCGCCGCTGGAAGCCGAGATCATGGATCCGCAGGAACGCTTGTTTCTGGAAACTGTTTGGAATTTGTTCGAAAGCGTCGGTCAAACGAGACAATCGCTTGCGGACAAGCACAAAGGACAGGTTGGAGTTTATGTTGGTGCCATGTACCAGCATTATAAACTTTGGAATGCGGAGCCGTCGATGGAATCGCTTATGGCCCTGTCTTCTTACAGCTCCATCGCTAACCGGGTATCGCACTTTTTCGATTTCATGGGACCTAGCATTGCGATTGATACGATGTGCTCCTCTTCCGCAATTGCCGTTCATATGGCTTGCGAAAGCCTGAAAAAAGGAGAGTGTGAGGTAGCGGTTGCAGGAGGGGTTAATCTATCCATTCATCCGAAGAAATACGTGGGGTTAAGCTTATCTCAACTGATCGGCAGCAATCCGGACAGCAGAAGTTTCAGCAATGGAGATGGGTATCTGCCTGCGGAAGGGGTCGGAGCTGTACTGCTGAAACCATTGAACAATGCCATTGCCGACGGGGATACCATCTTAGCTGTTATCAAGTCGACAGCGACCAATCATGGAGGACATACTCATGGTTTTGGAGTCCCTAATCCGCAAGCCCAGGCGCAACTGATGGAGGACAATTTCCGTAAATCAGGAATTGATCCCCGAACGGTCAGCTATATTGAATCCGCAGCTAACGGATCAAGCTTAGGGGATCCGATAGAAATTGCGGCGTTAAAAAAGGTATTCCACAGCAGCGCTTCGGAAGGCCGTCCTTATACCATAGGCTCCGTGAAGTCCAACATAGGGCATGCTGAAGCCGCTTCGGGGATTTCCCAATTGACGAAGGTAATTCTTCAACTTCAGCACCGTCAGTTAGTCGAGTCAATTAAAGCTGAACCGATGAATCCTAATATCCAGTTAAATGGCCAACTTCATATCCAGCGCGAACTGGAGACTTGGAATCGACCTGTACTCCGAATGGAAGGGCAGGACAAGGAAATTCCGCTGAGGGCAGCTATAAACTCGTTTGGCGCCGGAGGATCCAATGCCCATATCATTGTAGAGGAATATATCCCTGCCCAGCCGGAAAGAACCGCACTGCTCGGTTCGCCGACGCCGCAGGCGGTCATTCTGTCTGCGAAAAATAAGGGGCAGTTAAAGGTTGCAGTACGTCAATTACTCGAATTTGCGGAGGAGCAGGCGGACGTTTGTATGAATGACCTCGCCTACACCCTGCAAGTCGGGCGAGAGGCTATGGATATTCGTTTGGCGCTGGTTGTGGGCAGCCGGGAAGAGATGATTCAGGGCCTTCGGCATTATTTAGCGGCCGACGAAATTAGCCGAGAAGCCGATCCGACTCTTTATATCGGAGATGCCCAGCAACAGCCCGAAGAGTTCGAAAGCTTGTTCTCCGGCAGAGTCGGGGAGCGATTCCTGGAAGAGCTGATTAAGGAGAGGGAACTGGAGAAGCTAGCGCTCTATTGGGCCAAGGGAGGAAGTGTAGCTTGGGAGAGATTGCCAAAGGGTGACATCGTCCGGCGCATAATGCTACCGACGTATCCTTTTGAAAAGCGTAGTTGCTGGATTCATCCAGTTTCGATCATACCCGAAGCGGCGCAATTGGTTGAAAGGATAGAAATCTGCAGCACTAAAATGCAAGGAAGTGAGGTATCTGCAGAAGAACGTATAATAGAGTTTGTCTCCGGGCTAGTGGGTTTGGAGCCGGAGGCGATGAATGCGGAGATGCGTTTCAGACAGTTGGGTATGGGTTCACTACAGCTCATGCAGTTGCTTCAGAAGCTTCAAGCCCAATTTGATCCCTCGATTAGCATAAAACAGTTGCAGGAATGCGTAAGCATTAGAGATTTGGCTGCTGTGCTCACAGTGCGGCAGGAGGAAGCGGGGCTTTCATCTGCCGCAAATTCAGCAGTTTCGGTCTCATCCTGGCCAGAATATCCGGAACTTATTCGCTTGAATCAACTAAGCACAGCGAGACCCGTATTCTGGTTTCACGGCGCGAATGGCGGTGTGGAAGTCTATCAAGATATAGCTCAAAAATGCGGCAGGCCTTTCTATGGGATTCAAGCAAGCGGAAGGGCAACCGATAACTCTTCGCTGCATGGCATTCCTGAAATGGCAGCCTATTATGCGCAGATTGTCAGAACTGTTCAGCCAGAGGGGCCCTATGATTTAGGAGGGTATTCTCTGGGTGGTTTGTTCGCCTATGAAGTGACCCGCATCTTACAGAAGGAAGGTCAGACCGTTCAGTCCATCGTCATGGTCGACTCTATGTACAATCAAGAGATAGCTAATGCTCCCGTTTCCGTTAAATCCGTCTATCTGCAAACGATGAATACAGCCCTGCTGGCATCAGATCCCTTTAATTTGGAGCGCGCGAAAAAGTCGCTTATTCATTGGCAGGAGTTGGACCCGGACGATACGGACGAGGCTTTTTTGCAGAAACTTATTTGTCTTGCCGGAAGTCGAGGATTGACGCAGACGGCAGTGCAACTCCTCACTCAGGTGGAACGAAATCTAAAGGTTCAGTTATCTTACGAACTGAAGAATTACACACCGCTTCCGCTACCAGATCCACAAGGGACCACCTGCTATTATTTCCGGAATAAGAACGGGAAGTTTTTTGGGGACATGGAGCCTTATTTCACGTTCGGGCTTCAGAGCTTATCATTTGACGAGATGGTTTATTGGGAAGAATGGACGCGTCTAATTCCTAATTTAAATTTAATCGATGTAGATTCGCCAAATCATATGTTGATTTTGCACTCTCCTTCGTCGGCAGAACTCATCACCGCGCTATGCGAGAAATTGTATTCTGTAGAGGGAATGTCTGATCGTTTTTTCAAATCGTTTATTAAAAAGTATGTTACACCTAAAATTCTTTAGTATTATAGAAGCGCTGCATAAAAAAGTCTCCAAGGTTGGTTTTTTCCTCTTGCATAAGGTTAGGAATGGTTGGTTGAATCAGTTATACAGTAGAGGGAACAACTTTATTAGGTCAGCATTAGGTCAGCCAGAAGCATTTGGCTGACCTTTTTTTATCAGAATAGGAGAGGAGACCCCTTCCTCTATAGGCAGGAGGTGAATCGACTTCGGACAAGGGAGGG
>NZ_ASSC01000677.1 GCF_000520735.1 Paenibacillus forsythiae T98
TTATTTTTTGATGCGGGAATCAATCAGGCGGGAGATACGGGGGCGTTCCGTTATTCAGGGAATCCAGGTGCGGCGATGAAGCGGGCGATGATGCGGGCGACGAAGTGGGTGATGACGCAGGTCAGGTAGAAAGCCTGAAATTGTGCATCCTTTGGCCGCGTGAGAACCCTCCTTGTATCACAGACCTGCTAATATACAGTTTTTTCCTTCATCCAGTCTTGCATTCAGTTCATACAGCCTCAAATACCTGTAAAAAATCAGGATTTCTCTATATATGGGGGATTTGGATTGGAAAAACCTGCACTTTTGGCCCATTTTCCAGACTCTTAACTTCAATTACAACAACGTGGCCTTACCCCTTGGTCGTGGGCGTCAAGAAGTGCGCAGCCATGCTCGCAGCAGTATATGTCAACAGCGGGTCGTCCCAAACGGGGATGGCCCCAGAGGAAAGGTAATGAGGTGACCAAAAGATTTGAGGAAGATACCGCTATTGCCCTAAACCGCTCACCTTAATCACCCTCTACGCCGACACCCGGCGCTTTCCGTCAAATCGCCAAAGCCGTGCGGGAAGCTATCCCGTTCATGTGGCTGGCCGGACGACAGCGCCCGACGTTTAAGCGATTCCGAAGTGAGTGGATAAGACATGCTGGAGGCGGGGCGGCCTTCGCTCGCTGACAATATGAAGAAACATACGGCGGACCCAAAAAGCCGGCTAGCCAAGGATTGAATCCCTTGACCGGCCGGCTTGTTTTTTGAAACTATAAGAATTTGTAAGCTTCACGATTATCTCTAAGGCGCTGTCTTCGGCTGCAGGGCTGAGGAGGCTATCGCCAGGTGTGCAGCCAATAGCTGCGCAGCTTATTCGGTTGGCTTCAGTGGCAGCTGGGACACATAGCTGTCGGAGAGCTGCAGCAGCCGGAGCGCCCGGTTGTATTCGTCCTCGGTGGCGGCGGGCTGTTTGCCGCCCAGCGCGAGGGGATATTGCGTATTGTCCTCGAAGCTGTTGCCGGGAATAAGCAGTCCGGAGCTTGCAATAAACGAGCCGGACGGCAAATAATAGCGCTCGGGCAGAAGGTTATAAGGCTGATTGATGATGTCCTGGCCAAAATGCAGATGACCCTTCAGGGATACGCCGAGCAGATTGGCAGCGGTCGGCAGAATATCAATCTCTCCCCCGACCTGCTCCAGAGTCTGCGGCTGCGCGTCTCCCGCCCCGTGAATAATCAGCGGAATATTGGTCATATTGGCATACCCGTATTCATGGCCGTAAATCTCGGTCATCAATTCAATGTCGTCATGGTCCAGCGAGTAAATCGGAAGGCCCATATGATCTCCGTAAATCATAATCAGGCTGTTATCCCAAAGGCCATTCTCTTTAAGCTCCTGAACCAGTTGGCCAAATGTGTAGTCGGCATAGTTTTGCGCCCGGATATAATCGCCGACAAAGGTGCCTTCATATCGCTCCGGCAGCTTCATCTTGTATTTTTCCTCGGGAATCGTAAACGGATGATGGGCCGACATGGAAATGATCTGGGCGTAGAACGGCTGGCCGCTCGCGCTCATTTCCTTCAGCTTGGCGGTCGTTTTGCGGTACAGCACCTCATCGGAAGGACCGAAGAAGAAGGTGTCCTCGTCGCCAAAGAACCGGTGATCGTAATATTTCCCCCATCCAAGCGAGCTGTAAAGCTCCCCGCGGTTCCAGAACTCTACATCATTCGTGTGGAAGGTAGCCGTCTGGTAGCCGTTCTTCTCCATCAGCCGCGGCAGGCTCGGCAGCACCTTGTCGACGTACATCTGGGTGGCCGCGCCCCGTGGGGGGATATAGAAGGACGTATTGACGACAAACTCCGCATCCGAGGTGTTGCCCTGGCCGACCATTTGATAGAAATTAGGGAAGTACAAGCTTTCCTTCATTACGGCGTTAAGGTTCGGCGTGATCTCCTTGCCGTCGACCTTAAGACCGATGAGGAAGTTCTGGAGCGATTCCATCTGCAGAATAATCAGGTTCTTGCCCTTGGCCGCGCCCTGAAGCTGCGGATTGGCCGGAACGCTGATCCCTTTGGCCGCATCGACGGCTTCCTGCGTAATGTCGCTGGCTTTCACCAGGTCGATTTTGTCTTGAGCGAAGATCGTGTAGGCCTCATAATTGAGGATGCCCATCTCCTGGGCTTTCTTGATTTCGTTCATGCTGGCCTTGTTCGGCAGCACATTGAACAGGCACAACGCCAGCGACGCGGCGAACAGAGCCGAGAACTTCCGGCTGCCGCGCCCCCGGTTAATTTGTTCCTTCTTGAACATCCGTCCGTTCCGGTTAAAAAGAAAATAATACCCTAATACGAGAACATCGGCGAAAATCAACAGATAATAAGGGTCCATCAGTGAAAATACGCTGTTGCGGACGGCGGTCACCTGATTGACCTGCTCAGCCGCATGATAGGTTACGATGACGCCGTAATATTTGAAATACATAATTGCCGCGAAGAAAATCGCCGTTACCAGCAGATTCACCGTCATATAATAGCCAAGCTTGCGCTTGGACGCGAAACGCTCGATAATGCAGAACAGTGCCCAGGCAAAAGGGATCTCGGTCAGCAGCGACTTCCACGGCAGCAGATTATCAAATATAACCGCCCAGGCCAAATAGCTCTTAAGAATAAACATGATGGTGAAAAAAATAAAAGGTTTAATCAACCACCGTCTAACGTTAATAAATGACACGGCATCGCCTTCTTTCTGGATGTTAACCATCATACCAAAATCCATTATGCCGTTATGTAAACGGAATGTCAAAACTAGAAAGATTGAGCCAAAAGGTGTAAACCCGAACGCTTCCGGGCGCCGTTCACCTTTTCAGCCGGGAATCAAGCTTTAGACGCGGAGAAGCGCCGTAATCGAAGAAAATCGCAGTGAAGAGCAGCAGGAAAGCTGTGGAAAGGAGGGGCCTGCCTTGGCTTCCGTCGTATCCGTTTCAGTAAGAGCGCTTGTGGAGTATGTGTACCGCAGCGGCAGCCTTGAACCAGGCTTTCGCAGCGCCGGTTCCTTGGCGGAGGGGACGCGCATACACCAGCAGATCCAGCAGCAGTATAAAGAAGACGACCGCAAGGAAGTGTACCTTAGCGCGGAAATTCCCTGCGATGGCCTGATTCTCGCCGTCTTCGGACGCTGCGACGGACTGCTGCGGTCCGCAGACGGGAGTCTTACCGTCGAGGAGATCAAGTCGACGGGAGCGCCGGAGCTGCCGGAGGAGGGCCGTGAGGTGCACTGGGCCCAGGCTTTAATGTATGCGCATATGATTATTTTGGAACAGGAGCTTTCGGGTATCACGGCCAGACTCACCTATGTGCACAACGGGACGGGAGAGCGGCGGAGCTTCAAGCGGCTCGTCTCCGCCGCAGAGGCTGCGGCTTTTGCGTACGCTACGGCTGCGGCGTACGCCCCCTATGCGGCTCTGCTGCTTCGGCATGGCGAGCGCAGGACCGAAAGCATCCGCAGGCTGGAATTTCCGTTCCCCGCCTACCGCGAGGGGCAGCGGCGCCTGGCCGGCGCCGTCTATAAGTCCATCACGGACGGTGTGAACCTGTTCGCTCAGGCTCCAACGGGCATCGGGAAGACGATGTCGACCCTATTTCCGGCAGTCAAGGCAATGGGGGCGGGGGAGGGGCGGCTTCGCGGCCTGTTTTACTTGACGGCCAAGACCGTGACGCGGCTGGCCGCTCAGGATGCTTTCGCCCTGATGTTCGCCGGGGGCCTTCATCTGCATGTCGTCACAATCACGGCGAAGGAAAAGGCATGCTTCCGGGAGGAGGGGCTCTGCGGAGCGGACTACTGCCCCTTCGCCGACGGGTATTATGACCGGATTGGCGGCGCGCTGATGGATATGCTGGGAGGCGAAACGCTGATGGACCGCCAGACTCTGGAGCGATACGCGCGCAAGCATACGGTATGTCCGTTCGAGCTGTCGCTGGACGCGGCGTATGTCAGCGACGCCATGATCTGCGATTACAACTATATTTTCGATCCCCGCATCGGCCTGAAGCGCCTCCTTGAGGAACGGAAGAAGGATACGGCGCTGCTTGTCGACGAAGCCCATAATCTGGTCGACCGCGGCCGGGACATGTTCTCGGCAAGCCTGCGCAAAGCGCCGTTCCTGGCGATGAAGCGCCGCTACAAGGGGGCGAACCGCGCGCTCGGCGCCGCAGCGGGAAGCGTCAACACCTTGTTCATTGCTCTGCGCAAAGCGTGCGGGCAGACCGGCTCGCGCGCATGGAACGCATATCCCGAGGAACTGCCGGGTCTGCTGGAATCGTTCGTGCAGGAGGCGGAGCGGGAACTGCTTGGTTCTGCTCCGGCGCGGCTTCCGGAAGGGGAGCAGGAAGACGTACTGCTGGAGTCCTTCTATGCCGCTCAGGCGATGCTGCGCGCCTGCAAAATGTATGACGAGCGTTACATCACTTACGCGGAAACGGACAAAGGCGATGTCTTTCTGAAGCTGTTCAATCTGGACCCGTCGCATCTCCTTACGCAGTCCTCCAAGGGCTTCCGCAGCCGGATTTACTTCTCGGCGACGATGTCGCCCCTCCGCTATTACCGGGAGATGCTCGGGGCGGGCGAGGAGGATTACAGCCTTACGATTCCTTCTCCTTTCCGCAAGGAGCAGTGGAAGGTCGGCATTGTGCCTGTGTCGACGCGGTTTCGCGACCGGGAGGATTCGCTTGGGCCGCTTTCGGAGGCGCTGGCGGCGATGGTTGCCCGCAAAGGCAACTACCTGGTCTTTTTTCCGTCCTACCAGTATTTGCAGAAAGTGTACGATGTCTTTGCCGCTGGCCAGCCCGGGGTCAGGATGCTGGTGCAGGGAAGCGGTATGAACGAAGAAGAACGGGAGAGGTTTCTTGAAGCTTTTCGCCCTGACAACGAGGAGACGCTGCTCGGCTTTGCCGTGCTGGGCGGGATTTTCTCGGAAGGGGTTGATTTGCCGGGAGACCGGCTCGGCGGGGTGATGGTTGTTGGCGTCGGCCTGCCCCAGCTTGGGCTGGAGCGCAACCTGCTGCGGGAATATTTCAGCGCGCAGGGCAAGAACGGATTTGATTACGCCTACGTCTACCCGGGGATGTGCAAGGTGCTGCAGGCGGGAGGGCGCCTCATTCGCAGTGAAAGCGATACCGGAGTGATCGTGCTGGCCGATGACCGCTTTTTGCGGCCTCCGTATTTATGGCTGCTGCCGGAGGAGTGGAGAGACTACCGGGTGCTTGGATAACGCAGTATAATTTTTACAAGAAGAAACGCCCGACAAGCATCCCATAGAGGATATTAAGTGCGTTTCTTGTAGAGATATAAGGCAAGGGGATAAGCATAAATCTATACATTCTATCTTTTGAAAAAGGGTGGCCACAGAAACGGAGGGTTTTGGAAATGACGCTTAACATCGGTATGGTGGGGACCGGAGGGTTCGCCAGGATGCATGCGGACTTGCTGGCCGGTATGAAGGAGGTCAAGCTTCTGGCGGTCTGCGGCACCGGCAGGGACAAGGCGGAAGAGGTGGCGCGGCACTATGCGGCGGCAGGGTATGAGAAGCTTGCGGAAATGCTGGACGCCCATAAGCTGGACGCCGTCTACGTCTGCGTTCCGCCCGGGGCGCACGGCGCGATTGAGCGGACGCTGATCCGAAGAGGCATTCCTTTTTTCGTGGAGAAGCCTCTTGGGGTCAGCACGGAAATTCCGGCCAGTCTTCTGCAGGATATCAAGGAAAGCGGGCTTCTTACCTCGGCAGGCTATCATTTCCGTTACCAGGAGAACGTCCAGCGGCTGAAAGAGCTGCTGAAGGGCGATAAAATCGGGATGGTCGTCGGACAGTGGATGGGCAGCATGCCGGATGCGGCGTGGTGGCGCGACCAGGCGCTGTCCGGCGGGCAGTTTATCGAGCAGACGACGCATATTGTGGACCTGCTTCGCTATCTGGCGGGCGAAGTGACCGAGGTGCATGCGATGTTCGGCAGCCGGGTCATGCATGAGAAGCGCAGCAGCGTCAGCGTTGCGGATGTGGGCACGGTATCGCTGAAGCTTGCGAGCGGCGTGGTGGCGAATATCTCCAATACCTGCGTTCTTCCCGGAGCGGTGGGCAAGGTCGGCCTAAGCTTCTACAACGACCGGGGACTGCTCGACTGGAGTCCGCAGCGGCTGCTGGAGGTGCGGGACGGGGACAGCACGGAATACGCCGGCAGCGGCAACCCTTATGTATTGGAGAGCGAGGCTTTCCTCCATGCCGTCCGGACCGGCGACCGCAGCAGAATATTGAGCGACTACGCCGACGCTTACAAGACGCTTAAGGTGACCTGCGCGGCTGTGGAATCGGCCCGCAAGGAGGCGCCGGTGAAGCTGTGAAACTCCCGGAAGTGGGCGCCAGAAAAAAAAGACACGCTGCTTCAAGCAACATGCTTGAAGCAGGTGTCTTCGGCCCAAGCCGGGGCGGCCTAGTGGAGGAAGACCGCGAGTAGAGCGGGCGTTACGCTGAGCGTAAACAGCGCCGTCAGGATCATCGCGATACTGGAAATGGTTCCGGTCAGCGAACTCAGCTCAAAGGCTTTGGAAGTGCCCATACCGTGCGCGGCGGTTCCCAGCGATACTCCGCGCGCAACTTCATTGTCAATGCGGAAGAGGCGAAGGACCGTCGGTCCCATCAGCGTGCCAAGTACGCCGGTCATAATAACGAATACGGCCGTAATGCTTGGTATGCCCCCTATGCTCTGCGAAATGTTCATGGCGATCGGCGTAGTAACCGACCGGGGCACCAGGCTGGTGGCCAGTTTGCTGCTGAGATGCAGCCAATTGGCCAGGAGAACGGAGGATATGACCGCCATCACCGTACCTGACAGTACGCCTGCCGCAATTTCGGCGGCGTGCTTTTTAAGCACCTTGAAGTTCTTATGCAAAGGGATGGCAAAGGCAACGGTTGCCGGCTGAAGCAGGTCGGTAAGCCATTTGCCTCCCGCATTGTAGGAATCATAGGACACGCCCGTCATCAGCAGGAAGCTGATAATTAGAAGCGGCGTAATGATCAGCGGCGACAAGTACATTTTGCTCTTGGCCGCGTAAATCCGTTTGGAGATCAGATAAATTCCGAGAGTCAGAACCAGACACAGAATTCCGGTCAGCATGTTGTTTTCCCTCCTTGACCTTGAAGATAAGGGCTGTCAGCAGCCCCGAACTTGCCATAACGATAAAGGTTCCGGCAAGTATAATCGCCAGCAGACTGAGGCCGTCCGTCTCAAGCAGCGATGAGTATTTCATAACGCCGATTGCGGAGGGAACGAAGAACAGCAGCAGCTCGGCCAGCAGCCAGGATGCGCCGATTTCCACCCAGCCAAGCCGGACGACGCCGGTCTCCAGCAGGATGAACAATACAACCATGCCGATAATGCTTCCGGGAATCGGAAGATGTAACCAAGAGCTAAGTTCGCTCATTGCAAGGGAGAACACGGACAGCGCACCTACCTGCAGCATTCCAATTATTAGTTTTCTCATAAGGTCCGCCCCTTTCAAGCTATATTGAAATTTTACAATAATTATTTACATAGGTAAAATGAATATATCGAATAGATAATATTCATTTTGTCTATATGGGAGGATTGACGCTTTGGACATCAGGCAGTTGCAGTATTTTGTGGAGGCGGCCCGGCTGAACAGCTTCTCCAAGGCGGCCAAATCATTATATATAACCCAGCCGACCGTCAGCAAGATGATCCGGCAGATCGAGGAGGAGCTGGGAGCCGATTTGTTCTACCGGGAAGGCAAGAGCATTAAACTGACCGACGCGGGCGAGATTCTGCTTGCCAAAGCTCAGAATATCGTCGAATCCTTCAACAGCCTCTCCTCCGAGCTGGACAGCCTGCGCAGCCTGAAGCAGGGCCACATCCGCATCGGCCTGCCGCCCATGGTGGGAGCCAATTTCTTTCCGGCGGTAATCGGACAATTTCACCGTAAATACCCGGACGTCACCATTCGCTTGTACGAAGACGGGGCGAAGAAGGTGGAGAATGATGTGGAGACCGGCGTGCTCGATATCGGCGTCGTTGTTCTCCCCGTGAGCGAAGACCGGTTCCATATTTTCTCCTTTGTGGAAGAAAGATTGGAGCTGCTGGTCCCCTTTGGGCACCGGCTAGCCGGGCGAAGCTCGGTTCCTCTGGTCGAGCTGAAGGATGAGGAGTTTGTCCTGTTCCGCGAGGATTTCGCCCTGCATGACCGTGTGATCGCCGAATGCGTCAAATCGGGCTTCCAGCCCATGGTTGTGTACGAGAGCTCCCAGTGGGATCTGATCGCCCAGATGGTCGCGGCGGGGCTGGGCATTGCGCTGCTGCCGCAGACGATCTGCCGAGACATGGACCGTTCGCGCATTTCCGTCATTACGATGACCGAGCCGGCCATCCCCTGGCAGCTTGGCATGATCTGGCGCAAGGAACGCTATCTGTCCTTTGCCGCTCGTGAATGGATCGCCTATGCCCAAGGTCTGCTGAAGGAGCGGTAGCCGCTGCCGGGACGGACAGAAGATTGTCATGAAAAATTTGGATCATCGACATATTTTTCTTTTTTTGCAAAATATGTTTTTTGGCATCATGAATTATAATAGAGTTTAGACGGTGATAGAGAGAAGGTGACGCAGTGCTGAGAGAATGCAGGGAAGAGGAATTGTTTGTAACCATAGAGAGTCTCAGATGCGAACTGCTGGAGGTTGCCCAGGAGCGAAGTCTCAGCGATCGTACCGTTGTTGAGCTAAGCGAGCGCCTTGACAGTTATATTTTGCTTGCGCAGAATAAAATGATGGAGAATCTTCGCACCCGCAAGAGCAGCAGCCGCCATAGGAGCGACGGCTCCAATTCAAGGAGAACGATGAACTAGCCCAGTTTATACTGATAATTCTCAAGGCCCTTTCGCCGGCATGGCGGAAGGGTCTTTTTAAGATATAAGAATTTAGATAGCGCATACAAGATTTGACAACGGACAAACGCGAAAATATAATTAGGTTGCCTAATTAATAAACTATATAATTATTAGGAATGCTAATTAAATTACGGAGAGACACCGGCAGATGGAGGGACAACAATTGGGATAGAAGAAGATCATGGCCGGCAAGTGCCCCACAAGCTGCTGTTCGCCCTGCAGCAATTGCACAGAGCGCATTGGAAGCATGCTGCGGAAGGACATAAGCCGAGCGAGACTACATTAATGATGTGTATTGCGAGAAATGCCCATTTCGGGAAGCAGGGACCGAAGGTGTCGGAAATCAGCCGTTTGCTGGGGCTGACGCCGCCGACGGTCACCCAGCTTATCAACAGCCTCGAAGCGAAGGAGATGGTATACCGGCAGGCTGATCCGGAGGACCGCAGAGTGGTGCGCGTCCATTTGACCGAGCGGGGCTGTGAGGCTGCGAAGAAGGCGAAGAAGCAAATAGACGCAAACCTAAGTAAGCTCGTGGATTATCTGGGGGAAGAAGACAGCAACCGGCTGGCGGAGCTTCTCATGAAAGTTCATGCCTTCGCCCAGGAGCATTCGTGTTACCTTGACCGCTTGCCAATGAAAGGAGATGAGGAGAATGATTAAGCTATTCAAACAACTGAGGCCTTTTTCGCTGCCGATTGCCGCGATTCTTCTGCTTGTGTTCTTGCAGTCGATGGGCGATTTGTACCTCCCTACCCTGATGTCCGACATCGTGGATAAAGGGATTGTACATCAGGATCGGGCTTTAATCTGGAGAGTCGGCGGGTTTATGCTGCTCGTGGCGGGCGGCGGCGCGCTCTGTTCGATCATTGCCAGCTTTCTGTCATCGAAAGTGGCTATGGGCTTTGGACGCAACACGCGTTCTAAGGTGTTCAGCCATGTGGAGAACTTTACGCTGACCGAATTTGACAAGCTGGGCACGGCCTCCCTCATTACGCGGACGACGAACGACATTACCCAGGTGCAGACGGTGCTGATGATGATGCTGCGGATGATGGTCGGCGCTCCGATGATGATGATCGGCGGCATTATTATGGCGGTATCCGAAGACGCCAAGCTTTCGCTCGTCTTTGTGGTGGTCATACCGGTGCTCGTTCTGGCGATTTCTTACGTGGGCCTCAAGGGGCTGCCGCTCTTCAAGGCGAGCCAGGTCAAGCTCGATAAACTGAATCTGGTGCTGCGCGAGCATCTGGTCGGCATTCGCGTCATTCGTTCCTTCAACCGGATTCAGCATGAGCAGAAGCGATTCAGCGAGGCCAACAGGGACTTGACGGATACGGCCATCAAGGTTAATAAAATCATGGCCCTGCTCATGCCGATGATGATGTTCGTCATGAACTTTTCCATGATCGGCATTCTGTACTTCGGCGGAATCCGGATTGACAGCGGGGACCTTAAGGTCGGCTCGCTTATGGCGTTCATTCAGTATGCCATGCAGATCATGTTCTCGCTGATTATGGTTTCCATGATGTTCGTGCTCATTCCGCGCGCCTCGGCGTCCGCGGTCCGCATCAATGAGGTGCTTGATATGGTGCCGGAGATCACCGATCCAGACGTCAAGCCTTCTTTGGAAGGCCAGCCGTCCGGGCGGGAGCTTCACGGCTTCGTGGAATTCAGGAATGTTTCGTTCTCCTACCCGGGAGCGGAGCAGCCGGCCTTGTCGGATATCAGCTTCAGCGCCCATCCGGGAGAGGTGACGGCGATCATCGGCGGGACCGGCTCCGGCAAATCGACCTTGCTCAGCCTGATTCCCCGCTTCTACGATGCCGTTGAAGGGGAGGTGCTAGTGGACGGGGGCGATGTCCGGGAGCTGACCCAGGAGGAGCTTCGCGCCAAGATCGGCTATGTGCCGCAGAAGGCCGTGCTGTTCACCGGGACGGTCAGCGACAATATCCGGTACGGCATGAAAGACGCTACGGATGAAGAGGTCCGGCATGCGGCCGAAGTCGCGCAGGCGCTGGATTTTGTGTCGGCGATGAAAGACGGCTTTGATTCGGAAATCGCCCAGGGCGGCGGCAACGTCTCCGGCGGACAGAAGCAGCGGCTGTCGATCGCGCGGGCGCTCGTGCGGAAGCCGGAAATCTATTTGTTCGACGACAGCTTCTCCGCGCTCGACTTCAAGACCGACGCCAAGCTGCGGGCGGCCCTCAAAGGGGAAACGACCGAATCGACCGTCCTGATTGTCGCCCAGCGGGTCAGCACCGTTATGGATGCCGACCGGATTATCGTGCTGGAGGAAGGCCGGATTGTCGGTATCGGCAGCCATAGCGAACTGCTTGCAAGCAGCGACGTCTATCGCGAAATCGTGTCTTCGCAGCTGTCAGAGGAGGAAATCGCATGAGTGACAACAATCAGGAATATAAACGTCCCCAGCAATCGCAGGGCCAGCGCCGGGGACCCGGCGGCTTCGGGGGAACCGGCATGATGCTGCCACCGGAAAAAGCGAAGGATTTCAAAAAAACGCTGCGGCGGCTGATCGGGTATTTGCGTCCGAAGCAAATGCAATTGCTGGTCGTCCTTATTACGGCCATCCTTAGTACGGTATTCAGCATTTTCAGCCCGAAGCTTATGGGAAGGGCGACAACGAAACTGTTCGAAGGCGCCTTTGCCAGGATACAGGGCGTACCGGGAGCGGCTATTGATTTTGGCTATATTAATGAAATTTTGCTTATTCTGGGCGGCCTGTATCTGCTGAGCGCCCTCTTCAGCTACATGCAGCAGTATGTCATGGCCGGCGTGGCGCAGAGTGTCGTATTCGACATGCGCGAACAGATCAACAGCAAGCTGGAACGGCTGCCGTTGAAATACTTTGATTCCCGGACGCATGGGGAGATCCTGAGCCGCGCAACCAACGATGTCGACAATATTAGTACGACGCTGCAGCAGAGCTTGACCCAGCTCATCACATCGGTCATTACGATTATCGGAATCATCATTATGATGCTGACCATCAGCCCGTGGCTGACGCTCATCACGATCATTACGCTGCCGCTCAGCTTTGTCGCGATTATAGGCATTACCAAGCGGTCGCAGACCTATTTCGTCAGCCAGCAGAAGTCGCTCGGCCAGCTCAATGGACATGTCGAGGAAATGTACACGGGTCACCGGATCGTCAAGGCGTTCGGACGGGAAAAAGAATCGCTCCGGGATTTCGACCGGATCAACGAGCAGCTCTACGATTCCGGCTGGCGCTCGCAGTTTATGTCCGGCATCATTATGCCGCTGATGATGTTCATCGGCAACCTGGGCTATGTGCTGGTCTGCGTGGTCGGCGGCATCTTTGTCACCAAAAAAATGATTGAGGTCGGCGATATCCAGGCGTTTATCCAGTATTCGCGCCAGTTCATGATGCCGATTACCCAGACAGCCAACATCGCCAACATTATTCAGTCCACCATCGCTTCCGCAGAGCGGGTATTCGAGCTGCTGGACGAGGAAGAGGAAGTGGCGGAAACCGCGGCGGCAGCGGCCGGAAAGACCGGGCATCCTGCCAAGGGAGCGGTGGAATTCAGCCATGTGAAATTCGGATACAAGGAAGACGCCATCCTGATCGAAGATATGAATATAAAGGTCAAACCGGGACAGACTATCGCGATTGTAGGACCGACCGGCGCAGGCAAAACGACGCTGATCAACCTGCTGATGCGGTTCTATGAGCTCAGCGGCGGCCAGATTCTGATCGACGGTGTGGATATTACGGACATGAAGCGCAGCGAGCTACGCGCCCGGTTCGGCATGGTGCTCCAGGATACCTGGCTCTTCAACGGCACGATCCGCGACAACATCGCTTACGGGCGCGAGGGTGCGACCGAGGCGGATGTGGTGCGGGCGGCCAAGGCGGCGCATGCCGACCATTTCATCCGCACGCTGCCGATGGGCTATAACACGGTGCTGAATGAAGAGGCCTCCAATATTTCGCAGGGCCAAAAGCAGCTGCTGACCATCGCCCGCGCCATTCTGGCGGACCCGTCGATCCTGATTCTGGACGAAGCCACAAGCAGCGTCGATACCCGGACGGAGGTGCAGATTCAAAAAGCGATGAACTCGCTGATGGAGGGCAGAACCAGCTTCGTGATCGCCCACCGCCTGTCGACCATCCGCGACGCCGACCTCATTCTCGTAATGAATCACGGCACCGTCATCGAGCAGGGCTCCCACGAAGAGCTGCTTGCACAAGGCGGGTTCTACGCCGAGCTGTACAACAGCCAGTTCTCGGGCGAAGAGCTTTCGAATGCCGTTTAACGTATAAGAAGCGGACATGGAAAAACAGCGCAGAAACGCTCATCCCCGTGAGGGAAGCGGTTCTGCGCTTGTTGGTTTCCGGCGGAACAGAGCGGCCCGGTTGGGGCCTGGGAATATCGTCCGTTATGGGCCATGACTTCAAACGTTCCGCCAGGGACGGATAAAGGGCCAGAGGCAGGCCCTTACTGCGGATTGGTCGTCCAGATGCCCGCTGTCTTGATGAATACGCGGTCCGGCAGCTTCAGCGCCGTCAGCGCCAGCTCGGCGACATCCTCGGGCTGCATCATTCGGTCTTCGTCGCCGATCGGCAGTCCGGCATTGACCGCCAGCGGGGTATTGACGGTGCTCGGCGTCAGAGCCGTAACACGGATGTTGAACTTGCGCACTTCCTGGAAGAGCGCCTCGGTCAGGCCCATCAGCGCGAATTTGGACGCGCAGTAGGCGGAGCCGGTGGCGAAGCCGCGCTCTCCCGCCGTGGACGAGACATTAATGATGCTGCCCGCTTTCTTCTCGATCATGGACGGCAGCGCGGCGCGGGTAACGTAGTAGACGCCGAACAGATTGATGTCGATGTGACGCTTCCACTCTTCCGGGTCCATATCCACCAGGGTGCCGAAGTTGGCGACGCCGGCGTTGTTGATCAGCACATCGAACGTGCCGAGATCATTCTGGATGGCTGCAACCGCGCTCTCCGCTTCTTCCCGGACCGATACATCGGCGACGGCAATGCTGACTTTCACGTTGTATACTTCGGCGATGGCGGCTTTCAGAGCCTCCAGATCGGCGGCGGTCCGGGAGATCAGTCCCAGATTGGCGCCCTCCTTGGCAAGTGTCAGGGCCAGAGCTTTGCCGATGCCTTTGCCGGCGCCGGTAATGACTGCGGTTTTTCCTCTAAGTTCCATTGGTTTACTTCCTCTCCTTTAATAAATAAGTTTCTGTCTCTGTCTGGTTAACCGGGGTCGCTGACAAACATCAGAGGTCCGGTTTGACCAGGGGCCGGGTCGCCGGTCCCTCAATCACTTCGCCATCGAAGGTGTAACGGGAGCCGTGGCATGGGCAATCCCAGGAGCGTTCGCTCTCGTTCCATTCGCATTCACAGCCCATATGTGTACAGGTCCTGTCCACGAGATGAACCTGGCCTTCGGAGTCCTTGTAGGCACCGACCTGCTTTCCATCATGCCGGACAATGGCCCCTTCGTCCAGTCCCAGGTCGTCAATGCTCTTATGCGGAAACGCCACCTTGCCCGTGATAAGCTCCTTGGCCACATTGGCGTTCTGCGCAATGAAATTTTTGATACCCGGATTTGCCTTGAACCGGGACGGATCGTACAGCTCCGTATAAGGACCCGGTTTACGCTGAATCTGATCGGCAATCATCCGCGCCGCCAGCGTCCCGCTCGTCATTCCCCATTTGGCAAAGCCGGTGGCGACATAAATTTCCTTGTCGGCGGATATTTTGCCGATGTAAGGGACCTGATCGACCGTAACCAGATCCTGGGTGGACCAGCGGTAAGGAATCCGGCGAATGCCCAGCAGCTCTCCGGCGAAGACCTCCAGATTCTCATAATGCTTGATCGTACAGCCGCTCTGTCCCGCCTTATGGCTCTCGCCGGCGGCAATGACCAGCCGTTTGCCCTGCCACTCTACCGCGCGGAGGGAACGCCTGGGCTCGCTGGCGCTCAGGTACATCCCGCCTTCGTAGCCGGTTTCGGGCTCGAAGGCCAGGCAGTACGCGCGGTCCGCATGCAGGCGCGCAAAATAGATCTCTCCCCCGTCATAGAAGGGAAAGTGGGAGGCCGATACGGCGTGGCGGCACTTGATGCGATGCCGTCCCCGTTCGGTAAAGAGCGTCAGCCCTCTCTCGTTCTCGACGTCTCTGCTGACCGTGGTGTGCTCATAGACGATTCCGCCCTTGTCCAGAAAGGCCTGAAGCAATCCCTTTAGATACTCAAGAGGGTGGAAGCGGGCCTGTCCCGGAAGCTTGATCGCCCCTCCAATGCGCATAGGCAGCGATACATCATCGACCCATTCCCCCGGCAGTCCCAGCTTGCGGTAAGCCTCAAACTCGGCCTCCAGCCGCTTCAGCGTCTTCTTGTCGTCCGGATTGCCGTACACATAAGCATCCTCGCGCTCCAGGCCGCAGGAGACGCCGAGCTTCTCCGCCGTCTGCACGATCCATTCCAGGCTCTCGCTGTTCGAGCGGAAGTAGGCTATGGCGTTGTCTTCGCCGAAGCGCTTCACCAGGTCGCTGTAGATCAGGCCGTGCTGCGCCGTAATCTTGGCGGTGGTGAAGCCCGTTGTGCCGGAGAGCAGCTCGCTGCCTTCAAGCAGCGTGACCTTCCAGCCTTCCTGAACAAGCAGGTAGGCTGCGGTAATTCCGGTAATGCCGCCGCCCACTATAGCGATATCGGTGGCGTGGTCTTCCGCGAGCCGGGAAAAAGAAGGCAGTTCTGTCGTTCCTCTCCACAGCGATTCCGGCATCTTGGGCAGACCCTCCGGCCATTTGTTATCTGGTTCCATCCCGTAGTTCCTCCTTAATTATACAGTCGTCATTTCAGTTATTACCACTGGATCGGTAAAAGAAACTTCCCCGCAAGGCGCGCATATGCCAAGCGGCCGGCAGCGGAGACGACCAAGGAGGGCTTGATTCCGGCGCAGCCGGGATGGACGGGTCACGATAGGGAGCGGCAAATGGAGCTTTTCTCAGCCATCCGCGTAAGTGTCGGCGGCGCAAACCTTGTTTCTCCCCGAGTTCTTGGCTGCATACAGCGCCTTGTCCGCGTATTGGCTGAGCAAGTCTCCGTCCGCATCCTGAATATTCTCAGGATATGACGCGGCCCCGATGGAGACAGTGAGCTGGACCTTTTTCCCCGAAGGCAGCAAGAAGCGGTCGTTCGCCACAGCAGCCCGGATGCGTTCTCCGGCCTTCTGCGCCTGCTGGAGCGGGCAGTCGGGAAGCAGAATCGTGAACTCCTCCCCGCCGTTGCGGGACACGATATCGTAGGACCGGGAATGGTTGCACAGCCGGCGGGCCAGCTGCTTCAGGACGGCATCTCCCGCCGGATGGCCGTAGGTGTCGTTAATATTCTTGAAATGGTCGATATCGATAACGAGCAGCGACAGACTTGCCCCATGCCGCTCGGCCCGGGCCATCTCCGTGTCCAGGTGGCGGTGGAACTGGTGCAGATTGTTGAGATTGGTCAGGTAGTCCGTAGCTGCCCGCACTTCAAGCTGGGTATACAGATCGTTGGAGCGTTGAATATATTCGGCTACACAATAAACGGCCAGTCCGGCGGCAAGAGTGACGCCAAGCTGCATCGGAAAGAATTCCATGACAGTTTCGAGGTTTCCCAGATTGGTGGCAAGGGTTGTGAAGCTGATTCCCATGCCGATCAGGTTTCCGACCATAACCATGCGCATTCGCGACCAGCGGAGCGTGGAAATCCAACTGCAGCAGAGACCAATCAGCAGCAGGGAGACGCTTGCCGATACCGAAGAGTACATCAAGCCATAGAAGAGAACACGACTTAAGGCCAGGACCGCCGCGCAAATGATGGCGGGCACCCAGCCGATATAGGCGGACACAATGACAATCGTCAAATGGCGGAGATTGGCATAGCTGCCCTGGCCGACCGGAAAAGAATACTTCATCAGGATCATGCCGAACAACCCGAAGAGCAGTCCGATGCCGACGCTTAAGAGCTTGCTGGTGGAACGGCCGGTCACAGCAAACTTCTTGGACAACATGCCCGAAAAAAAAAGAAACGTGACCAGGATGCAAAAGTTGGCGAACAGGCAGTTGATCATTTTAACTATCATCATGTCAATATCAGGAACTCCTTGGATAAAGTGGCCGTTCCAATTGCGGCTCTTGCTTATTTTATATGAAAAATAGTGAGGAATGTTGTAGAAAATTGTCGAAAACAATCGAATTTTTATGAACAGTTTAGGTCTCTTGGAATATCTGAGGTTATTCCAGGCCCCTGCTCCCGATATTGACCGGAATACGCCAGCGATTTATACTTGATCTAAAAATAAAGTAAGGATGATCGAAGTGAGACATCTCAATCTGACTTCCCAACGCCAAGCCGTCTACGATATCGTCCGCGAATCGCATGACCATCCGACCGCGGCGGAGGTTATGAACCGACTGGTGGAGAGGGGCCACAACCTTGCCTATGGCACAGTCTATAATTCGCTGCGCTATCTTGCGGACAAACAGCTCATCAGGGAACTGAAGCTGGGAGAGGCCGCCAGCCGCTATGATGCGAGAATGGACGACCACCAGCATATCATTTGCGAGCGCTGCGGAGCCGTCGACGAGGTGATGAGTCATGTGCCGGAGCATTGGATGGAGGCCGTCGCCAAAGAAACGGGCTATACCATCGGCCATGCGCATGTCGTCTTTGGAGGCATCTGTTCCGCTTGCCGCAACAAGGCTGTCAACTAACTTGCGCGATGCGGCGTAGAGCGCCGCTCGTTCATGCCGGTGTAAAGAGTATACAGGGCTTTCCGGTCCATTCGGCCGGGGAGCCCTATTTATGTCCGTTCATGGATCGGCTGGATATTTTTATAAGGAAATCCGGGAAAAGAGTAGAATTATAGCTAATGGTTGCCGATATATCATTATATTAAACAACACTTTGCTGCTTATTTTATCCAGTTGAATGGGGGAACAGACAAAATGCCAAAGAAAGCCAAGGCCGGCTTGACTCTGCGCACCAGATTAATTGCCACTTATCTGATTGTGCTGATGGTGCCCGGCATCATCATCGGAGCGCTTACCTATCGGTCAGCCAGCAGCGCAGTTACGGACCAGCTTATTAATAATGCGCAGGAAAGTGTCACGGCTGTCAATGAGATCGTCAATTCGAATATTCAGTCCAAAATAAATGACGTAAATTATTTTGTCGATGCCCTGTCCTCGGCTACGGCCAGCAACAAGGCGAACGGGGAAGGCCTTGCGGAACTGAAGGACCGGTTGAAGGAATATGCGGCGATCCATCCGGATGTTCTGGAGGTATACGTCGCGACAGACGAAGGGAAAATGATCCAGGCCTCCGACACCCCTCTGCCCGCCGGGTACGACCCTCGCCTTGAGCCCGCTTATGCGAGCGCCGTAAAACAGGGCAGGGGCGTAGTGATTTCTCCGGTAATGAGCAATGCCAATAAAGAAACGGTTGTTTCCCTGTCTGCCATGCTTAGAGACGGGAACGGCGTATTCGTTCTTGAGTTGAACCTGGAGCAGCTTGCCGGCCTGGTCGATCTTAAGGTCGGCAAGAAAGGGTATATCCTCATTACGGACGGCGGCAAGAGGTTCGTCGTGCATCCCACGGAAACCATCGGTCAAGTGTCTTCCGAGGATTTTATAGCAAAAATGTTCCAGAAGGATTCCGATACGTTCAATTATACCTACAAAGGCGAGGAGAAAAGCCTCACATACAAGGTCAATAAGCTGACCGGATGGAGAATTGCCGGCACAATCAACATCAGCGAAATTACCGGCGCTTCGGATGGTATCCGAAAGGTCGCCCTGATCGTCATTATCGTGTCCTTGCTGCTTGGCCTAATTCCGATCTACTTTATTATACGTTCCCTGCTGCTGCCTCTCAGCAGACTCAGCAAAGCGACGGAGGTTATCAGCAAGGGCGATCTTTCCCAGGATATCGGTTCCTTCGGAAAGGATGAAATCGGCCAGCTGGCCTCCAATTTCAAAACCATGGTCGCGAGTCTCAGGGAAATGATCCTTGGCGTACAGGAGATGACCGACAACGTATCTTCTTCGGCAGCGGAGCTTACAGCCGGAGCCGAACAGACGACCAAGGCGATCGAGCATGTGACCATTGCCATTCAGGAAGTGGCTTCGGGCAGCGATCAGCAGGTGAAGAGTATAGATAAAGGGGTCGAGGGCACTGTCGCGACTGCTGCGGAGGTAAAGAAAATTTCCGCCAATATGGATGAAGTATCGGCAATGATGGATAAATCGACCCGTTCGGCGGCGGAGGGCAACGATTCCGTCATTGAGGTCGTCGACAAGATCAACGCCATTCACGTGACGGTCGAGGAACTGGGCGCCGTCATCGACAAGCTGAATGAACGCAGCGGCCGCATTGTAGGCATCGTCGGCATCATCACGGGCATTGCCCGGCAGACGAATCTGCTGGCGCTTAACGCCTCCATCGAAGCGGCAAGAGCCGGGGAGCAAGGGCGCGGCTTCGCGGTTGTCGCCGCCGAGGTCCGGAAGCTCGCGGAGGAATCGGAGAAATCGGCCAGCCAGATTTCGGAGGTCATTTCTTCCATTCACAGCGAAGTGAAGGCCGCTATAGAAACGATGAACAATGCCAAGGAGAAGGTCTCCGAAGGGATTATGGCGGTCGATACGACCGGACGTTCCTTCTCGCGGATTCGCCGGGCGGTCAAGGGCGCTGCGGAAAAGATTGAAGCGATGAGCGAAGGGGTCCGTACGCTGTCGCGGGAAGCGGGCGGCATGGAACAGGCGATGGAGGTTATCCGCGCCATCTCCCAGGAAACCTCCGCGAACACGGAGACGATTTCCGCAGCTGCGCAGGAGCAGCTCGCCTCCGTCGAGGAAATCGCCTCGTCCTCGTCGGATCTCAGCCGTCTGGCCGATGAGCTGCAGGCTCTGGTCAGCCGGTTCAAGCTGTACGATTCCGCCGCAGAGAGCAAGCTTTCCGAAGAGCAGGTCAAGGGCGGGAATGCTTCGGCTGATGAGGATGGCCCTGCCGGAATAGCCAGCTAGAGCTTTCTTTTGAGCCTCCTTGCAAGTATACTGTTAGGCATCGGCAAGGGGAGAAAAGGAGGCAGCACCATGGCAGATCAACTGGCAGGCATCACCGTCGCTCTCGCCGGTCCGCGCAAATCGGAGGAATTGGCTAAGCTGATAAGCAACATGGGCGGAACCGCGCTGCTGCGGCCCGCCCAGGGCACCGTGTTTCTTGACGACGAGGAGCTTCGCCAGGAGCTGGAGCTCTGGACCGCGAATCCCCCCGATTGGACGATTCTGACAACGGGCATGGGGCTTGACGCGCTGTTCATGACAGCGGGCAGCATGGGAATTGAGGAACGGCTTCAGGATGCTCTGGCCGGTTCAATGATCGCGGCCCGGGGCTACAAGACGGTTAACGCGCTCAAGAAAAGAGGGCTTGTCCCCGACGTCCGCGACGATGACGGAAGCACGACCGGCCTGATCCGTGGACTTGCGCCCTTCGATCTTCGGGGCAAGAAGGTGATTCTCCAGCTGCATGGCGACCCCGCTCCACGGCTGAACGCCTGGCTTGAAGAAGTCGGCGCGGAAGTCCGGCAGGTGTTGCCTTATCGGCATACGCCTCCGAAGCAGGAGGAGCTTGAGCGGTTATTGACGGAGATCACGGAGGAGAAGGTCGATGCCGTTGCCTTCACCAGCGCGCCGCAGATGCGCTTTCTGGCGGAATACGCTCTCGGCTGCGGCAGGCTGCAGGCGATGCTTCACGCTTTTGAGAACGGCGTGCTGGCGGTTGCGGTGGGCCGGATTACAGCCGATGCGCTGAAGGAGGCCGGAGTGAAGCGGATCATCATGCCGGAGCAGGAACGGATGGGCAGCATGATCGTGGAGCTTGGCCGCTATTTGGCCGCCCGGAGCTAGAGCGTGCCCGGCGTCAAGGGAAATAAGAGCATTTCCGCTTTGCGGTTTGGGCGGAAATGCTCTTTATATTTTCGCGGATTGGCAGGCGGAAGGGGTGTTCGCTTCCTTTGAATGGACATCCGGCATCATTTTCCTTAAAATATAGGCAGTATGAATGGATTGATTACGGATCTTAAACGAGGAGGCCCTTATGGATAAAAGAAAATGTCTGCTATTGGGCGAATACACACATCCCCGATTCCATCCGCTTCAGGGTGTGGATAAGCAAATTACCCATATATTAAACGATCTGATGATCGTCCAGTGCACGGAAAACAGAAAAATGCTGCTCAGCGAGAATTTGAGCGGCTACGATCTGTGCATCGCCTATAACGAGCTGTGGAATGAATCGGTTTCCCCGCAGCAGACGGCCGGATTATTAAGCTATGTCGCTGGCGGCGGCGGGCTCATCGTTCTACATACGGGCGTGTCCCTTGCGAACCGGAATGAGCTGGCCCAATTGATCGGCGCCAGATTTGCCGGACATCCGCCATACGGACCGCTTGAATTCCGTACGCGCGAGCATGATATAACCGAGGGGGTCGAGAGCTTCTCGCTTGAGGAAGAGCCGTACCGCTATGAGTTCGATCCGTTTACGGAGAAGACGGTGCTGCTCGAATTCGAGGCGGGCGGACAGTGGTGGCCGGCCGGCTGGTGCCATAGCTATGGTCTTGGACGGGTCGTCTATCTGATGCCCGGACATCATGAGCCGTCGTTCCGCCATCCGGCGGTGCGGACCCTGCTTCTGCAAGCCGCCACGTGGGCGGCCCGGATTCCGATCCGGCAGTAGAGAATCTTCCTTTTGTACGCCCCCCTTTGGGTAGGGTATAATTTAGTTGTTGCCCCGTGCCTTTAGCAAAACGGAATCCAAGGAGGAAGAGACTATGAGCGATTTGTTGAAAAAAGCGATCTCTTTAGGAGTGGGACTTACCGTTGTCAGCAAGGAAAAGGTGGAAAAAGTTGTAGATGAGCTGGTCAAGCGGGGAGAAGTGGCTCCCTCGGAATCGAAGGCGCTTGTCGACCGGCTGATCGAGCGGGGCGAAGAAGAACGGGGCGTGTTCAAGTCGGCGGTTCAGGAGCAGGTGCAGCGCGTGCTTAAGGACTTGAATGTTCCGGTAAAAAGCGACATCTCCGCTTTGGAGGAACGGATAGCCGTTCTGGAGCGGCGCTTGGCTGAACTTGAAGGCACATCCCAAGAAGGAACGCTCCCGGTAGAAGGAATCGTGCCGGATACGCATACCGATTGAAATGGTCCGGATCAGACATGCCGGACGTTACCGTTCCATCGCCATGGCGCTGATGCGCCATGGCTTCGGCTTTATGGTGGAAGAACTGGGATTGTACCGCGTTCTGTCGCTTCCGCGCCGGCTGGGAGCGCAGGAGCTTCAGCATCCCACCCGGACGCTGGGAGAGCGGATCAGGCTGGTGCTGGAAGATTTAGGCCCAACGTTTGTGAAGCTGGGGCAGGTCGCCAGCACACGCTCGGACCTGCTTCCGGAGTCGATTATTAATGAACTGGTGAAGCTTCAGGATCATGTGCCGCCTTTCCCGGCGGAAATGGCCCGGAATATTGTGGAACAGGAGCTGGATCAGCCGCTTGGCGAGATCTTCGACTCTTTTGAGGAGACGCCGCTTGCCGCCGCTTCCATCGGGCAGGTTCACCGCGGGGTTCTGCTTAGCGGGCAGCCGGTCGCAATCAAGATTCAGCGGCCCGGCGTGATGCGCATGATGAGCCGCGACCTGGAAATTCTCCGCGATCTGACGGGGCTTGCCGAAAGGCGGCTGGGCTGGGCGAGACAGTACAGTGTCTCCCGGATGGCGGAGGAGTTCTCCAGATCGCTGATGAACGAGCTGGACTACAGCCAGGAGGGCCGCAGCGCGGAGAGAATCGCGCAGCAGCTTGTGAACAACAAATCGGTGTATATTCCGGCCATCTATTGGGATTACACCTCCTCGCGCGTGCTGACGATGGAGTTTGTCGAGGGGATTACGCTCAATCGGCGCGAAGCGCTGCTGAGCAGGGGCGTGAATCTCAAGGATACCGCGGAGCGCCTGGTGGATATTATGCTGAAGCAGATTTTCATCGACGGCTTCTTTCATGCCGATCCCCATCCCGGCAACGTGATGCTGACGGACGGCGGGCAGATCGCGCTGATTGATTTCGGCATGGTCGGCAGGCTGAGCGAGGAGACAAGGGATCATCTGTCGAGTCTCATTATCGCTTTGATGCGCAAAAATACGGAAGCCATGGTCCGGGCAATTTTACGCCTTGGCGTCATTCCGGAGGATGCAGACCCGTCCGCGCTCTATGAGGACATGGACCGGCTGAGAGAGGAATACTATGATGTCCCGTTCAGCCAGGTCAGCATCGGCAAGGCGCTGAATGATCTGTTCGCGGTTGCCCGGCGGCATCATCTGGCGATTCCGCCCGATCTGGCGATGCTGGGGAAGACGATGCTGACTCTGGAAGGGGTCGTGGGCAATCTGGACCCTTCCTTCAGCATCATTCAAATGGCGGAGCCTTTTGGCAGGCAGCTTGTGAAGCAGCGCTTCAGCAGCAGCCGATTGCAGCGGAAGCTGCTCGGCGGAGTTGCGGAGCTTGCCGAAAGCCTTGTGGAGCTGCCCGGACAAGCCCGGCAGCTGTCGGCGCTGATCAGCAAGGGCAAGCTGAAGGTGGAGGTCGGCGTGCCCGAGCTGCAGAGCCTGCTGCGCAAGCTGGACCGGATTGGCAACCGGCTCTCCTTCAGCATCGTGCTGCTGGCGTTCAGCATTATTATGGTTGGGCTGATTATCGGTTCGTCTCTGCGCCGCGAGCCGTCAATGCTATGGAATTTCCCCACCGTCGAAATTGGCTCGGTGGTTGCGCTGTTCATGTTTATCTGGCTGCTGTACTCGATTTTTAAATCGGGACGCTTCTAGGGCAGAATAGGATTAACCTAGCCGGGATTGCGGTTAGAATAGGAAGAACACAGGACGGAAGAGCTCTGCTTGGAGTTCTTCCGCTTTTCATGTATCGCTGAATATTTTGAAATGAAGAGGTGAAGAAATTGCCAGGATTTAAAGATTTGGGAGTTTCGGAGGCGCTGACCGCGCTTCTTAAGGGGAATGGAATTGCACAGCCTACTCCGGTGCAAGCTGAGGCGATTCCGCCGCTTGTACAGGGTCTGGACGTCATAGCAAGGGCAAAGACCGGTACGGGCAAGACACTGGCCTTTCTGCTGCCGATACTGGATAAGATCAGGACGGACCGCCCGTTCCCGCAGGCGCTGATTATGGCGCCGACGCGGGAGCTGGCGCTCCAGATCACGGAGGAAGCGCGGAAGCTGACGAGCCAGAGCGATATCAAGATCCTGGCGGTGTACGGCGGACAGGATGTCGAGAAGCAGCTGCGGAAGCTGGAGGGCGGCAGGCATCTCATTATCGGCACGCCGGGAAGGCTGCTGGACCACATGCGCCGCGGGACGCTGGCTTTGGGCGGAGTCCATATGCTGGTGCTCGACGAAGCGGATCAGATGCTGCATATGGGCTTTCTGGACGAGGTGGAGAGCATTATTACGGCGATCCCTTCGCGGAGGCAGACGATGCTGTTCTCGGCGACCATGCCGGACCCGATCAAGCAGCTTGCGGCCAGTTATATGAAACAGCCGATCGATATTGTGATAAAGAGCGGTTCCCCGATTCCGCTGGACAATATCCGCCAGCAGGTCGTCGAATGTACCGACCGCGCCAAGGAAGAGGCGCTTAAGGCGCTGATTGAACGGGACCGGCCGTATTTGGCCATTATCTTCTGCCGGACGAAGCGCCGGGTGTCGAAGCTGAGCGACGCGCTGCGGGAAGCGGGCTACGACTGCGATGAGCTGCATGGCGACCTGTCGCAGAACAAGCGGGAAGCGGTCATGAAGACGTTCCGGGAGGCGAAGCTTCAGCTTCTCGTGGCCACGGACGTCGCCGCGCGCGGCCTTGACGTGGAAGGTGTAACCCATGTCTTCAACTACGATATGCCGCTCGATGTGGACAGCTATATCCACCGCATCGGCCGCACCGGGCGGGCGGGCGGCAAAGGGCTGGCGATCACCTTCGCCTCGGCGCGCGACCGCGCCGGGCTTGAGATGATCGAGCGCGGCATTGCGCAGCGGCTGGAGCGCCGCCGCTATGAGAAGGGCGAGTTCGGCGAGGCCCGATTCACCACAGGCACGGGCGGCGGCGCTCGTGCGGGCAGAGCGCCCGAGGCCGCGCGGGCCGGGCGCGGGCCG
>NZ_ASSC01000678.1 GCF_000520735.1 Paenibacillus forsythiae T98
CGAGCGTGCGGCGGCCCTCCCGTAGCCGCTCCGCACTATCCCACGGAGCCCTTCTTGCCCACCGCGCCTCACGCGGCTTCTCCGCCGCCTCCCTTGGCAGTCCTCCTGCTCCACCCTGCCTGCTTTCCGGGCTGTCCCCCTTCCCTCCCTTCATCTCCTCTTGTTCATCACGCCTCTCATCTCCCCGCGCTCTGCGGTTCGGGTCCCTTTCAGGCGTCGCCCCGACAGCCGCCTCCAGGTGAAGCCTCCCCTGCAAATACGCCAGTTGCGCCGCGCCCCGCCAGCAGCCCATCATCTCCGGACAGCGCTCGGCCAGCAGCGCTTCAGCTTCGGACTCCAGCAAAGAGCGGCCCCGCAGCACCTTGGCGATCCAGTCCGCATATTCCAGCAGCTTTTGCGGGGACGGAGGATTCTGCCTGACCGCGCCGGGCGGCCTGGACACATTTTCCATGACGCTTACTCCTTCACCGTCAGGCCGCAAAATGTCCTTCTCCTGATCCAGCTCCGGTTCAAGAACCGTCCGGACATACCGTCTCCAATCCGCTTCCTTCCACTGCTCCATCTCTTTTCTATAGAAGAAGCTTGTCCGCAGCTTGACCGCCAGACCCAGAGGCAGGGAAGCAGCGAGGAGAGTCACTTTTTCCGCCCCAATCTCCTCCCGATTCCCCCCTCCGTATAAGCGGCCCTCCCACCACAGCGCATCCACCCTTAAATCAATGGAGATACGGATACTCCAGCCCGTTCTTTGTTTCACTGCATACACTGCCGCCTTCATGCTTGCACCTCTTTCTTTTTTTATCTTGAACTCCCCTCACTCCCTGCCCCTTGATTCTCCCTCTTCAGTCCGCACAAAAAAGCACACTCTCCCTCAAGTTGGAAAGTGTGCTTCACCTGACAATCTGATATTTAGTTGGAGCAGACAACGGATATTTCACCGCAAGCCGCCGCGTTTGGATGAGTATCCCCTGCTTCCTATAGCCCTCATGAACGGCAGCGGAATCGGCTGCTCCGGAAGACGCAAATCAATCACGGTTTCATTATCCTGCCCCGCTGACTGCGCTTTCCTCTCTGCTTGGGGATAACCGTCTATATATTCCTCCATCCGCAAATCCAGTGAGCAGCCGCCATCCCTCAGCGCCTGGGCGATCCGATGCGTTGTGTCGCTTGAGCCATCGTCCATAAAGGTTACCCGCAGCCGCTTGCCCGTCAGGAAGGACTGGAGCGTCATCGCGCGGATTACCCCTTCCACCACAGATTCATGATTTCGGGCAATCAGAATATAATGAATCCATTTTCCCGTCTCACGGGCGGCATCACTCTTTACACGGGACTTAAGCGCATGCACACACACTACCGCAGATGCATACACAGCTCCGATCCAAATCAGCTGGGCTATCATGGGGATGCACCTCCTCTTATACCAACACTATATGCTGGCAAAAAAGAAGAGGTGACTGGCGCCAAGTTCGGATACCCGTAGGGTGTCAAGTCGAGTGGCACATTAGGCCGCAGCGCCCCGGGACGCCGGACGGCATTCGCTTTGCGGGAACAGTTATTAAAGCGTTACCCAACCATACTTGATCGAATTGATAACGGCCTGTGTGCGGTCATCAACCTCCATTTTTTGCAAAATGCTGCTGACATGGTTCTTGACCGTCTTTTCACTGATAAACAAATATTCCCCGATCATCTTATTGCTCTTGCCTTCAGCCATCAACCGCAGCACTTCGGCTTCGCGGCGCGTCAGCGGG
>NZ_ASSC01000679.1 GCF_000520735.1 Paenibacillus forsythiae T98
CCCCTGCGGCTAGCGGTTCGTTAACCGCTTCAGCGGCAGGGGCTGTCTCCACGGCGTTGATCCCTCTCATGGCGACGCCGCCGGTAACCTCTCCCGGAACGGTCCCTCCTATCGCTTCAGCCAAGACGGAAGCATAGGTCACCGAGAGCCATTTCGCCAGTGAAGAGATGGTGGCATATTCGTAAAGAATCGACGGATCTATCTCGGCCTGAACCGTTTTACCGATAAATTTCATCAATTGGGCAAGGATGATGGAATCGGCCCCGTAATCTTGAAAGGGAGTATCGACTTCCAGTTTTGCCGGATCAAGCTTTAGCTCCTTCGCGACCATCTGCAATAGCCAATTTTGGGTAGCGGTGAACAATGAATCCGTTCGTCCGTCTCCCCCTCCCAGCGAAGGCATCGGGAGAGTTTCCGGCTTGACGTCCCCTCTGAGACCGCTGCCCGCCAGATGCCCGGTCTGCCAGGAGGCGGCATCCACCATTACAGGTAGAATAACAGAGCCCGGGTTTCCCGAGAGGACGCCGTCCAAAAAGCTCAGCCCTTCGGCATTCGAAAGGCTTAATAGGCCGGAATTCTCATAGACTGCGCTTTTAACCTCGCCCATTCCCGTCTCTTTCCAGCTGGGCCATTGAATGCTGACAATCGGAGCTTCCAAAGAGTGAGCTTCAGCAAAGTAGTCCATATAGGCATTTGCCATAGCATAGTCGCTTTGCCCCGAAGCGAGCGCAGGAACAGCAGCCGACACCGATGAAAACAATACAAAGAAGCGCAAGGGTTCACTTTTGACGCATTCATATAATTGACGCAGCCCGGACACCTTCGGCTCCATTACCTCCCGCATACGGTCGATCGGCTTGCGGATGAAGGCAGGGTGCTCGCGATCCCCGGTTCCCGCACAATGAAGAATACCGCCAATCGGGCCCATAATTGCCCTAACTTCTTTTAATGCGTTCTCCATGGCCTCCGGATCGTTCATTTTAAGAGCGCGAACTTGAACCTGCACACCTTCAGCTTCCAAATCTTGAATCAGCCGAATCTTGGCGGCGGCTGCCTCATTCCGCTTCAGGCAATCCTCCCAATCATTTCGGTGCGGCAGCGGCTCTTTCCCCGAAAGCAGAAGTCGTTTCACACCGTAGTTCGTCACAAAATGCCGGGCGCACAGCGCTCCCAGCCCCCGGGTTCCCCCGGTAATCCATAACACTTGATCTTGCGGAAACATTGGCGTACTCGTTTCTTCCAGACTTGTCCGGATATCCTTCAAAATGCTCTTGAAACGTTTGCCTCCCCGGTAGCTGATTTCAGGCTCCTTGCTTGCAAGAATGAATTCAGCGGCGATCTGACCCACCGCAATATCGTCCAACCGTTCGACATCCAAATGCCGGGAACGGATTTTCCGGTATTCGCTTTGCAACATGCGGTATAAAGAAGCACGCATTGCCCCGGTTAAACGAATGTGTTCGTTAGCGAACGATTCCAGTCCAGCGGTGACACCCAACACCGTGATCCCTGCCTCCCGGCTGTCGTCTATGAATTGTTGCAGCCAAGTCATTCCGTCCAAGGAAGGCTCTTGCTCCCCTCCGCAACCGATAAGGTCTATACAGCCATCATAATTTTTCCCGAAATCCCTATCTTGAGGAATAAATGTTAGGTCGTTACTGATATCTATTATTTCGGCATCCGAAAAATACTTCGACAGCTTGGAAGCCAGCATATGCGTTTCGTCATTTGATAAAATCACCACAGTGCCGCCGACGGTTCTGGTTGCACTTTCCTCGAACGGTTCCCAATGCTTTTTAATCCACCTTGCCGATCTCTCGGAATGCTTCTGTTTCTCCAAATTAGCGGCCGTCTTCGGGAAATCGGCTGTACTGATGCTAGGTATCGAAGCTGGAGGTCCAATAAAGTACCGCTCTTGAGCAAACGGATATGCGGATAAATGGACCCGCTGCTGCTCTCCCTCAAAAAGCATATTCCAGTCGATTTCATAGCCCTGACAGTAAAGATCCGCCAAAGTGAGCAAGGTCTCCTGATACCTGTCTGCACGCTCCCGCTGCGAATAGCTTTGTGTAAGCAAATCCCGTATAAGCTGCTCAATCGCTTTTTGGCCTGAAAATCCTTTGCCTGCCTTCCCGCGGAACATATTAGAGAGCTTCTCCCCGTCTCCAGCTTTAGTTAAGAGATGGATCGCATGGTCTTTATCCTGCACTACAACAGCTATGCGATGCGGATGATGCCATCTGCCCTCAAGCAGTGTGTAGCTGATCTGTTCCAAATCTGCACCGTCGCTGTTCTGTAATTCTTCAACCATCCGGGTAATTTTAAGCCGCAGAGCTTCTTCCGATTTCGCTGAAAGTGCAAGCACTTGATATGGGGCCGAATCCGATATCTTTGACGGCGCGGAATAACTTTCAATAAGCATATGAGCGTTAGTGCCGCTCATTCCAAATGCGCTGACCGCCCCCGTTCTTCTTTTTCCTGGTCTCTCCGGCCAGTGCTTGTTCATTTTATTGATATAAAAAGGACTGTCCCTCCAGTTGATATACTCGTTCTCCTGTTCGCAATGCAGGCTTGCAGGAATGGTCTGATGATTCATCGCTTGCACCAGACCGATTAAGCTGACCAGACCGGATGCTGCAAAGGTGTGCCCGAAATTAGTCTTCGAAGAAGTTAAGGCGCAGTATTCCCGCTTCGCCGTATATTCTTTGAACGTTTCATAAAGAGCATTGATTTCAACAGGATCACCCAATTTCGTTCCCGTGCCGTGCGTAACGATATATTCGATTTCTTCAGGGTTGACATTGTACCGCTCATACATGCTTTTTAACAGAGACGCCTGAGAGACACCGCTTGGCACCGTAATGCCATTGGTCTTACCGTCATAATTGATCCCGCTGCCTTTAATGACTGCATAGATCGGATCACCGTCTTTCTCGGCTTGCGATAGCCGTTTCAACACTACGGCCGCGACGGCCTCACCCGGAACCATCCCGTTGGCTCGTCTGTCGAAAGCAAAGCATTTCCCGTCGGCTGACAGCATGCCTGCCCTGCTCATCCCCTGCAGAAACATAGGGGTTAGCATAAGGTTAACACCAGCCGCAATAGCCGTATCGCATTCCTGGTTCAGCAAGCTCAGACAGGCCTGATGCGCCGCGACCAGACCGGAGGAGCAGGCTGTATTAATAGTCATCACAGGGCCGTTTAAGTTTAAGAAATACGACAAACGCGCAGCCAACATCGCATTATGGTTGGACGTAATGCTGCCCGTCTCCTTGACATGGAACTGGTAATCACCGTCCTCTGCACCGACGAACATCCCGATCTTTCCGCTGCCAATCTGCTTAGCTCCATAGCCCGCATCCTCAAGGGCTGCCCACGACTCCTGCAGAAGCAGACGCTGTCTCGGGTCCATCAGTTCCGCTTCCTTTGGCGAGATTTCGAAGAACAAGGGATCGAATTCATCGACACCCGATACCCAGCCGCAGCGCCAAGGAACTGTATCGCCCATCAAGCTGCGGCGTTCCTCTGATGCTTCATGAACCGCGTCGACTCCTTCTGAAAGGACTCTCCACATCGCTTCTGTATTTCTTGCCTGCGGGAATCGCCCGCTCATACCGATGATCGCTATCGGCTCGGGTTGATTAGCCGGATGGCTCATACCCTGTCCCTGTCTATAGCGACGGTGAGAGGCGCGCTGCCGGGGAACAGGGCTTAATGTCCCGGGCGACGGGAGGCTGACCGGAACTGAGGACAGCCGCTCTCTGTAATATTCTTCGATGACCTCCCGGTGTCCGCTCAAATAATAGCCGATCAATTTCTCCAAAGTGGAATGTCCAAAGAAAAGCGCGGGTGTAATTTCAATCCCGTACTGCTGTGTTAATAACGTGGCGAATTCGGTTAGCGTAATGGAATCAAATCCGAACTCAGCCAAGTTATCAACTGTATCAATTCGATCTCGCGTGACCATTAGAATGCGGTGCACCAGTTCCTTCAAATCCCACTCCAGACATTGCTCGATCGTGAACCCTTTCATTTCCGGCCGTCTTCCCTTACCTAACTGGCTCGGGACCGATGGAGAAATCGGCTCTGCCGTTTCCTGCGTCAATCCCAGAAGTCGGTATACCTTGCCGCGCTTTCCGGCCAGCACCATCTGACTGGACTGCTTCTGCCCCAGAAGGTTTTCGAATAGGGCCACTCCCTCTTCCTCGCGCAACTCACGCTGGCCGCTTGCACTCAAATACAGCTTGGTTTCCCCGTCTTCGCCGACTTTCATCCCCCCGTTTTTCCATAGCGGCCAGAGGATTGCCATCACCTTAGCAGGCCGGCCTTTTTGCCATTTTTCCTTGTTCCGGTATCGGGCGTACGCGGCCTGAAAACGATTAGCTACGGCATAGTCACATGATCCAAAATCCCCCAGAATTGCCGATGTCGAAGAAAAATAACATAGGAAGTCGAGCGTCTCGTTCTGGAGAACATCTTCCAGTACAAGGGTTCCTGATACTTTAGGGCCCAAGACCCGCTCAAAGCTGCTCATATCCTTATTCATAAGGCTTTGGCCGCTTTCCAGCCCTGCTGCGTGGAGAACACCGTCCAATCCGGTTTGGAAATGGTTCCGTGCCTGCTGAATTGCCTCTTGCATGGATATACGGTCACAGACATCAGCCTGTGCATAAAAGACCTTGGCTCCCAACCGCTCAAGCTCGCTTATCAATTGCTGTTTCTCGGAATCAACCGCCGAACGGCCGGTCAATATCAGATTGGCGGAATACTTCTTTGCCAAATGCTTCGCAAACAAGCGTCCAAGTCCGCCGCATCCGCCCGTAATCAAGTAAGTCCCGCCCTGTTTAAGCATTTTCAACGTATCCTGCCGCTCAACCGGCTGCACGGCTGACACCCATCTTCTCCCTGTCTGGTACGTCACGCTTTCGGCCTTAACCGCATACAGCTCGTTCCAGCAGTTCGTGAGACATAGTTCCACCGCTCCTTCCGCTTCCGGGGAGGATAATTCGTGCAGGATCACGGATACCTCAGTTTGGGGACGGATTTGTGGCACTGATCGTTCAAAGCCTAGCCATGATTCTCCGAAGCAATGTTCCAGATCATTCCTAAACGGCGCCGCAAGAATGATGCGGGCGCTTTCAAGCCTTGCCGACACGATAGCCTGTAGTGAATAGACAATGCTTGAACAGTCTTGGATGCAGGCGGCATCTTCAAGCGGCCATAAGTGCAAGAAGGCTTCCGGCTCACCAAAGTCTTTAAGGATACTATCGATAACCAGATCGTAGTTATGCCGCTCATGCCTTGACAGTCCGTACAACTCCTTGGAATGCTGTCTAAATTCCGTATCCTGGGCAATGAAAATAAGTCTGACACCGGGATCGGTCTCTCGGGCGATTTCCTTCAGTAGCTGTTGGTGGTTAGACTCCGATAAAAAGCAAACCACATTCTTCAATTTCGTTTCTGATTTCTTGGACAACGGCTTCTCTTTCCAGACTTCCTCAAAAGTCATGAGCTCGAAGTCCTCCTCCGCCTCATCCTTTTGTGCTTGGGATTCAGCCTGCACCCTTGGGGACATTTCCCCCTCGCCAGCGCATTTTGCAACCCTTAGCCCCTTGAAGCTGGCGCATACCCGGCCTCCATCTTCACAGAAGTCAATATCCATGACTGGGCAACCGCCGGTCTCGCTTTGGTCCACAAATCGGATGGAAGCCCACATAACTGGCGAGAATGTTTCATAAATGACCAATTCCTCAAGAAAGCGCGGTTCAATATACCCGCATTCGTCCTCATTATCCGTATCCTGGGAACAAGCCAATTGCAATACCGTATCCAGCATAAAGGATGAAAGTCCATACTCCTTTGTCTGAGAGACAAGATTATCGGGTAGGATCAGTCTAACCGTTCCTTCACTCCGCTCATATCTATCTAACGCCTGTTCGCCCGAAGCAACATCATTCAGGCCGTCACCCGTCCTCGTTTCAAAAGCGAGATCCATAACTGGCCGCTGTGGTTGTCGGCCTATAAGAATCGTTCCCTCCGCAATCCTTTCGCGCGGGGCATCCGCCATCTCAGAATCCTTATAAATCTCGAAAGCGATCTCGCTATCGTCCTCCGAGTACAGCTCAATATGCAGCCGCAAAGAGGATTCTCCTGATAACACCGCACCGTGCCACAGGAATGATTTCAGAACAATGCTCCCCTGTCCTCCGTACGCTGCACCAATCAAATGCGATGCCGCAGCCCGAGCCATTTCAAGAAGAACCGATCCGTTTAATAACCGCTGTCCGTCTGCAAGACGGGTAAAGAACAAATCATCCCCGGACAAATCCGAAGTAAAGCGCAACCCGCCAAGATCAGAAGTATTCCGCTGCAGCAGCGGATGAAGATGGCCGGGCTGTCCGGCATCCGGTTTAGATATTAACGTCTTGCTTCCTGAGATCCAATAGGACTCCTTTGCAAAGGGATATGTGGGCAGGCTAATCCTTCTGGGCTTGCCTCCATCGTACAGCTTCAACCAATCCAGATTCATTCCCTTAACCCAAAGGTCGAGAAATTTCCCATATTTTCTTTTGACCAGCCACGCCTCAACCGCTCTTTGCAAATCCTCGTCTGTTGAAAACAATGCAATCGATTCCTTATTTGGTTTAACCCGGCCTTGATAAAAGCTGCTAATATCGTCCCGTCCATCCAAATACCCCGCCAATTTATCAAGCATTTCCGTTATACTGGCGGCTGCAAATGCAAGTCGCTCTTCCATGGCCTCCCGGCCGACTTGAAGGGTATACGCAATATCATACAAGTCTTGTTCGGACAGCTTCCGCTCCGTGACAGCCGATATGAGTAGTTGCGCCTTTTCTTTCAAACGCTCCTCGTTCTTAGCCGACAGAACAATTAGAGCAAGGTTGCCCGATGCGACCGCCGAACCCGCAGGCAAGTCTTCTGCCGGAATATATTCCTCGATAACCACATGGGCGTTGGCTCCACCTGCTCCGAAAGACGAAATCCCCGCAATTCTTGGATATTCGGCGGTCTTTCCATCGATTTCGATTACCGGTCTTTTCCATTCGGCAAGCTCCCTCTGTACGGTAAAAGGCGTTTGTCTGAAATCTATATTGGAATTTAACGATGCGGCATGCAAAGACGGTACCAGTTGTCCGTGCTTCATCTGGAGAAGCACTTTGGTCAAGCCGGCGATGCCGGCTGCGCTTTCGCAGTGCCCAATGCCCGATTTCGCCGACCCAATAGCGCAGAACTGCCTGTCTTTCGTATCTTTTTCAAAAGCGCGGGTAAGCCCCTCGATTTCAATGGGATCTCCCAGCGCCGTTCCCGTGCCATGAGCTTCGAGATAGCTGACTGTGCGGGCATTAATCCTTGCGCGGCTAAAGGCATCCGCCACAAGATCGCATTGCGCCCCGGGGCTTGGAACGGTGTACCCGTTCGTTCTGCCGCCGGCATTCAGCATACTGCCCTTAATTACGCCATAAATATGATCTCCGTCCGTTACGGCCTTCTGCAGCGGCTTCAAAAGGACCGCTCCTACGCCTTCGCCATCGACAAAGCCATCGGCGCCTTCGCCGAATGATCTGCACCGGTCTCCGGGAGTCAGCATGTTCATGGCCGATAGTTTCATATAATGCACAGGATCGACAATCAGGTTGACCCCACCGGCGATCGCACATTCGCTTACACCGCTGTAAATGCTTTCTAAAGCTAAATGAATAGCGGTTAACGAGGAGGAGCAGGCCGTGTCCACAGCAAGGCTTGGTCCGCGGAAATTCAGCAGATAGGACAGACGGTTGGCGGCCGACCAATAGCTTGCGCCGGAAGGGTAATTCCCGTTCATTACACCGACGAACACACCGACCTTTCCGCTTTCGCTAAGCGCTTTCGCGGTATAACCCGCATCTTCAATGCAGGCATACGCTTCTTGCAGGAATAATCTCTCCTGCGGGTCCATCTGCTCCGCTTCCTTCGGCGAAATTTGAAAAAAAAGCGGGTCGAACTTATCTATATTCCGGATAAAGCCTCCCCACTTCGAATAGATGGTCCCTTTTTTGCCTTTCGCCGGATCGAAATAATTCCGCCAATCCCAGCGGTCTTGCGGAATCTCCGTTACGCAATTTCTTCCTTCCTTCAGGTTCTGCCAATACTCACTTACATCATCCGCATCGGGATAACGTCCGGAAAGACCAATGATTGCGATATCATTCACGTGCGTAGTCGGCAAGGACTCCTTAATAGAGGCCGATTGGCTGGATGCGTGCAAATAGGACGCCGGCGAGGCGTTTACCGCCTTTTCCTTCATTGGGGTCGCCGCCATCACCGCTCCGGCTGCTGGCAGACAGGGTGGCGCCTCTTCAATCAAACCGGTTGCCTTCAACAGTTTCTCTCTGTGATTCTCGATGAAAAAACGGGTCAGGGCATCAATCGTCGGATATTCAAAAAATAAAGTGCTGCTTGCATTCGGCAAGACTGTTTTGAATTGTTCCGCAAGCTGAACAACAACAATCGAATCAACACCGTAGGTCTCCAGAGTTTCGAAAGCATCAAGCTTATGTGCCGGGATTTTCAAAGATTCGCCTACCAGCTTTTTCAACAGGGCGGTGCCTCTTTCCCGCAATGTTTCTTCCGATACTTCCATTCCTTCGGCAATTACCCGCGGCTGAGTGTCATCCTTCAGCAGGCTGGATTCCATAGCTTTCACCTGCCCGCGCAAATCCCTCTCAACCGGATAGGTATAGTGATTGTTATTCTGCCTTACCAGACCGTCACTTTCCGCTACAATAATTTGCTGCCCCCTGTTATGGGCGTCCATAGCGGGAAAAAAGAGCGATTTAAACCCCTCGTCTTCCAGCACCCCTTGCCAAGATTCCGGCGTCAGCCCCGGACATCCCGGAATCCGCAGCGCAGCATCCTCATAAAGCCACCAGCCCTCAAGCAGTCCAAAGGTCAGATGAGTAAATACAGAGTTCATGCTCATCTCATTGAGCAGCATTAAACCGTTGCGCTTCAAAACGGCCTTGGCGTTCCGTACAGTCTGCCGAATCTGCTTCGTGGCGTGAAGCACGTTAGTGGCGATCACGAGATCGTAAGCACCCGCTTCGATCCCCTGGCTTTCAATCGGCTCCTCCACATTAAACAAACGGGGGGCGAGAAAGGGCCGATCCGGAACGAACTCTTTTTCCGCATGAAATAGAAACGCCTTGGAGATATCGGTATAGCAGTACTCCTCAATGCTCGTCCGATACGCCTCCAGTCTTTGGAGTACTACGGCACTGGTTCCTCCTGTACCGGCACCGATTTCAAGTATCCGGAGGGCAGCCGCCGGTTCCTGAGCCAGTCTTTCCACAACATACGCTTCGACGCAGTCAGCAAGTACGTCGTTAAAATAATCCGCAATTGGATTATGCTTGTATATGCCCTCTACTAATTCCATAGAAGCGTCGGGAAACAAAATTTCTGTCGCCTGAACCCTGCCGCTTAATATGTCTGGCAACGCGCGTATCGTGGCGTCGACCAAAGTAAGCTGGGATTTGATATCGGTATTCCCAAGCCATTCTGTTGTTTGTCTCTCCCAAATCTGCCATATGCCGGGTTCCCCACCGATGGAGTCTTCTGATGCCTGGAAGTGATCTCCGCAATCTTTGAGATAGCCATATTGAATAAAAAACAAGATACTGGCTTCCAACCATTTAGAGTAGTATCCCGGTAATTTAGCGCTTTTTCCAAGCTCAGTCTTCATTATTTTCCGCTCGTTGAACCAGCCTAACGCTTGCAGTTGTTCCCACAACAACCCGCAGAGAAGACGGTCCATTTGTTCCATTGGCAGCGCGTCTGTTCTCTTCACTTAAAGCCCTCCTTTCGCACTTAAGACCTTACGGCACATATTTGCCTTTCTCGGATACGAACTCCGCAATGCTGCTTAGCGTCATTCGTTCCTGAATCATTTCGGCATTGATATCCATATTGTAAGTACGGCTCAACTCGTCAGCTAGACATGCTAGGGTTAAGGGATCGAACCCGCACTCCCTCCACGCCGCTTCTGTGTCAATGTCCGCTTGTTCCACTTTCAGAATATCCGCGGCGATGTGCAGCAAATTTTCCAGTATATGTCCAGGCGCTCCCTGCTTATCGCTGCAAGCTAAATCTAAGTCTGCGATTTGTTTAGAGCATTCTGATGAATCGCATCCGACTGCCAGCCGCTGCATCATTCGTTCCGCCACCGACTCTGCCTTACTCGGATAAATTCTTAGGCTGTCGCCGGACACCAAACTGCCCATGACATTAGGCATAGTCGCCTTGAGCAAAGCCAACTGATCTACCGGCCCGGTGAGCAGACTCTCCAATACGGCCATTGCCTCTTCCGGTTCGATAGATCCCAAACCGACTCGGGCCATGCGTTCTTGATACCTGCGGGTGGCTACAGATCCGACCGATCCCCAATATCCCCAATTGATTACCTTGATCTTACAGGACCGCTCTCGTGACAATTGAGCGGCAAACGCATCCTTGAACGTGCAGCCTGCTGTGTAATTGCTTTGTCCCGCTGACTTTAGCATGGAGTTGAACGAAGAGAAAAACAAAATAAAATCCAATGTCTCCCGTTCAAAAACTTGAGCGATTCTCACACTGACATCTGTTTTTGCGGCCATACCGGCTTGAAACCGTTCCTCCTCCATATGAGCAAGACTCTGGTCAAGAAGCACGATCGCGGAATGCACCACTCCGTGAATGGCCCCAAACTTTTTTTTCACCGTCTCATAGGCCTGTTCAAGCGACCCGCGATCGGCAGCATCCGCTCTGACGTATTCAGGTGCCGGACCTAATGCCGCCAGCCGACCGATACGCGTCCTAATAGAATCATCAGCAGGGCGCCGCCCGAGCCAGACAACTCTCGCCCGATAATTGCGAATCATATATTCGCTCCACACTTCCCCGATGCCACCTGCGCCTCCAATAACAACATAAACGCCGCCATGGCGATAAGCGGAGGGAGATGCGGAGGAAATCTGGCAAGGAATCAGCGTTTGACGAAACCATTCGCCTTGACGGTAACCCCAGGCATCTCCTTGAGGGTCAGGAGGAAGCCTGAACATCTGCTCCACTGGCCACGCCGCATTGACCTCTAGATCAATCAGCCGGACGCTCCAACATGGGTGCTCCTTCGCCATTGATCCTATGAAGCCATGAATACCGGCATGAGCGGAGTTTGGCCTATCCTGTTTCCGGATAGCCTGCGCATTTTTCGTGATGACGCTCCAGGTAATGTTCCTGCTTCCATAGTCTAACCGAAGCAAAGCTTTCACCAGTCGAAACAGTTGAAGCACACTCCCGTTCTGCGTTTCCAAAAGCGCCTCTTCGACAGGGGCAAATGGTTGATGATGCGGAGCTATCCAGACGATATGTTCCACCGACCCGCAGCGACTTACGCTTGCCTCAAAATCCTCGATCGCTCCGCTTAATGACATGTCTAATACCTTCGCATGCGGGTAGCGCTGAAGCAGCACTGCCTGTTCAGCAGCCTCTCCGCCGAAAATAACAACGCCTTCCCGCCGCTCGTCTGATATGGACATAGCTGGAACTGCGGTATCCCAAACGGGAACAAGCGCGGTGCTGCCGGTCATGCTGGCTGCTGGATCAACGGAGTCTCCGGTTCCCTTCTCCGTCGCCTCTATGTTCCCGCCAACACTGCTTCTGGTGGAAAAGCCTTTGATGCGAACGCACACTTTGCCGTTCTCATCACAAAGGTCAATATCCAACCGTTGTATTTTACCGCTATGTGAACCTTCATCCGCCCTAATGCGGACGGAGGCCCACATGGACGGTTGGCAGGCAGCGTATATTTCAAGCTCGTCCAACGCAAACGGCAGGTACGGTTTTGGCCGGTCATCTCCGCTGCTCCCCTTGGCATCAACAGAGCTCCATATGAACCCAATAGCCGACTGGAGCGCAGAGTCCAACATTGACGGATGAAGAACATAAGATTCAAACGTGCCGAAGACGCAATCGGGCAGAGAGAGTCTTGCGAGAAGCTGTCCTTCCCCCACATGCACTTCAGTCAATCCTTGATGGGCAGGTCCATATCGAATCCCCATTGCTTCGAACGCTTGATAACAATCCCCCGACGAAAGCTTATATAGTGTACAGTCCGCCAGAATACTTTGAATATCCCATTGATCCGGTTGCCCCGCAGCAGACAGGAGCGCAACAGTCCCCTGTCCGTGAAGAGTCGGCTCGGCTCGCTTCTCGCCGGAACTGCTGCTGACCTTATAAACTATTTCTCCATCATCTGACGAGGTGAGCGATACGCGGACATTTACCCCGACATCTGCGGCAGCAACGATCGGCCGGAGCCATACCGTGTTCCTGATCCGAACGATACCCGGGCGTTCGCCAGAGGTGCCTGCCGCTTGAACAGCTGACTCCCGGGCCATTTCCAAAAAAGCCGCCCCCGGCATCGTGCGATGCCCGCCTACGACATGATCCGTGAAAAAAAACTCCTTCCCCGTGAAGCTTGTCCGATAATGCAATCCTGAATTATCTGAAACATTGGTGTGAATAAGAGGATGGAGGGACCCGGCATCAAGGCGGAATTCCGACGCCTGTACTGCCTTTGACTGCGTTTCGGACAGCCAATGCCTTTCCTTGGCAAACGGATAGGCGGGCAGATGGACTCGGCACGGTTTCCTCCCCTCGTACAGCTCAGCCCAATCGGTCATCATGCCTTTACACCATGAATCCGCAACTTGATCCAGCTTGCCTGTCCGGAACCAGCCTCTAACCAGTTCTGTATCCACGGCAAGTACAACCCGTCCCTCTTTGCGTTTCCTGATTTGCCCTGTCAGCGTCCCTTCTGCCGGACTGCCATCCGCAAAGGCGCAGAGCGCGTCGCACAAAGACTGCAAAGAGTCAGCAATGATCGCTAAGCGGCAATCCATCGCCTCCCTGCCGGTTTGAAGGGTATATGCCGCATCCGCAAGATTTAGTCCTGCATTATTTTTCAAAAAGTTCTGCATATCATGGGCGTAAACGCGAAGCTGCTCCTCGTTTTTGGCAGACAAAGGAAACAAGTGCGGGCTACAAGGCTTCCCAGCGACCGACGGCAACTCGTTGCTTGATGAATCGGATATGTATTCTTCAATAACCACATGCGCATTCGTACCGCTGAATCCGAAAGAACTAACACCTGCCCGCCTTGGCCCCCCTTCCTCGGTGTGCCAAGGCTTTAATTCGGTATTAACATAGAATGGACTCTGCTCCAGCAAGATGTGTTCATTCAGCGATTGAAAATGAACGGTTGGCGGCAGCATACGATATTTGAGAGCGAGCAAGGTTTTGATCACGCCGGACACCCCCGAGGCGGCAAGCAGATGCCCGATATTACTTTTGACCGAACCTAGTGCGCAATAGTTTGTCTTTTGCGTAAAGGAACGGAAGGATTCCGTTAGCGCCTCTACTTCAATTGGGTCGCCGAGCTTTGTTCCCGTCCCATGCGCCTCGATTAAAGTAATCGTTTCCGGATCAATATGAAAGCGCTCGTAAACTTCTTTCTCCAAAGCGGTTTGCGACTGTGCACTGGGAGCCGTAATACCGTTGGTTTTACCGTCCTGGTTAATCGCCCATCCACGAATGACTCCATAAATGGGATCCTGGTCACGCACTGCATCAGAAAGCCGCTTTAACAGTAGGACGCCGACTCCTTCTCCCGGTACGAATCCGTTTGCCCGGTCGTCGAACGTAAAGCAACGCCCATCCTTGGAGAGCATTCCCGCCTTGCTGGTCATCACATGCATCGTCGGACCCGACATAACGTTGACGCCGCCGGCCAATGCCATGTCACTTGTACGGAGAATAAGGCTGTTGCAAGCTTCCGCGATGGCTACAAGAGAGGAAGAGCAGGCCGTATCAATGGCCAAACAAGGCCCTTTCAGATTTAGCAGATAGGAAATCCGCGCACTAAGAATGGAAGGCGCACCTCCCATGAGACCTTGCGCATTCATCGTTTCGCTGCCCATTGAGCGGCCATAATCGCCCGCGCCGCAACCAACAAAAACACCGCAGCGGCTGCCCGACATAGACGCCGGACTTATGCCCGCATCCTCTATGCATTTCCAACTGTTTTCCAAGAACAGACGCTGCTGCGGGTCCATGAGTTCCGCTTCAATGGGAGAGATATTAAAAAACAGCGGATCGAACTTGTCCACATCATCCAGTGCGCCCATCCACCTACAGTAAGTTTTTCCGGGAGCCTTCGGATCGGGATCATAATACTTATTCAGCGGCCACCGCTCGGCAGGTATTTCAGATACGCAATCACGGCCCTGGGCAATATTCTCCCAGAACTCGGACAACGTACCGGATTTCGGGAATTGACCCGACATTCCGATAATCGCAACCCCCTCCTCCCGGCCGTTCAGCGGAGCAACCGGAAGCTTCGGGGACAATGATTCGGCGGTTACCGTGGGACTGCGGCTTTCCGAGCGCTCTTTCTGCTTCAGCATACGCCGAATCAGGAGCTCTGTATGGTCATGAATTTCATTGCTCTCGTGACTGATGACTACCTTACCGATATGCTGGCCGCTTCCGACGAATTCCAATGCTTCTTTAATCCGGTTCAGGGGATAGATACGTGAAACGATGGGTACGATTTGTTCCGACTCGACCATCGCGACCAGCGTCTCCAATATCTCCTTGTGAAAACCCGGGCCAGCTCCGATTTGGCGCAAGTCTATGCTGTAAATGGATTGGTTCCGGACTAACTTGGACAAATCCAATTTTGCGCTTGTTTTCAACGCATGCACAGCCAGCTCCAAATACCTGCCGGAAGGCGCAAGGCAATTAAGCCCCTTTTGTATGGCGTCTCCGGAAAGCATATTTAAGACGACGTCAACCCCCCGCCCTTCGGTCATCCTCTTAATTTCCAGATCAAACGGAGAGGTTTTATAATTCAGGGCGTATGGGACGTACAGCCGATTCAAAATGTCCAGTTTCTCAGGCTTGCTGGAGGTTCCGTAGCAAATACAGCCTTGGAGTCTGGCGAGTTGGATGGCGATCAGCCCGCAGCCGCCCGTAGCCGTCTGTATTAATACATGTTCGCGTGGCCCAAGATTTCCGATTTTGAACGCATGGTAAACGGTGGCGAACACAACCGGTAAACTGCAAGCTTCTTCAAAAGAGATGTTGTGCGGTTTACGGACCGCGTTCATGGCGGGTACATTTACTTGGCTGGCATGCCCTCCCATCTGTTGGCCAGTGAGCGCAATGATCTCATCCCCGACATGGAATTCGTTCACGCCTTCTCCGACGGCGGTCACAACTCCAGATACTTCGAATCCTGGCACAAAAGGATATTCCGGCATGGTCGGATACAAACCCTTCACACACATGGTATCCGGAAAATTGATTGCCGATGCCTTAACTTTAAGGCTAATCTCGCCTTGCAAAGGTTTCTGCACTGACCATGGTTGAAGCGACAATTCATTGAGGTCCCGTACGGTATCAAGAACAAGTCCGTAACCGTCACCCAGAGCCGATGGAGTCTGATGACTTCCACCTGACTGAGTATGGCTCTTGGATGACAGGCTGCTGTGGAGAGCGACGCCGGAAACTTTGGACCGCTTCATTATTTCATTTTTCGCCTCATCGGGATCGATCCGGCCGTCTTGAAGCGCACGCAATATCTCCTGATAGTCCATGGATAAAAAAACCTCTCTCCTGAATATTCTTAATCAATTCCCGAACAATGTCTGAATTCTTTCCTTCACTTCCGCTTGATGAAAGGTCTTCTCATGCATAGCGACCTCTTGCGCAATGACTGAGGGCAGTTTCGCCCTTAGAGGCGCGACCAGGTGATCTTTGAGCGTGATTAAAGAAAGGCGGGGTTTCTCGGCGAGTTGCCTGGCCAATTGAAGAGCATGCCCCATTACCTTTTCACGCGGCAGCACCGGATAAGGAATACCTCTTTTCTCTAATTCGGCTCCCCGGTAGTTACCGCCTGTCAGCAGCATTTCTCCAGCCAGTCCATTGCCGAGCTTTTCCGGCAAAATCAACGTTGCTCCCATGCCCGGCGTAAAGCCGTACTTCATAAAATTAGCGGTATAAACGCTTTCCCTGCTGAATATGACGAAATCAGAAAACATTCCCATTACAAAACCACCACCGATTCCATGGCCTTGCATAGCCGCGATGACCGGAATCCTGCAGTCAAGAGCCAAACTGTAAATGTTGGAATCGGTAAATTTTAAACGATGGTCATGTATTGCGAGCAAAGCTTCTTTCGTGCCTCCGGAAGAAAAGTAACTGTCATAGCCGGTAAGAATCACCGCTTTATAAGCTGAATTATCATGGATTGATTTGAAAGCCTCAGTCAGACCTATTACAAGACTGTCAGAAAACGTATTTTTATGAATGCGGTCCTGCATGGTTATCTGAACAATGCCAGGCTCAATTTCTCGGCAGTCTACGGCAGCTTCCACATGTGCTTCCTCCTTCGAAGGGAATTCCCCATTGTTTACAAAACTGAATATCCCCTCTATAACTCCACGGTCGGAAAACATTTCTCGGTTAGCGGATACAGCAGCCTGCCTGGATTTCTGCAAAGCATCGTCTAATCCCGATACATATCGCTTGTACCGCATAATCGCCTTCTTGTCCAAGCGTGCCAAACGTAAAAGATGCCTGCGAAGCATGTCGTGGTTCGACTCCGCCAAGACGTCGACCAGTCCGCTTTCAAGCGCCTCCTCGACACCGACCGGCCGAGTCATCAATGTGAAATAATGAGCTTTCTGAAAACCGGTCCGCCGGATCAAAAATGGAAGCACACATGCCGGGTAAAGGCCGAATAACAGTTCCGACAGGCTGAACTTGGCGCTATGGTCGGCAATAACGATGTCGCTTGCGGCGACAAATCCGACCCCACCCGCTTTAACTTCGCCGCGGACATCCGAGATTGTGATATACGGCCCTGTCGTCATTTTCATCCACAGCTCGTACAGCGGCTCCGGATTACTTTCCCTGAATATGCCGTTTGCAATGGAATCGTGAATTTCCTGAAAATCGGCTCCAAAGCAAAATGCATCGGACGAGCCTTGCAGTACAACAATGGTGATGTCCCTCTGCTCACAAGCATCCAATACACTGCCGCATTCTTCGATCATCTGGTCGTTAATGGCATTGCGTGCCTCCGGACGATGAAAAGTGATATAGCATACCTTCTCCTGATAACGAACCCGAATAGTTTGGAAGTTCATTATGACCACCTGTAGACACGATGGAACTCCCGAATTTCTTCCAGGAATAGTCGCTGTTTTCCCCCAATCGCCTGTACAGCTCCCGGGATAAGATCAAAGTCCAGCTCGACGTTTCGGGTACCGAACTTGACGGCGCCGCTGCCCTGCAATAATACTTCATATTCGTCAATAGATAGGCGGTAGCGCTCGTCCAACTGCTGTTCAATAGCAAATCGCCTTTGAACGTGCTGACCCTGATTGGAAATCACCCCGCTGAAAAATTCCGAACAGCAGCCTGATCCGTAGGAAAAGCATCCGACACGTTTTGCTCCTTCGAAACGGCTGTAATCAATCGTACTGGCCAGGGAAAGAAGGACCGTTCCCCCCATAATGTTGCCTACCCGCTGGCAGTATCGGATTCCCGGCCATACGCGCTGCTTGAAATCTTCTTCGATTTCTGTTGGCTTGGCCTGAGCATGCTTGCGCATCATTGTGCGGTGCGCGCCCTTCACCATCCCGCCAAAGGGGCTGTGAAAGGAAAGGTATTGAAAGGTTTTTCTGTAATCCACATCACGGACCCTTTTCTTGTATTCAAGAAACGTCTGCTCGCAACAATCTAAATAAGAGGACAGCGACAAATCCGAATCGCCGGCCTCACTGTCGGGAATAGGTCTGCAGGTATCCATTACCTCATAGCCATAATAACCGTTGGCACCGACATCCACTTGAAATACATAGGGCTTGTCGCTGACCAAGAGTGCCACTGCTCCAGCCCCCGCGCTCGGCTCCGCGTAGGACCAGTCCTCGGTCAAGGAATCGCCCCCTTGAGTGACGATGAACCGTGAAATGTCCGTGGCCACCACCAATGCCTTTGCTCCGGGGGAGGACTGGGATAAAATAAAATTGACTGCCATTTGAAAACCGGCCGTTCCCGAATAACAGGCTTGCTTGATTTCGAATAAACGGCAATTACGGCTAAGTCCCAGATAATGGTGAATATATGTGCTGATGGACTTTCCAAAATCAATGCCGGATTCTGTACAGGTAATCAGCAACTCGATGCTTTCCCGTTCTTCCATCGAGAGAGCTTCAACCAGTGGCCTTGCAGCATTCACACCGAAGGTGACCGGGTCCTCATAAGGCAAGGACACCGCCTTTTCCTTCATTAATAAATTCTCGAACCGGTTCGTATCCAGATTGCGGTAACGGGCCAAATCCATAACATCGAGATACGCCGTCCCGCCAAACACATTCATCGCTTCAATTCCAACTGAAATCAAAGGACACCCTCCTTCTTTGCTAAAAAAGGAAGCCTGCCAGACCCGCCGTTCGCTTATGCGTTGCGAAAAAAAGGCAGACTTCCAATCTCCGCTCCCAGTAAGCTTTACCTTTTGCCTATCCAGGCGCTTAAGCCCGCGATCAGCATGCTAGAATAATTGCAGCTTTTCGTATATGGAGTCGGCCAGTTCTCCTATATTTTGGGCACCGGACAAATGAACGAGAGGAACTTGCAGAGATAAGGATTCCATGGTCATCATTACGATCTCCGCCCGATCCATCGAATTGGCACCCAAGTCTACAAGTTTGTCCGTTGGTTTGAACTCGTGATTCTTAAGTTCGGGAATAATTTCACAAATATGCTGAGCGATGATCTGAACAATCTCCTCTTTAGTCATGTGTACCCTCCTCCGAAATAATTTTTTTGATCCATTGGTCGGCTTGGCCGATCTCAACTTTACCCTCTACGACTTTGGCCAAGATATCTTCAAGATTCCCCAGTTCCGTTCCGTACCGGGACTCCCCCGTTTGTTTGTCAATTTCACTGGACAGTAAAGCCGAAAATGCAATGATATTCGGATAATCATAGATTTTTGTAGCCGTAATGGACGTTCCGTACTTTTGGTTCACCGCCTTGATCCATTCGACTCCTATAATCGAGTCTACGCCGATATCCGTAAAATTGCTTGTTGCGCAAACTTCGTCCGGATGCATGAACATGGCCTCCGCCAAGCTTTCGGTCAAATCCAGTTGCAATTGCTCGATAGAAACCGCATTGGTTTCTTTGGAGTTAATTAAAGGCTGAACTTCCGGCCTTGTCGCTAGTCCAGGTTGCGGCCACTCCGCAGCATTAAACCCGGACACCGTTTTTTTCCATTCAATCTCCTGAACCTGATCATGTAACATTTGTTGAGACATCGGCTGGCTTTCCGCCACGGTCACAGAATTAGCAGCCCCCACACTCTGGAGTTGACCTTGCAGGTACAAAGCAAAATCAGCGATAGTGGAGTAATCGTATACTTTGGCCACCGTAATTGAGGTTCCGTAAGTTCTGTTCACCGCCTTGATCCATTCCACTCCAATGATCGAGTCGACTCCAATGTCCGTAAATCTGCTGTGGATATCCAGTTCTTCCGGCTCCATCATCATAGCTTCCGCCAAGCTGGCTGTCAGTTCCTCCATAAGAACGTTCAAACTGAAGGTTCCTGCGCCAGAGGCAGCTGTCCCCTCTGTTGCGTCCAACCAAGGAGGTTCATGCCTAGGCTCCTGTTCGTCGACAGAGGGAACCGTTGGCAGCATCTTCTGTGAATCCTCCTCTTCTGCCATCGGTCGGGAGGAAAGACTGACGTAATTAACGTCCTCGATTGCAGCCAAAGGAATTAATGGCCTTTGGAGCCAATTAGGCTCGGCAGACCTTTTAATCTCACGATATTCCGATAACGGAAGCAAGGATATGGTTCCTGTTTCCGTATTTTCAACCTTCGCAGATGACTCGGTCGATTTAATCAGGGAGAACGCAGGGTTCGCGGAGGAATCTGGCTGCATAAACGCCGTTGGTGCTGCTTCCACCATCTTGACTGCAGCAGAATCGGCATTCGAGCCGATTCCACCAGCCCTATGCTGTCTGCTTCCCGTTCCCGGAACCCCATAGCGCTCCCTTGCAAATGGATAAGTGGGCAGACCGATTCGGCGCGGTTTAGACTTGCCGTACAGTAAACTCCAATCCACATCCAGACCTTGGACCCAAAACGCCAGAAGCTCATCGTATTTCTGTCCGGCGGCCAATCGCTGTGTGTTATCCGCAAAATTCTCATCATCGCCGCTCCACTGCGTTATTCCATTGCCACGGACGAGACGTCCCCGATAGTACGTTCCCTCTGCCGTTCGGCTTGCCACGAAACCATCGAGCCTCGTTTCAAGCTCCTTCATGGAGCTTGCCAAAGCAGCCCATCGTTCTTCCATCGCTTCCCTGCCGACCTGCAGCGTGTAAGCGAGGTCAGCCAAATTGTCATCCGTCAGATCCCGTTCGCGAATGGCAGACAGCAATTGCTGCGCTTGTTCTCGCAAACGTTTCTCATTTTTAGCAGACAAAACAACCAGAGCCGGCTGGCTGGAGAGAGGCGGCACCGGCGACAGTTCGGATGGTTGCGTCGGAGTGTACTCCCGAATCATCAAATGTGCGTTAGAGCCTCCCGCTCCGAAAGAAGACAATCCCGCAATCAGCGGATATTCCTTGGTAGTCCCTCCGATGTTTACCTTCGGGCGCTTCCATTCCACGAGCTGCTGCTGAACCACGAATGGAGTCGAGCTAAAATCAATGTTCGGATTCAGCTTCCTTGCATGAAGAGAAGGTACCAATTGACGATGCTTCATTTGAAGGAGCACTTTTGTCAACCCGGCAATCCCCGCAGCGCTTTCGCAGTGTCCGATATTCGATTTGACCGATCCGATTGCACAGAACTGCTTGTCCTCACTGTATTCACTGAAAACTCCCGACAGCCCAGCGATTTCGATCGGATCTCCAAGAGAAGTTCCCGTCCCATGCGCCTCGACATAGCTAATCGTCCTTGGATGAACTCCCGACTGCTCCAAAGTCTGGCGGATGACCTCCGCCTGTGCGTGCGGATTGGGGACGGTATACCCGTTTGTTTTTCCTCCGTGGTTGATGGCGCTCGCTGTGATTACTCCGTAAATCCGATCTCCATCGGCAATGGCACGATCCAGGGGTTTAAGCAGTACAGCGCCTACGCCCTCTCCAGGTACATAACCATCGCCATCCTCCCCGAAGCTTGCGCACCGGCCATTGCTTGACGCGAATTTCCCTTGGCCCAGCGCCAAATATTTGTTCGGATGAATGGATATGTTCACACCACCCGCTATGGCCGTCTCACACTCGCCCAGCTTTAGGCTTTGGCAAGCAAAATGAATGGCGGTCAATGAAGATGAACACATGGTGTCTACCGCTACGCTCGGGCCTTGGAAATTACAGAAATAAGATACCCTATTTGCAATGGAGGAGGAACTGCCGGATAAAGCCATCGGATTGCCCTTAATCGTTTCTTGCGCTCCGTAAAGCTGATATTCCTGGTACATAACACCAACATATACTCCCACGCTTCGAGCCCTTCTCCGCTCCACGTCTGTTCCAAGCGTCTCCTTCGTGTAGCCTGCATCTTCTAACGTTTCGTATACACACTCCAAGAAGAGCCTTTCCTGCGGATCCATAAATTCCGCCTCTTTGCGGGAGATGTGGAAGAAAAGCGGATCAAACTCGTTCACGCCTTCCAGAAATCCGCCCCACTTG
>NZ_ASSC01000680.1 GCF_000520735.1 Paenibacillus forsythiae T98
GTGACGGGTCACACGCTCAATCAGACGCAGATGGTCGATTTCGCGGGGAGTCACAAACGACACGGCCGCCCCTTCCTTGCCCGCGCGTCCGGTACGTCCAATTCGGTGTACATAGCTTTCCGGGTCCTGCGGCAGGTCAAAGTTAATGACATGCGTTACGCCGGAAACGTCGAGTCCGCGGGCCGCCACGTCGGTCGCAACCAGCACATCAATGCTTCCGTCGCGGAATTTGCGCATTACGGCGTCACGCTGGTTCTGAGACAGGTCGCCGTGCAGGCCATCTGCCGAGTAGCCGCGTTTTTGAAGCGCTTCGGACAATTCATCAACCCGGCGCTTCGTCCGTCCGAATACGATCGCGAGCTCCGGAGATTCCATATCGATCAAACGGCTCAGCGCTTCGAACTTCTGGCGTTCCGGAACTTCAATGTAAGCCTGATCGATCAGCGGCGCACTGACCTGCTTCGGAATGACAGAGACATGCTCAGGATTCTTAAGGAACTGCTGGGCAAGACGCTGGATGTTCGGAGGCATCGTTGCGGAGAACAGCATCGTCTGCCGTTCTTCGGGCACAAGCTTCAGGATGGACTGGATATCGTCCATGAAGCCCATATCCAGCATTTCATCCGCTTCGTCCAATACGACGGTCTGCACGTCGTCCAGACGGATCGTCTTGCGGTTGATGTGGTCAAGCAGACGTCCCGGCGTGCCGATAATGATCTGCGGCTTCTTTTTCAGACCCCGGATTTGCCGGCCGATGTCCTGACCGCCATAGATTGGCAGGGAACGGATTCCCTTGAAGCGGCTAAGCTTGCCGATTTCTTCCGCCACCTGAATGGCAAGTTCGCGGGTCGGGGTCATGATAAGCGCCACGATCTTTTCTTCCTCACGGGGAATCTTGGTGATCAGAGGAATACCGAAAGCCGCCGTTTTCCCGGTACCGGTCTGCGCTTGTCCGATCAGGTCGCTCCCTGTCATAGCGATCGGGATGGATTGGGATTGAATCGGAGTCGCCTCCTCGAATCCCAGCTCTGTGATGGCTTGCAACACTTTCGGGTCCAAGTCAAATTCTGCAAATGTCTTCAAATTATTCATGCTCCTTCTATACAGTGGACATTCCACATGCTTGTCTGTATTCTTAAGTAGCAGCAAACATTTATAGGCTGTCCAATCATGCCGGAAACTCTGCATGGTTTCGCGTAAGGGGACGGCGGGCCGTCCTTTCATCAGGTTCTCCAATTGGCCCGATCAACAGTAGCTTCACATTCGAAACAATGCAAAAAGTTCATTGTAACGCTCTACTCAAGAATATCCTATACATTATATCACAAACCCGAAGAGGAATACCAGCGTATTCCTTTCATTCGTTTTTACACCGTTTGCATTCTTTTGTTTGCAGCCCGCCGGGTAGCCGCGACGACGGGGTTCATCGGCCTGCATTATGGGTTCGTTCCGCAAAAGCTGACCGCTAAAGGGTGCACTTGCTTAAAAATTGTGATATATTAATGATGCGCAGAAGTCAATATGCTCATGAAGTTTCTGCCCTGCCCTCTTTTCCAGGCACTTGTCGTTTTTCTGGGTGAAACCTGAATTCAAGTTCAGCAACATTCGAAAAAGGAAAGGGTGATTACTGTGGAAATGGAAACGGTGAAATTGTCAGCAATCGTCATGAAGTGGTATCCGGATATGATGCCGTTTCTCAAGCAGGACGAACTCGATTCCATGATCGTTCTGCGGGACGGGCTGAGCATACTGGACTCTGCTGATGCGATGGACATCATTCAGTACAGCATTTGCGAGCATCAGGATTCTGCGTATCTTCAATGAAGGTAACACGAGGTTTTGAGATTGCCGCTTGAACCGGCCTGTTTGCCGGCTCAGGCGGCATTTGCTTTTTCATCGCATATGCTTGCCGAAGATTGATAAAACGTTCCTTTATTGTTACAAACCTGTTCTTTTTATTAGGTACGGTTGTTATTATAATTTATACCAACGTACATAAAAAAGAGGAGAGAGAGCAATGAACATCACTTGGGCTATATTGATGATGGCCCTGGGGAGCGTGGGTGTTCAGCACGGGCAGTCGCAAGCTGACGCCGCCGCCGTACTTCAATCCGCCTCCAATACAGCCATCGTCGCCAATCAGACCGCCCCGCCAAGCGCAGCAGGAACTCCGCAAGATTGGGTGGCGGGAGGCGCTGCTACAACCCCAGGTCCTTCCGCCTCCCCGGGAGCATCCGAAGCTTTGGACGGCGCCCCGCTGCCAGATCCTCAGCCAGACTCCCCCAAGGTCAAGGGCATATACGTCACGGCTTATAGCGCGGGCGGCTCACGGATGGATACGCTGCTGAATTTGGTTGATGCGACGGAATTGAACGCAATGGTTATCGACATCAAGGATGACGCCGGTTACATTACCTACCAGACAGATAACGCCGAGCTGCAGCAGATGGGCAAGCCGCAGCCTTTTATCCGTGATATCACCCAACTGATGGAGAGGCTCAGGAAGCATAATGTCTATCCGATCGCCCGGATCGTTGTCTTTAAGGACTCTGTGCTGGCCAAGAAAAATCCGCAACTGTCGTTCGTAAAAAGCGACGGCTCGGTGTGGCGCAATAAAGGCGGAGACAGCTTCGTAAATCCTTATAACGAGAACGTGTGGAAATACAATGTCGAAATTGCCAAAGAAGCGGTCAAGCTCGGCTTCAAGGAAATCCAGTTCGACTATGTGCGCTTCCCCGAAGGATTTGAGAAGCGGGCGGATTCGCTGAAATATACCAAGGCCCCAGGAAAAAGCCGGGTTCAAATCGTCGCGGACTTCGTCAAGTATGCGAAGCGGGAACTGAATCCGCTGGGCGCGAGGGTATCCGTCGATATCTTTGGTTATGCCGCGTCGGTTCCGGCTGCCGAAGGAATCGGCCAGGATTTTGTAAAAATATCCAAGAACGTCGATGTCATCAGTCCCATGGTCTACCCGAGCCACTATTCCACCGGCTGGGTT
>NZ_ASSC01000681.1 GCF_000520735.1 Paenibacillus forsythiae T98
CTGTCGGGAGAGAAGGTCAACTGGAAAGAAGTCGCCCTCGCCGGAGGAATCGGATTTTTGACGGCAGGGCTGCTGGATGCGAAGGTGCTGGGAGCCATGGGCAAAGGGATCGGCAAGATCGCACCTACATGGGTCAAAGAAGGGTTCTCGGCCGTGATGAACGGCTTTGGTAAAGCGGTGCAGAAGCTGAAAAATGCGGGTAGCGAGCTGGCAGATGCGATAAGCCGCGGCTCCAGTTATTTGAATCCGAAGAATTACGGGGTCCTGGCCACACCGGAAGGTGCCACCTTTTTTGCAAAGGTTGGGGATGAGCCTTTGGTGGGAAGTGCGGGAAGAGGGGCCAAAGGGTCGGGTGGTGGTACACCTCCTAAACCAAATAAGCCGCCGGAAGTTGATGGGACGGGTAAGGGTAGCCCAACTAACATAGAAAAGAATTTTATTTTATTTAATAAAACACACAAGAATGCCGCTCCTAAACCAAGAGGAAAAGGTCCTAATGGTGGACGACTTGAATCACACCATGGATTACAAGGAGAATGGGCAAAGGAAAATTTAGCACAGTACGGATATGATTACAAAGAAGCACCAACTGTGACGCTTGAAACGGGTAAAGGGCATCCACACACGGACCTCACAAATCTACAGAATGATAGAAGAGATAAGCGTCTTGCTGAAGGTAAGGGGAAATGGAGTTCTACTTTACAAGAGGAACTTACTTATATAGTTGAAGATTTCAAAGCACTTGGTTTTACGAGAGAAACTATAGAAAAAATATTGAAACAGCAATATAAAATGTTAGACAAACTTAAAGTTCCGTATAGGAGGATAAATCTAGATGAATATTTTTGAAGAGATGAGTAGCAACTTTCTTGTAGAAGTAAAAGAACCACCAGCGAGTCAAGAGGATATTAGGAGACTCCAAAACTTTTCTGATATCACAGTTCCAAAGGAGTACGAAGAAATGTCTAAAATTGCAACTGAATTGGAGATAAACGTTAATAAATTGATGTATATTCGAATATGGAGCCCTTCTGGTTGCATAGAAATGAATGAAGCACACAAAATTCAAAAGTATATTCCTGATTCGCTAGCCATTGGAGATGATGAGGGTGGTAATGTTTTGATATATCTAAATGGTAAATATGGATTTGGACTATATATGGTTGGATTCGGGAATCTTGATATCGAAGATGCAGTTTTAATAGCTCCTTCACTTAGGGATCTATTAGTAAATAATACGGGAGTAGACGTTGTAATGAGTGGTTATGTGTAAATATCATAATAATAGAACATAATATATTCACGTATTTATAGTTGATTTGAAAGAAGGAGTCATAATGAGGCAAGAACTAGCAAATCAGAAAGGTACAACATACTCTGTTGAACTATTATTTGACGAGGTTCCATTATTTCATATTGACAAAATAATGATAGATTTAAGTCAAAATTACGAATTGGATAATATTGTGAATAAAGATGACGGAGATGTTGTGATTTTTAATTTTTCTGATTACCAAACAGAAATTCAAGAAGGTTTGATTTTAAATGCTCAATGTATACTGAACACAAAATATTCAAATGTAGATCATAAAAAGATTACCCCTTCATTACAGCAAACTTGGGATTTTGTAAAAGTAAATGAAACTGTTAGTAGAGCGAAGTATAGTTGTACGCTTTCGGATATTTTTGCTTCAGGATTGGATTATCAAAGAAGATTTGAGTTGTTCAATATTGTGTTAATAACTATATTAAAACATTCAAACTGTCTAGCCGTGAATTGGATGTCTAGTCAAAAGATATCTGATCCTAAGTCATACATTAATCGGTTTGAAAAAGGAGAATATCTAAATGGAGGATTAAATGTCAGGCTTTTTAAATTGGATCAAACCAATGGAGAGATGGTAATGGATACAGTAGGTCTTTCATGTTTTGGTTTACCAGATTTACAGTGTCGATTTAAAAACATTACTTCTTCTAAAATTGCTGGTTTACTGTATGGATATGGGAATTATATTTTTGAGAACGGTGATATTTTTGTAGATGGTGATAGTGTCGAAGGTATAAATGAATTTCAAAAATGGATCTGTCAACATGAGATGTCATTGCTAAATCCCAGAAGAGTTGTCCTTAATATTGCCATAGAAGAGTAAAGTTTTATTTAATCGAGTCTGCAAAATAAAATCTGTAAACTATTTATATCCCAGTGTCGAATGATTTCATCATTTCAGATGTACGCACAACAAAGCTTGAAAAGTATAACCCAAATACGCTATCTCGTTACATCAAACAGGTCGATTATGGTCAGATACCACCATGATTGATCTGTTTTTTACTACCTGCGTTTTTTCACGGATTTTTCAAATTGATGAGCCTAAGCGATGCCACGGGAGTGGAACTGAA
>NZ_ASSC01000682.1 GCF_000520735.1 Paenibacillus forsythiae T98
CCCCGCCCCCCCCCCCGCCATTCTTCCGGTTCCATTTCAAAAAACAGATAGCTGTCCGGTATACACCCCACCGCTCTGGTCAAATCGCGCAATATATCTCCATAATCTCTTCCGTGCTTCACGCCCATATCGCCATCACTCCGCTTCATAGACATATGAATATATCCTTTCCTCATTCATTATAGCCGAAATGCCTTCACAAAAAAGGGCTGGCTGTCGATAAATAAGAGTAGACGTTTTTGTTCTTCTTCTATTGACCCGCCGCCATTCATGGATGATAGATGCGGCATAGCGGATCATATTTAAAACTCATGGACGAGGTGTATCAATGCAAATCTCATCAATTATTGGCTTAGTGCTTGGTATCGTAGCAGTTGTAGTTGGAATGATACTCAAAGGAGCGCCGCTCATCGCCCTTAAGAATTCCGCCGCTTTTATGATTATTTTTGTAGGTACCGCCGCTTCCCTGTTCATGGCCTTTCCAATGTCCGAAATCAAGAAGATTCCGAGTTTGTTCAAGATTTTGTTCCTTGGCGGCAAGAAGCTCGTTGATCAGGGGGAGGTCATCACCATGTTCATGGACTGGGCCTCCATTACCCGGCGGGAGGGCCTGCTGGCGCTGGAGTCGAAGGTGGAGGAGATTCAGGATGATTTCCTTCGGAGCGGCATGCGGATGATTATCGACGGCAACGACCAGGAGTTTGTCAGAGACGTGCTGCTTGAGGACATTCATGCAACCGAAGAGCGCCACAAAGCGGGCGCGCTGATCTTCTCCCAGGCGGGCATGTACGCTCCTACCCTCGGGGTGCTTGGCGCCGTTATCGGCCTGATCGCCGCCCTGGCGGACATGAGCGCGATGGAGGCGCTGGCGCATGCGATCGGCGCAGCCTTTATCGCGACGCTGCTCGGTATCTTTACCGGGTACGTCCTGTGGCATCCGATGGCCAACAAGCTTAAGCGGCTCTCCAAACAGGAAATTCAAATCCGAATGATGATGCTTGAAGGTCTCCTGTCCATCCAATCGGGAGTATCCACCATTGCCATTAACCAGAAGCTTTCCGTATTTCTGACGCCGTCCGATCGCGCTAAATTGGACAAGAGGGAAGGTGCAGAAGGGTGAGCAAAAAGACTAAGCATGAGGAGCATGAGGAGCATGCCGATGAATCATGGCTACTCCCCTATTCCGACCTCATGACGCTCCTGGTCGCTCTGTTTCTTGTGCTGTACGCCATGAGCGCAACAGACGCGAAGAAATTCGAGGAGATGGCCCAAGCCTTCAGCAGTGCCCTTAACGGAGGCTCCGGCGTGCTGGATTATTCATCCGGGACTCCTAAAGACAGCAATCTGGATAACGGCAGAGCTAATAAAATGAACAGTGTTGTTGACAAGAGCCCCGGTGAATCTGATCTAGCCAAGCTGCGTTTAAAGGAGCAGGAGGAACTAGAGAAGCTCAAGAAGCAGTTCGACCAGTATATCAAGAACAACGGCCTTACCAACCTGCTGAGCACGAAGCTGAACCAGTCCCAGCTTCTGATTACCATCAGCGACAACGCGCTGTTCGCCTCTGGACAAGCCAGGGTCAAGCCGGAATCCCAGCAGCTCGCAAGATCCATCTCGCAAATGCTGCAGCAGTTCCCCGATTACGAGGTTGTCGTTCAGGGATATACGGATAACATTCCGATCTCCAACAGCGAATACTCCTCCAACTGGGACCTCAGTGCCAACCGTGCCTTGCAGTTCATGAAGATTTTGCTGATCAATCCTTATCTGAATCCGGAGAAATTCAGCGTGATCGGTTATGGCGAATACCATCCAATTGCCTCGAACGCAACCGCAGCCGGACGGGCCAAGAATCGCCGGGTTGAAGTGTCCATTCTCCGCAAGTATCAGAGCGATACGCAGACCATGCCAGCTAACAAATGATGATGCAAGCGGCAATCATTATAAAGAGCTATTCTCAATCGCCGGTATCGGGTTGAAAATAGCTCTTTATCTGTGTATGCCACCTACTCTAAAGCAAGCAGCGTCAGGCTCTTTTACAACAGCTTATAGCTCAGCAAGTCTCCAAGCTCCGTCTTCTCCGCCGCCGTCAGCTCGCGCCATGCGCCTGACTGAAGGCTGCCCAGGCGGATATTCATGATTCGGATGCGCTGCAGCCGCCGGACCTCGTACCCGAAAGCACTGCACATCCGGCGGATTTGCCGGTTCTTGCCTTCGGTCAGAATAATCCGAAACACCCGCTCCGATATCCGGGTAACCTTGCAGGGGAGCGTCTTCGCTCCGAGGATCTTAACCCCGCTGGACATCCCGGCGATAAAGGAAGGCGTAACCGGGCGGTCGACGGTAACAACATACTCCTTCTCATGCCGGCCTTCGGCGCGCAGTATTTTGTTGACAATATCCCCGTCATTGGTAAGCAGGATCAGCCCTTCCGAATCCTTATCCAGCCGCCCGATCGGGAAAATCCGTTCATGATGTCCGACAAAATCCACGATATTCCCTTTGACATGACGCTCAGTCGTGGAGGTAATGCCTGTCGGCTTGTTCAGAGCGATATAGACGGTCCTGGATTCGCTCTCCAGTCTTTTTCCATCTATACGCACATCATCTCCGGCCTCGGCCTGGCTGCCGAGCACCGCGCGTTCGCCGTTAATGGTCACCCGGCCGCTCTCCACCAGCTTGTCCGCCTCACGCCTTGAGCAGAAGCCCGTCTCGCTGATAAACTTGTTAATTCTCATGCTGGTATTGTCACTCCGTTTCTTTTCCTTCGCCCGTCTCCTCGCCTACAGGTTCCCCGCTCTCCTGGGCGGCCGGCAGCACAATCGTTACCGAGGTTCCTTGTCCGACCTGGCTTTCAATCTCCATCATTCCTTTATGCGCCTGAATAATCCGCTGGCTGATCATCAGACCAAGTCCCGTTCCCGTCTCCTTGTTCGAGAAGAACGGCTGGCCGAGCTTTGGCAAAATATTCTCGGGTATGCCTTCTCCCTCATCGATAATAACAATAACGATTGAATCCCCGATACGTTTCTGCTCCAAAGTTATCGTTCCGCCCGAGGACATGGATTCAATCCCGTTCTTGATAATATTGATGAATACCTGCTTCAGCTGGTTCTCTTCACAGTGTACCATTGCCGGACTCACTTCAAACCGGTCCTTGACCTCGATATTATGCAAATGGGCCTGACTATCCAGCAAGTTGATCACATCATGCAGAACGTGACGGACGTCCTTTCGCTGAAACCGGACCGCCTGCGGCTTGGCCAATATCAGGAACTCGCTGACGATCAGATTGATCCGCTCCAGCTCTGACAGCATCAAATCCACATGCAGGGGGACAAGCATATTTTTCTCTCTTTGCAGCTGTAGAAACCCCCGCAGCGTCGTCAGCGGATTCCGAATTTCATGGGCGACTCCGGCTGCAAGCTGGCCTACGGTAGTAAGCTTCTCGGATTGTCTAAGCAGCTCTTCCATCCGGTTGCGTTCCGTCATGTCCCGGGAAACATGCACGAAGGACAATGGCTTGCCCTCTTCGTCGCAGATGACCGAAGTGCTTACGCTGACTTCAATCACGGTCCCGTCCCGCTTCAAATGCAGCGTCTCCGTCGGGGGCAGCTGTACTCCCTTAATGAGCCACTGAAGCCGGATCTCTTCTTCTTTCAGAACGGAATCCGGAACGAGACAGATGGTGCTTCCCACAACCTCCGTCTCCTTCCAGCCATACAGCTCTTCAAAAGCCCGGTTCACGCTAATCACCGTACCGTTCATATCCGTCGTATGAATCGCGTCGGAGGTTCCGTTAATGACCGACTCCAGATGCTCTTTGACCTTCCGGTTCTCCTCCAGCGTCTGCCTGAGCCGGCTGGTGTGCAGGGCAAGATTCCGGGTCATCGCGTTGATCCGCAGTGTTAGCTGCCCCAGTTCATCTCTGCTTCCAACCTCAAGCGGCGGCTCGAACTTGCCTCGGGACACATCCTGAACTTTGGTGAGTATCGCCTGAACGGGCCGTATAATAAAGCCGGCCAGAACGTAGCTTCCCGCCAGAAAGACCGCAAGCAGCACGACAGAACTGCGGATGCTGTTCCACAATTGCTCCTTGATGACCGACGAAATGACCGAGTAATCAATCACCACGCTAACGACATAAGCGCCCGAACCCGGCAAGTCAACGGGGATAAAGCTCTTCAGCACCTTTTCTCCGCGCACCACCGCATCCCGCATGACGGGTTCTTTTTTCTCAAGCGCCTCTTTAATCGCTATCTTGTCCTGCTCCACGTCTCCGAAACGGTAAGTACCGTACTTGATCGGGCGATTGCGCAGTTTGGTATTCACTTTATCCGTTCCGTCCGCAGCCATAGTAGGTAAACCGAAGGTCTCCGGATTGATGCCGGTAATTTCCAAAATATCGGGGTTAACCTTCATGGTCTGCTTCACAATTTCTTCCGGACTCATAATTCTGACATAGTCGCTGATTGAAGTGCTGCGAATATACGGATCGATAAGGTAGTTGCTGTGCCCGTCATAGTAATACCCCCACTTCTCGATAAACTCGGGATTGGAGGATGAATACTCAAAGGGACCCGACCAAAAATTCTCCATACGCTCCCCCTGGGAGACCGACACTTCCCTTCCTTCAAACAGGTCGACAAAAGCGGTATACCAATATCCCCAGCCTTTTGTGGATAGGCCGATTTCTTTGGAGTCAGAGGACTTCTGTACCACAATATCGTCCTTCGTTCTTACAAGCAGCGATATATTGGAAACGCCCACTTTCGTGGCCAGCGCCTTTAATTCGGCATTCGTAACGTTCGCTATATCCGGGTCCAGTTGTTGGGATATTAAAATGGCAACCGTCTGCAAATTTTGCGCCAGCAGGTGTTCCGCATATTTGGAGCTGTAACTGCTCTGTTCAACGGATACCGCAATCTGCATGGCCGTCGTCTTCATATTTCTCTCGATTTCGCTTCGCATATTACTGCGGGTCGCATAGGAATTAAGGGTCAAATTCAACACCAAAATAAGCACTACGGAGCCAAAAATAATTGCCGAAAGCTTCGTTTTTATGGACAAACTTCTTATTCACCTCTTACCGGACTGGTAAATCAATTGTCATTTAATAAATATCATACCTTTTGCCCATCCATTTGAAAAGCATTTATATGAAGCCTTCCGTTCATCAAGCATTGAAAATCATCTTCTCTTTCTCTACAATAAGATAGAAACCATCCACAAGTTATGCACATATAAACAAAATCAACATCCTTATGTGCATAAAAATGTGGATAACCACCGGGTTTTCCACAGACTTATTCACAGTTTGTTAAGAACGAATACTCGTTCGCAGAATAATCCGGCCCAGAACGGAAAGGAAGAGAAGCTTGGACAAATGCGAGAATGGAGCAGGCCTTGGGCAGCAGGAGGAACATGAGCGGTGGATGAGCGAGGCAATCGCGGAAGCGCGCAAGGCCGACGCGCTGGGCGAGGTTCCAATCGGTGCGGTGATCGTTCGCCACGGCGAAATTATCGGAAGAGGCTATAATTTACGCGAAACCACAATGGATTCAACCGCGCATGCAGAAATGGTGGCGATTCGGGAAGCGAGCGCCGCGCTTAACTCCTGGCGCCTGCTGGAGTGCACCTTATACGTTACACTTGAGCCATGTCCAATGTGCGCGGGAGCGATCGTGCAATCGAGGGTTCCGCTCACCGTATACGGCACACCTGATCCAAAAGCGGGCTGCGCGGGTACCTTGATGAATCTGCTGGAGGAACCGCGGTTCAATCACCGGACCGAAGTCATCTCCGGCATTATGCGGGAAGAGTGCGCAGAGCTCCTTACTTCCTTCTTCCGTCGGCTGCGGCAGATACGCCTACAAAAGAGCGCCAGGGAGGAATAAGCGGCAATGTCTTTCATATTAACCAATCAATCGGCCGGCATTTATCTTGCCCCGATCCGGCCTCAGAATGCGGAGAGCCTGCTGGAACTGCGCCTTCGCAACCGAAGTGTGCACAGCCGCTACGAGCCAAAGAGGGAAGACGACTTCTTTACACTGAATGGCCAGAAGCAGCTCATTCTCCAGCGAATGGAGGAAGAGGAGCAGGACAGAGCGTATATGTTCGGAATCTACTCCGCCGCAGAGGAATGTTTGATTGGACAGATTACAATCAACAATATTGTGCGCGGGGTGGGCCAATTCGCCGATCTCGGCTATTTTATCGATCATGCCCATCAGGGACGGGGCTACATGACGGCATCCGTCGGCCTCGCTGCGGGGTACGCCTTTCAGTCACTCGGCCTGCACCGGCTGCAAGCGGCCATTCTCCTGGACAACCATGCTTCCAGAAGGGTTCTGGAGAAGAACGGCTTTCAGCCGGAAGGGATTGCCCGCCGTTTCCTCAAAATTGACGGACGGTGGCAGGATCATCGGACCTATGCCCTTTTGGCGGACGAGCTGCCATCTGAAGGAAGTCGGCCGATTTAACCCGGATGAAGCATAGAAGTCCCGTACAGAGCTCTTGCGCTTTGTACAGGGCTTCCTTGGGGTTCTACGCTAATATGATGATTAATTGGAGCCAAGAGTGCTGAACTGCTGCTGTAGCTCTTCCTCGGTAATAACGCCGCTGCCTTGCGGGATGCCAATTTTGAATTCCGGCTTCTCATCGATCTTGCTGTACTGATTGCTGCCGGTCAGCGACAGTCCTACCTTCGTGCCGTCGGATTATTTACCTTGATATCCAGGGTCAGATCCTGATATACGGGGAAATCCTCCTTGTTGATCGCGGTATTGAACTGGAATTGGTTTATGGTCAGGTACTGATCCAGCTTAGCGAGCTCCTTGTCAAACTCGGCCTTCTTCTCGCTGTTCTGCAGAGCAGCCTTGGCTTCGTCCAACTGCTTCTGTTCGATCTGGAGCGTATTCTTATACTCCTCTTTCGACAGAATATCAAGAATGTTCGGAAGCGCGTTATTCACGAAGATGGTGGCAGCTTCCTTCACGTTATCATTCGTAACCTGGAACCGGGTGACCTGCTTGGCATCGACACCCGCCGGAAGCCCGGCAGAATCACGGCTGCCGCAACCAGCACCGCCGCTACGGAAAGTCCCCACCTTTTAAATATTATTTCTCTCCTCTCCCAGTTGAAAGAAATTCTTCCCCTTCCCCATGACAAACGATTTACTTTCGCGGATAAACCACTTCCAGTAAAATGTTATCCTTGCGGATTGTTATGACTGACGTGATTGGCTTGCTTCACCTTTTTGGAGCCGGAAAGCGGCTCAGGGCCGTTATGGTTTTGACGATTCTGTTCTCTATCCTCAGACGGCTGTGTTCCAGGCACCTGGATGGTCTTCGGCTTGCTCACATTCGTTTCCTCCTTAAATGCTTAGGAATGGGTTAATTTTTTCAGCGCTTGGGCGCACTCATGAATCTGCCGTGTATATCGCTGCGCCAGCTGCTGTACGGCGTCGGTTCGCTCATCGGTATGCTGGCCAGCCTGCTCCACGTCAATCAGGCTTACCGCCACTTCCCGGCTGTCTACATACGTACAGCGGAAATCCAGACTGTAATGCTGGCGTCCCGCGGCATTGAAATGAATAAGCAGGCTCTTCGGGTCGCCTTCGTCGGCCTGTACGGTAAAGCTGCCCCCATCCTTCATAAAAGAGGGAAGATGTTCCTCCCAAGCGGATACGAGCCGCTGCTGATCCAGCTGTAGTTGTTGATCCATAAATGTGATCATCCTCCTTCCCTAATACATTGCGGAGAAAGCGGGGTTTTTATTCTCTGCTGCCTGCATCCCTTATGCGGGGTTTCACAAGGATGCGCAGCATACAAAAAAGCCGTCCCCCGAAGGAAACGGCTTGACTTCTTACGTATTTAAAAATAAAGGATATGGCGGAGAGGATGGGATTCGAACCCATGT
>NZ_ASSC01000683.1 GCF_000520735.1 Paenibacillus forsythiae T98
AGCTGGAGCCGGCGTTCGGAGCTTCCTTCGTGCCTGTGCTGCTGCAGAATGGCTTCAAGACAGAGATACCCGCAAAATGGGAGACGTCGCCCAGGCGGGCGCCGCGCACCGCGATTGGCAGATACAAGGACGATCAGCTGCTCATTATCGTTGCCGAGGGCTACAATGAGAGCGGCAGCTCGGGAGCCACGCTGGAGGAGCTTCAGGACAAGCTATACCGGATGGGCGTAACGGATGCCTATAATCTGGATGGCGGGGGTTCCTCATCGCTCGTTGTCGAGGGGAAAGTCGTGAACCGGCCGTCCGACGGCGCTCTGCGGCCGGTGCCGACCAGCTTTTTATTTTTCAAATAACAGAACCGGTATTAATATGTATGCGGCTGATCACAACGTCATTTATTTTTGCTTGCACGCCGGCTATAATAAGGGTATTACCGCTAATTTCATTTGGAGGTGTCCGCATGTCATTCTCATTGACCTTTTGGATTATCTTCCTTGTGTTTCTGCTGTTTCTGACCGGGATTCTCACCGCCTCCTATAATGATGACAAGACCAAGGGCCTCTAGAACCAAGCTTCCTTCGGATATCGAAGGGAGCTTCTTTTATGGCGATGGCAGCAGAGGAGAAACGATCGTCGTTGCCTGAAATCCGCAAGCCTCCAACAGAAAAACGCCGCAATCATGCGGCGCTCTGCTTCCGGCGAGTACGCTTGCAGCTTGAAGCGCTTCTCGGAAGATTCTATATTGCTTAAGCGTGTCTTTGCAGTTGGGTCATTTCACCCAGACACTGGCCGCAAATATAACGTTCCTTATATTCGTTGACCTCTTCCATGGAACCGCAAAATACGCATTTGGGACGATAGCGCTCCAAAATAATATGGTCCCCCTGCACCAAAATTTCGACAGGGTCCCCCTCATTCATTTGATACCTTTTACGAAGGGATTTCGGCAATACAATTCTGCCGAGCTGATCCACTTTGCGCACTACACCAGCAGGCTTCATCCAACGCACACCTTTCCTATTCAACTTAGTAAATACCATGATATTTCCATTCCATTGATTATTTCGATATATAATTGTCGAATCCTGCTGATAATAAATAAATTTCTGTAAATCTTTAAGTCAAACCCGGAAAATTCAGCTGCCGAAGCGCTTCATATACGATAATTGCCGCAGAATTGGACAGATTGAGCGATCTTACATCTCCGGTCATCGGCATGCGCATCGTTGTTTCCCGCCCGGCCTTCAGAATACTCTCCGGCAAGCCTTTCGTCTCTTTACCAAACACAAAGAAATCGCCGTCCTGAAAAACATAATCGGTATACCGCTTATCCGCCTTGGTTGTCGCATAAAAGAAACGTCCCTCCGGGTACATCTCCAGCACTTCTCCGAAGGAATCGTGATACTCAATGTGAACGGCATGCCAATAATCCAGCCCGGCCCGTTTCAGGGTAGCATCGTCGGTACGAAAGCCAAGCGGACGCACCAAATGCAGATGAGTGCCGGTAGCCGCGCAGGTCCGTGAAATATTCCCTGTATTGGCCGGGATCTCCGGCTCGACCAGTACAATGTGAAGTGCCATCAAATCTCTCCTCTTTGCTTTCATAGATTCCTGAACACAATAAGACCCCCCAAAGCGGGGCCTGCGCCTAAGCGCTCGCTCCTGTTGCTGTGCGGGGGATCTCGAAGGACAGGCTCATTCGTTTAGAAGACCTTCCACCGTAACGGCGGAAGGTCTTTAAATTCCTTGCTAGGTGGTTAATTAACCTTGAGTCTTCTGGAAGTGATTCATGAATTCGGTCAGCGCTTTGATGCTCTCGTAAGGAACGGCGTTATAGATGGAGGCGCGCAAGCCGCCAACACTGCGGTGTCCCTTGAGACCAACGAAGCCTTCCTGCTCCGAAGCCTTGACGAATTTCTTCTCCAGCTCTTCGGATTCCATCCGGAAGGTAACGTTCATAATGGAACGGCTGCCCTGCTCCGCTACACCGCGGTAGAAACCGCCGCTGGCGGCGATAGTATCATACAGCAGTCCCGCCTTATCGCGGTTCTTCGCCTCGACTCCGGCCAGACCTCCCTGCTCTTCAATCCATTTCAGCACTTGGTTAACCATGTAGATCGAATAGGATGGCGGCGTATTGTATAGAGAGTTATTTTTGTAATGGGTGCTGTAACGCAGGATTGTCGGAATGTTGGAAGGAGATTCGGCAATCAGCTCTTCCTTGGCGATTACGACAGTTACACCGGAAGGTCCAAGATTCTTCTGCGCGCCGGCATAAATCAGTCCGAACTTGCTAACGTCGAAGCTGCGGCTCAAGATATCACTGGACATATCCGCGATCAGCGGAAGAGATCCGGTATCGGGGAATTCCTGATACTGAGTGCCTTCAATCGTCTCGTTGGAGGTAATATGCAGATAAGCGGCGTTATCGGCTGGCTTGATCGATCCAAGCTCCGGAATAGCCAGGAACTTCTTGTCTTCGGACGTTGCGGCAACATGCGCTTCGCCTGCGATCTTGGCTTCCTTGATCGCCTTGTCCGCCCAGCTTCCCGTCTTAACGTAGCTGCCTACCTTGCCTTCGGAGAGAAAATTCAATGGAATCATTGCGAACTGAGTCGAAGCTCCGCCTTGAATGAACAATACTTTATATCCGGCCGGCTTGCCCAGCAGCGAAAGCAGACGTTCCTGCGCTTCATTGTGTACGGATTCATACACGGCTCCACGGTGCGACATTTCCATAATCGACATCCCGGTCTCCCGGAAATCGACGAATTCCGCCTGTGCGCGCTCCAGCACCTCAAGAGGTAATGCCGCAGGACCCGCGTTAAAATTATAAGCTCTCTTGCTCAAAATACTCCCACCCTTTCTCTTCTATCAATATGGTTATGATAGCAATAATCTAACATGGCAGCAAGTATAATTATTCACATATTCGCGCATTTACATCACCGGAGCGCAAGAACTCCGAATTTTGCCACTTTAATGCAGCGCATCATAAAATAATCATCCAAATTTCATGGATTTTCGACATTACCCTTGTCAAAAGGAGACCGGGATCAAATCGCATTATTGCCGGAACCATAGGGACTTATGCACTAGATGCGTTTGGGACTCCCTTTATTCAATTGAAAAATGAAATTATGGAAAAAAGAAGCCACCTCGCATTAACCGCGAGCATGGCTTCTTGTGATGAGCAAGCGTTCCGTCTGCACGGAATGCTAATGATTTAATTCTTATACATCGAAATACAGGGAGTATTCATGCGGATGAACGCGAATGGCTACTTCTTGAGCTTCGCCGCGCTTCAGATCGATGTAGTTGTCGATGAAGTCCTTCGTGAAGACGCCGCCTTCTGTCAGGAACTCATAGTCAGCTTCCAGAGCGTCCAGCGCTTCGTTCAGGCTGCCTGGTACGCTGCGGATTTTCGCTTTTTCCTCATCAGGCAGTTCGTAGATGTTCTTGTCGAGCGGGCCATAGCCAAGCTCAACCGGGTTGATCTTCTTCTTGATGCCGTCCAGACCAGCCAGCAGCATTGCGGAGAAGGCCAGGTAAGGGTTAGCCGTGGTGTCCGGAGTACGGAACTCGATACGGCAGCCTTTAGGTGTTACGGCAGCTACCGGGATACGGACTGCAGCGGAACGGTTGCCCTTGGAGAATACCAGGTTAACCGGTGCTTCGTAACCAGGAACCAGACGTTTGAAGGAGTTCGTGCTCGGGTTGGTCAATGCGATCAGCGCCGGAGCATGGTACAGAATACCTCCGATGTAGTGCAGAGCCGTTTCGCTCAGGTTGGCATATCCGCCTTTTTCATAGAACAACGGGCTGTCGCCGTTAAAGATCGATTGGTGAACGTGCATGCCGCTGCCATTGTCGCCGAAGATCGGTTTAGGCATGAAGGTTGCCACTTTGCCGTATTGGCGGGCAGTGTTTTGCACGATGTATTTGTAAGTCAGCAGGTTATCGGCAGTCTTCTTCAGTGTATCGAAGCGGAAGTTGATTTCAGCTTGTCCAGCTGTAGCAACTTCATGGTGATGGCGCTCGATGACCAGACCGGCTTCAGCAAGCAGACGACACATTTCACTGCGGATATCTTGCTGAGTATCAACCGGAGCAACCGGTACATAACCGCCCTTGATGCCGACTTTAAAGCCGAGGTTGCCGCCTTCATCCTTGCGGTTCGAGTTCCAGACCGCTTCTTCGGAATCCACGAAGTAGGAGGAGCTGTTCATTCCGCTCTCGTAACGAACGTCGTCAAAAATGAAGAACTCGGACTCAGGAGCAAAGAATGCTGCTGTTCCTACGCCGCTCTTTTGCAGGTATTCTTCCGCTTTAACAGCGATACCGCGCGGGTCACGCTCATAACGCTCGCCGTCTGGAGTGAAAATGTCGCACATAATGTTGAGCGTAGGGTGAGCGGTGAAAGGGTCAATATATGTAGTGCTTGGGTCCGGAATCATAACCATGTCCGACTCTTCAATTCCGCGGAAACCAGTGATGGAAGAACCGTCAAAAGCTACGCCATTCACAAAAGTCTCTTCGTCAACAGCAGCAGCCGGCAAAGCAATATGATGGGCCCGTCCACCCAAATCAACAAAGCGGAAATCTACCCATTCAATGTTGTTCTCTTTAATCGTTTGCAACACTTTTTCAACCGACATGAAATTTTTTCCTCCTCAGGTTTGAACATTAAGTTGTACCCACAATGCAAATGTTCTTCATATTAATTTTAACTGTCGTCATTATAAAACTCAAACCTTACATCGTCAATGCTTATGTGAGGTATTTTTTATACCAATGTGAGATATTCTTACGCTTTAGTGAATTATTTTATAAAGGGCGCGGATGCGGCAAATTCGGCTCCGACAATAAAGCAAACAGCCTTCTCCCAGAGGTTGGTCCGGAAAAAAGGCTGCTCTATAAGCGTTCAATTATTTAACAGTAATGGCTTCCTGGGTGGAGAATTTCTTGCCGACAAGCGGCGCCAGCTTCTCCAGGTCTTTCAGCAGATTGCTGAACTGATCCGGGAACAGGGACTGAACGCCGTCTCCTGTCATGGAGTTGTCCGGATCGTTATGCATTTCGATAATCAGGCCGTTCGCGCCGGCGGCTACAGATGCCTTGGCCATAGGCTCTACCAGTTCACGGCGTCCCGTGCCGTGGCTCGGGTCGGAAATAACAGGAAGATGGCTGAGTCCTTGAAGCACCGGAATAGCGGACAGATCCAGCGTATTGCGGGTGTAGGTCTCGAAGGTGCGGATGCCGCGCTCGCAGAGCATAACGTCCCGGTTGCCGCCGGCCAGAATGTACTCGGCCGCATTCAGCAGCTCGTCGTATGTCGCGCTGAAGCCGCGTTTCAGCAGTACGGGACGGCCGCATGTTCCAAGGGCGCGCAGCAGATCAAAGTTCTGCATGTTCCGCGTGCCCACCTGGAGGATATCGGCGTATTCCGCGCATACGTCAACATACTCCGGCGTCATAACCTCGGTAATGGTCAGCAGGCCATGGCGCTCTCCGGCTTCCGCCATCATCTTCAAGCCTTCCACGCCGACGCCCTGGAAGCTGTAAGGACCGGTGCGGGGCTTGAATGCTCCGCCACGAAGAATCTGCGCTCCGGCGTCCTTAACCAGTTTTGCGATGAGATCAATTTGCTCAGGCGATTCCACTGCGCAAGGGCCGCCCATGATTGCCAGATGCTCTCCGCCGATCTTGACTCCCTTAACCTCGATGATCGTATCGTCCGGGTGAAAGTCTCTGCTGGCCAGCTTGTACGATTTGGATATTTTAACCACGTTCTCTACACCTTTCATTTGACGAAGATGTTCGGCAAGCTTCGGATTAACGCTGCCTACCAGGCCGATGACCGTGCGGTCGGACCCCTTGGACAAGTGAGCCTGAAGCCCCTCCTTCTCGATCACTGCGATAATCTCGTTGATTTGTTCCTCCGGAGTTTGATTCGATGTAATAACGATCATCTGACTTCTTCCTTTCCAATACTGTATAGTTTAATGTTGGATGATTTGCAAATCACTATTATACTACGACGCTTTTAAGCTTTTATGCTTTTAATCACTAAAGCAATTCTATGCCATAATCCGATTTCCGTCAACCCCTAATGCAAAAATAAATATTGGATGAGTTTTGGCACCCTGCACCGCCAGGGCATAGGGCGCCAAAACCGGAGTACTTAAACAAGATTATGACTCGGAAGCCTTCCCGGCCTTGGCCTTGACCGGCGGAAGCAGCTTCGCCATGTTGACCGTACGCCTGATCTCCCATGTGCCGGGATCTGCCGGATCGTACTGCTCCAGATAAGCTATGACTTCCTTCGTGATTGGCGTCGGTGTCGACGCACCCGAAGTGACGGCTACTTTCGAGATGCCCTTCAGCCACTCCGGCTTCAGCTCCGATACGTCGGCAATCCGGTGGGCCGGAACACCGGCAATCTCCTCGGAGACCTGAGCCAGCCGGTTGGAGTTGTTGCTGCGCGGGTCGCCGACGACGATGACAAGCCCGGCCTGCCCGGCCTGCTCCGCGACGGCTTCCTGACGCACCTGCGTGGCCAGGCAAATCTCGTTATGCACTTCGGCGCCGGGGAAGGTCTCCAGCAGCTTTTTCATAATATGCCTGATGTCCCATTGGCTCATCGTCGTCTGATTCGTAATGACAATCCGGGAGCCTGCCGGGAGGGAAAGAGAAGAAATCTCCTCTTCCTTTTCAATCAGGTGGACATGTTCCGGAGCGATGCCCACGGCTCCTTCCGGCTCGGGGTGGCCCTTCTTGCCGATATAGATAATTTCGCAGCCTTCCGCGACCTTTTCTTGAATAAGGTCATGCGTCTTCGTTACATCGGGGCAGGTGGCGTCGACGGTTGTCAATCCTTTGTCCCGCGCTTTCTTGCGCACCTCCGGCGAAACACCGTGAGCGGTGAAGATAACAGACCCGCTGTCAATCTTGTCCAATATTTCTAAACGATTGCTGCCGTCCAGCGTGATAATGCCCTCCTCCTCGAAGGAGTTAGTAACGTGGCTGTTATGGACAATCATGCCGAGTATATAGATCGGCCGGGGAAGGTCGAGATTCTTCGCGGCCTGACGGGCCATAACCATGGCATCGACCACGCCGTAGCAGTATCCCCGGGGAGATATTTTGATTACTTCCATCGCTTCACCAGCTTTCTGCCGTCATTGAAATTCAGAGCCCGTTTCATTATACCCTATTCCAAAGGGGCGGCAAAGAGAAGGGGCAGCCAGATCACGAACGTTGTACCTTCACCCTGCCGGGTAACCACCTCGACCGAGCCGCCGTGCTCATCGATAATCCATTTGGCGATGGATAATCCGAGTCCGATGCCTTCGGTAATCCCGCGCGATTCATCCGCCCGGTAGAACCGGTCGAAAATATGCGGCACCTCGTCTTTTTCCATACCGATGCCGGTGTCCGCCACCCGGATGCCTACCTGCTGCTGATAAATGACCGCGCCAAAAGTCACTTCGCCAGACGGCGTATATTTGAAGGCATTGTCAATAAAAATGAACAGCATCTGCTGCAAATAATCCTTGTTGCCCAGCACATATTTGCCGTTGAGAACCGACAGATCTTCCGTAATCCACTCCGCTTCCCGGGGAAGGAAGCCGGCGCGGCGGGCCACCTCATTCATCATCGGCTCCAGGGCCACCGGCTCCTTCTCGAAGGTGCGGCCCGTATCGGCTCTGGCCAGGGACAGCATATCGGCGACCAGCCGGCTCATGCGCTTCGCCTCGTCCGCGATATCGTGCACCGACTCCACCGAGATTTGCCGAATCGCCGCTTCATCCAGCGACGGATTCTCCCCCGGCTCCAGCTCCCATACCTTTTGCAGCAGTTCAATGTTGCCCCGGATGGTCGTCAGCGGCGTGCGAAGCTCATGCGAAGCGTCCGACACGAAACGGCGCTGGGCCGCGTACGAATCCTCCAGATTTTTATAAAATCCTTCCATACGCCCCAGCATGCTGTTCACCGTCCGGATCAGCCTTCCGATTTCATCCGGCGGCCCGTTGTATTCAATCCGTACGCTGAGGTCGTTGCCGGTCTGAATGCCTTCGGCCGCTTCAATTACCTTGCCAATGGGGCTCATCGCCTTGCGGGCCAGGAACAGGCCGAGGGTAAAGGCCGCGATCAGCGTGGCGAAGGAACCGGTAATCAGAATCGTCTTCAGCCGGTCCAGCAGCTTGTCCTGGTCTCCGGTATAGGCCGCCATTTGCAGAACAGCCGCCGGATTGTTGCCGTAGCCCTCGATATAGATCGCCTTCTGATAAATCAGGAAATGGTAGCCTCTGTAATAGGCATCCTTGAACCCTTCACCCTTAAGGGTCTCCCTCGCCGGAATATCGAACCGTAGATCAATATTCTTCAAGGTCATACTCTGGATAAAGTCCCTGCTGTCGTAGAAGTACATTTGCCCGTACAAATTCTGAGCCTCCAGGCGTTTGTCGAACACAACATCCAGCGATTCGCCTTTTGCCTGGTTCCGGAGCCTGTCCTTTAAATCCCCATACGTATTAATATAAAAAAAACCGAAAATGGCGGCTGAAAAGGCCAGCAGCATGACGGCCAAAATTCCCGAATACCATGCGGTCAGCCGCAGCTTGATCGACATCTTAGTTGTCACCTCTTAGAATATAGCCGGCTCCCCGGATGGTCTGAATGAGGCGCTTGCCGCCGTGCTCCTCCGTCTTTTGGCGCAGCATGGCGATATACACCTCAAGCACATTGGATTCGCCGCTGTAATCATAGCCCCAAATCTTGTCCATGATCAGATCGCGGGACAGCACCCGCTTCGGATTCTGCATAAACAAATGCAGCAGCTCGAATTCCTTCGCCGTCAGCTCGAGCCTCTTGCCCCCGCGCGTCACTTCCCGCGAATCGACATCCAGCACAAGATCCTCATAGACGGCCACCTGCTCGCCGCCTCCATGCTGCTCGCTCCCCCGCCGCAATAGCGCTCTAACCCGCGCCAGCAGCTCTTCCAGGGCGAACGGCTTGACGAGATAATCGTCCGCTCCGAGATCCAGCCCTTTGACCCGGTGCTCCACCTCATCCTTGGCCGTAAGCATCAATACGGGAACGGTGCTGCCGCCCTCCCTGAGCCTGCGGCACACCTCAAAACCGTCCACCTGCGGCATCATAACATCAAGAACAACCACATCCGGATCACCGTTCAGTACGGCCCGCAGGCCGTCGGCCCCGTTGGACGCCGTCTTTACGTCATATCCCTCAAAAGCGAGTCCTCTACGCAGCATGGAAATGATTTTATCGTCATCGTCAATAATCAAAATATTCGGTCGCATGAAGCCGCCCCTTTATTCATGTTCTATATGTCTCTATTGTATCAGTGAATGCTCCGCCGCGCACATCTACGACAAAAGCGGAAGGGCCGCCCCTCCCGCTTAAATCTGTACCGAATGACTATCGCCGGGTCTGTGTTGTGCTGAAATCGTTCTTGTTGCCGATCGTTACCTGCAAATCCAGATTTTTGCCGTCTCTGACGACGTTGAGCGTAATTTTGTCTCCGACCTTCTTGGTCTTGATGAAGTCAATCAGCTCCTGGTTGGTCGCATATTTCGTGCCGTTGACGCCGGTAATAATATCATATGGGCGCAGATCGGCAACGTACGCCGGGGACTTGTACAGGATATCAGTTACAACGGAGCCTTCCTTGATATTGGTGCCCATTTGCTTCGCCACTTCATCGGTAATTGTCATCAGCGTAGCGCCGATAAACGGAACCGGTTCTTTCGGAATGGCCTGATTGGCTTCAAGCTTGTCGACAACTTCCTTGATTTTATTGACCGGGATGGCAAAGCCAATGCCCTGCGAGTCCGTACTGACGGCAACGTTCATGCCGATGACCTGGCCGCTTGAGTTAAGCAGCGGTCCGCCGGAGTTGCCGGGGTTGATGGAAGCGTCTGTCTGCAGCAGACCTGTATAATTGCGCGTGCCGCTGCCTTGCTCTTCATTGATATCAATGCTCCGGCCCTTGGCACTCAGCACCCCTGCCGTAACCGTATGGTCAAAGCCCTGCGGATTGCCGATGGCCACAACTTCCGAGCCTACCTTGATGGCGTCCGAGTCGCCGAGCGGTACGGTTGGGAAGTTGTTGTCACCTTCAATCTTCAGCACCGCGAGGTCCAAATCCACACTGAACCCAAGCAGCTTCGCTTCGTACGGTTTGGAGTTGCCGTCGACGGTAACCTGGATGACGTCGGCATTCTCGATTACGTGCTGGTTGGTCAGAATGTATCCGGCTTTATCATAAATAAATCCGGTGCCGATGCCGTAAGGCGTCAGCTGCGAATCCGAACCGGAATTGCCGTTGTTCTGCTCCGACTGTCCGGACGAGCCCCCGCCAAACTGGTCACCGAAGAAGAACTGAGAGAACGGATCGTTCAGGCTTGGATTGCTTTGCCCTCTGCGGGAGGTTGATTTGACAAGCGTTTCAATCTTGACGACCGCAGGTCCCGCTTCGTCCACGACGCTGGAGACGCCTTGTGATCCGGTCACAAGTCCCGCCGTCGAAGTCGTCGGCGCCACAGTGGCGTGCTCATTGACCGCCTTGCCCTGCGAGCTTAAGACCGCCGTTGCCGCCTGGTCCGATGTGAACCAGTTTCCCCGGTCAGCCATGAACATGGAGCCGGAGAGCACCAGCATCCCGGCGAGAAAGGAAAGGACAGCCGTTTTTACGGGCTTCTTCGGCTTCGGGTTATACTGCCAGCCGTTCCCGCCGTCCGAACCGTTTCCGCCGCCGCTGCCTCCCCCGCCATAACCGCCGCCGTAACCCGTGGGGCGGATCGAATTGTACGGCATCGGCTTGACCGGCTGGGGAGAGGTGATTTCCACCCTTTCCGGCTCCCTGCGGCTGTAATGCTCCACTCCGTCCGTATCCTGCTCATTATGATTAAGGGATTTAAAAGGGCCGTACGAATAATAGTAGGATGAATTCGATTCGGGAGATTGTCCGCCGTTGTTCCATTCCCGGTCCGGCGACGGTTTCCCGAAGCGATCGTCGCCGTCGCCATTATATCTGTTCTTGTTATCGTCCATTGTTTTTACCCTCCCGCGCCCTGTCCCTCACGGACAAGGAGTGATTTAGCTTTCTTGGGTTTATTTTGTACTTTAAACCTTAAGCCGACATTAAAAACAATTTAAGCGAAGATAAAACATTCCAGCGATAGAAACAGAACAAAGAAGCCCGGAGCGCCTTCTACCTTTGGCACCGGACCTCATTAAACAAGCCTATTCTTGCAAAAAAAGCCGTCGAATTCATAGAATTCAAGATTGCTCGGCCATCCGCCGGAAGCTCCCGTGGACGACTGGCCCCGGACTACCCTTGGGTTACCCATCCCTTGCGGTGCGCATAGATGGCCAGCTGCGTGCGGTCCTCCAGCTCGCACTTCATCAGCAGATTGCTGACATGCGTCTTGACCGTCTTGATGCTGATATGCAGCTCCTCGCCGATATCCTTGTTGGTCTTGCCCTCCGCAATCAGCAGCAGAACCTCCCTCTCCCGCTCGGTCAGTCCGGAGGTGTCGCCCTGCACCGTCCGCTGGCGGATGCCGCGCGTCAGCGCCTGCGACACATCGCCGGTCATCACCGGCATGCCCCGGTACGCGCCCTGCAGCGCATAAATCAGCTCTTCCGCCGACACCGTCTTGAGCACATAGCTGACCGCGCCCGCTTCGATGGCGTCCACCACAAGATCATCCTCCAGGAAGCTCGTCAGTATGACGATCTTCATCCCCGGATACTCGGACAGCACCGCGCGGGTCGTCTCCACACCGTTCATCACGGGCATCATCAGATCCATCAGGATCAGATCGGGCAGCCCATCCTCACCTCGGGAATACAGCAGCTCAAGCGCCTCCCGTCCGTTCCACGCTTCGGCTATCACCTCAAACGTCGGCTCAAGCATCAGATACGTTTTAAGCCCCATGCGAACCATGTCATGGTCATCCACCAGCAGTATTTTGATCGCGCTCATTCGCCGCTTGCCTCCTCTTTCCCTTCTTCTTGGCTTGCCGCCGCCAGACCGCCAGCGGCAGGCATCTCTCCACCGTTCCCCTGAACAAACTTGGGAATATGTACGCGGATCGTCGTGCCCGCCCCCCTGCGGCTGATAATTTCAACCTGGCCGCCAAGCTTCTCTGCGCGTTCCCGCATCGTCGTAAGGCCGTACGATCCCTGCTTGCCATGCATCAGCTCGAATCCCTGCCCGTCGTCGCTGACGCTGAGCGCGACCTGTCTAGGGCCCTCGCGCAGCGACAGGCTGACCAGGCGCGCTCCCGAGTGCTTCACGATGTTCGCCATCGCCTCCTGGATAATCAGAAACAGCTGATGCTCGATCGCCTCGGACAGCTCGCCCTGCAGTTCAAGCTCCTTGATGCCCTTCAGTCCATTCTGCCGGCAATAATCCGGGAACCATTTCTCCAGCGCCTCGAACAGGTCCCTGCCTTCAAGCTCCACCGGACGAAGCTGTGCAATCAGCGCCCGCATCTGCTTCTGAGCCATCTGCGACATCGTGATCAGCTGGTCCATCACCGTCCGCCCCTGTTCTTCATTCCGCTCAAGCACCTTAGGCAGCGAAGAGGCGGACATGTGGATGGCGAACAGCTGCTGGCTCACCGTATCGTGCAAATCCCGGGCCATCCGCCGCCGCTCCTCAAGAACCGCGCTCTCCGCCGCCTTCTCCTTCTCAACAACCTCCTGCTCGCCCAGACGCTGAAGCAGCTTCATTTTATTCTCGACCGCATCCATCATAATATTGAACTCATGATAAACTCTTGCAAAAGAAGGATCGTCGCTGCCTGGCATCCGTACCGAAAGATTGCCTTTAGCCACTTTCAGCATATTGAGATCAAGGTGATCGATCCGCCGCTGAATCCGCTGGCCGGCCATATAGCCGATAACGGCGGTAAACAGCACGATCCCAAGGCACAGGTATACCCACATCCGGGGGTCCTCGACCTCAATATAGCCCAGGCGGCTTCCCGCGTACATCAGCACGGCCGTTACACTGCCGCAGAGCAGGAAATACAGCAGCAGCACCCACTTCGTATTTTTAAAAATCGTCCCCATCGCCTAACCCACCGTCTTAACCTTGATATCTCCGATAAAAGCGCTGATATTGATGCGGATTTTTTTGCCGGCTTCCTTGTAATAAGGCGTCTTGCACTGCACCGAGCTCATGAACCCGCTGCGCGAGTGGTCCAACACTTCCATATCTCCGATGAACGAGCTGCTGTTAATCGAAATGCCGAGATCCATGTCGTCCGGAATATAGACTTTCAGATCACCGATAAAAGCGGAAAGATTAATCTTCGTCTCACCGTACGGAATTTGCGCGTTGGTCAGGTCAAGCACCGTATCGCCGATAAATTGCGAGATATTCGTGTTCTTTAGCTGGAAATGCTCCCGCCCCATGTGGATATCACCGATAAAAGTGGAACGGTTCGTCGTTTCCTTGCCGTCGTTATGGTGATGCCATTCATATCCGCCATGCTTGCGCTCATGACGCTCCCACCGCTCGTTGTTTCTGCGTTCGTGGCGTTCCTCCCGCTCCTGGCGTCTGCGTTCATGACGATCCCGGTTCTCCTGCCAGCGTGAATCGGTCCGGCCGCTTAGGTCTGGCTCCCCATCCATGCTCAAGTAACGTTCCCGGCCGTCCGTTCCCGCTCTCCCCGGCGCATTTCCGGCGGAGCCGCCTTCTTCCCTGACGCTGCCGAACTTTCGCTCAAATTCTTTATCCAGTGTTGACTCCAGCGGCCGCGGCGGCTCGGCGTTCTCCCCAGGCTTGTTCTCCGGATAAAACTTCGGAGGCGCAGGCGGCGGCCCGGGCGGTCCGGAACGGTGCGGCCTGAAGATGACCAGGAGCCCTCCGCCGATCAACGCGACCGGAACGAGCATCGTGAAGAAATCACCGGCGGAAAGGTCGAACCAGCCCAGATTCCGTCCCAGGAAATACACGCCCATGGCGAGAAAGAACAGGGAGCCAATGGAGGAAAAGCCTCTGCCGCCTCCCCCCAGCAGGCGCTGGCAGCCTATAATAATCAGAACAACCGGCCAGAAGGTGGAGAACAGGTAACCGATATCAATATCGGCATATCCCATCTGCCGGAGCAAAAACAGCACGCCGAGCCCGATCAGAATCAGGCCGCCGAACACCTGGCTGGCTATACGTCTTCTCATCTGTCATTTCCCCTTTAGCTTATTGTAGCGCTCTTGCCTCATAGACCAAGTCTACAACAGAGCACAGCCGGTTAACAGCGGCGAGGGAATGAAACCTTCTCGGTCTGCAGACGGAGAGATTGAAAGCCCTTACCTGATAAAAATAAAAATGCCCCGCCTCAGACGAGGACGGGACACGGTTTAAATGACGCTTTAGGCTGTAAGGCTTACGCTTGCGGTTTTTGGACCGGCTTGGCGACGCCGCTTTGCTTCGTTGCCGCGTTATTCTCGGCGGCGAACTCGGAGTTGAATTTTTCATTTGGAGTCTGGTAATTTTCTTGAACCTTCGGTTTTTTAGCCACGATGGTCACCTCCCTTTACTCTCTCCGCCGGGCATTATCCGCCCAATCGGAAGACGAATCAGAGGCTGATTTCTGTGCCCCAGTCTGTATTATGGGAAGGCAAGCCGAAGATTATACTTTTCATGTGAAAAAAAGAGCATGGCTCTCTCCGGTCAGATGATTTCATCGAGCATTTCCCGGGGCACGGTATCATAGGCGCGGATCGCGCTGCCGATATTTTTCAGCATGGCTTCCGTACATTTGCCACTGCCGCGTTTGATCAACTGGACCTCCACCGTTTGTTTCCCCCACTCGCTGTATACCTGCCTGATGGTTGCAAAATACAGGTCAATCTTATGCCCCTTGATCGCCGACCCGGTGTCCGCGACAATCGCATAGCCGTACCCCGGCACATATAAAATGCTTCCCAGCGGCAGCACCTTGGGGTCGGCGGCAATGGTCGAAACCGCGTTCTTGTCTCTTCGCACCTTGACGCCCGAATAGGTGATGCCGTATTCCGGGTGGCTCGGCCGCTTGCCGGTCGATTCGAAGCCCGCTGTATATCCGGTCGCTGTCATCTTGAATATGCGAATGATCTGCTCAGGGGCCGGGGCGGCCACTGGAATGGATGACTGTTCCTTCAGCTCCCCGGATGGCTTATGCGGATACATCTGAGTGACCGGCACAGCGGCAGCCATCGGTTGAACGGTAGATAATGCGGGCTTCCGGTCCGCTTCGCGTCCCGCCTTCGTATATAGGAAGGATAGAGCAACCATGAAAGCAAAGGTGACGAATATGCACCAAGACCTCTGCCAAACACCCATTTTGTTCATCGTGAGAAACTCCCCCTTATTAGCGAAGGGTTCCCGATTCCCCAAAATTTATACATGAAGCGCGTTTGCCGCTTCACAGGGTATTGACAGAGGTCTATTCGTTACAGTGAAATACGCTCAGCTAAACCATCCTGCTTGTTAAAAAATAGCCTTGGTCGAAGCTTCGGAAGCGAGGCTCTCGATGACCTCGTCAAGCGGCTTCGCGCCGATGTCGCCTTCCCCGCGTCTGCGTACGGAGACGGTGCCGCTGTTCTTCTCGTTCTCGCCGACGATGAACATGTACGGAAGCTTCTCAAGCTGGGCTTCACGGATCTTGTATCCGAGCTTCTCATTGCGCAGATCGGCTTCGGCTCTAAGGCCGCGGCGGCGGAGCTTGTCGATCACTTCGCTGGCGTAGTCGTCAAAAGCGCTCGACACCGGAATGACCTTCACCTGCTGAGGAGAGAGCCAAAGCGGCAGCGATCCTGCAAAGTTCTCCAGCAGGAAAGCTACGAAACGCTCCATCGTTCCCAGAATGCCGCGATGCAAGACGACCGGGCGGTGCTTCTGTCCGTCATCGCCGACATATTCCAGCTCAAAGCGCTCCGGCAGCAGGAAGTCGATCTGCACGGTCGAGAGCGTCTCTTCCTTGCCGAGCGCGGTCTTGATCTGCACGTCGAGCTTCGGACCGTAGAATGCGGCTTCGCCTTCCGCTTCGTAGAACGGCAGTCCGGCTTCTTCCACCACCTCGCGCAGCATCCGCTGGGCGGTCTCCCACATCTGGTCGTTCTGGAAGTATTTCTCGGTATCGGCCGGATCGCGGTAAGACAGGCGGAAACGGTAATCATCGATGCCAAAATCGCTGTAGACCTGCTTCACCAGCTCAAGCACGCGGGTAAATTCGCTCTTGATCTGATCCAGACGGCAGAAAATATGCGAGTCGTTCAACGTCATGGAACGGACGCGGTGCAGACCGGTCAGCGCGCCGGACATTTCATAGCGGTGCATGATGCCAAGCTCGGCAATCCGGATCGGCAGGTCGCGGTAGCTGTGCATGCTGCTCTTGTACACCATCATATGGTGCGGGCAGTTCATCGGGCGCAGCACGAATTCCTCGGTGTCGATCGTCATCTTCGGGAACATGTCTTCCTGATAATGCTCCCAGTGGCCTGAAGTCTTGTACAGCTCGACATTGCCGAGCACCGGGGTATACACATGCTGGTAGCCGAGATTCGCTTCCAGATCGACGATATACCGTTCCAGAATGCTGCGCAGCTTGGCGCCCTTCGGCAGCCAAACCGGCAGGCCCTGGCCTACCAGATTATTGAACGTGAATATCTCCAATTCCTTGCCGAGCTTGCGGTGATCGCGCTTCTTCGCTTCTTCCAGCAGGCGGAGATGCTCGTCAAGCTGAGCTTTCTTAGCCCAAGCGGTGCCGTACACGCGCTGCAGCATCTTGTTCTTGCTGTCGCCGCGCCAGTATGCTCCGGCAACATTCATCAGCTTGAAGACTTTGATTTTGCCGGTTGAGGGCAGGTGCGGGCCGCGGCAGAGGTCGAAGAATTCACCCTGCTCGTATAAAGTGATTACGCTGTCCTCGGGCAGCGCCTCAATAAGCTCAAGCTTGTACGGGTCGCCAAGCTCCCCGAAGATTTCAAGCGCCTCCTTGCGGCTGACCTCCTTGCGGACAATCGGCAGATTCTCCGACACGATACGCTCCATTTCCTTCTCGATCTTCTGCAGATCTTCCGGATTCAGCGGATGCTCCAGATCCATGTCATAGTAGAAGCCATCCTCAATGGTCGGCCCTACGCCAAGCTTAACCTCTTTCGCGCCGAACAGCCGCTTGACGGCCTGCGCCATCAGATGGGCGGCGCTGTGCCGCATCACCTCAAGCCCGTCCTCGGAATCGAGCGTCACGATCTCCACCAGGTCTCCGTCGCCAAGCTTGGCGGACAAATCGACGGTCGCCCCGTTCAGCTTGCCGGCGGCGGCGTTCTTGCGCAGCCCGCTGCTGATGGAAGCCGCAACATCCTCAATGCTGCTGCCTTCTGGATATTCCCGGACCGAACCGTCCGGTAATTTAATGCTTACTGCCATGGTCATTTCCTCCTCGAAGTAGTGGTCAGCCTATCTCAGCGGCTGTCAGCCGCGTAAAGCTTACGGAACGGACATACCCACGCATAACAAAAACGCCCGTCCCGCATAGGGACGAGCGTCTGCACCCGTGGTTCCACCCAAATTCAATTCCGCCTGATGCCCCGAGACTCAAGATGAGCCGGGCGGCAACGGAATCCTTGTTCAGCATGGGAATAACGGCCATGAACCGGCGGCTCTTACAATTTCCCGGCGAGAGCCGGCAACCGGAATCAGACCGGGGCGCTTTCGCCAAGAAAGTTCATAACCGCAGCTACAAAGGGGTAAACCGAAGACCGGATTCCGAAGGAAATTGCAGCGGGCTTTCCTCTCTCTGGACGGACCTGGAAATCGATTCATGTCTTTGTCAATGCTGTTCGCGTGAATAATGTGTAATTATAAATGCTGGTGACCGCTCCCGTCAAGCCACCGGGTCTTCTATCAGCTCGCTCATGGCTCCTCATTATGCGTCTTTCGATCAGGCAAGCGGCCGGCGCGCTTCAGGCTCTCCCGCAGCAAATACTCAATATGTCCGTTCACACTGCGGAACTCCTCCCCCGCCCAACGCTCCAGCGCTGCATACAGCCCGGGATCAATGCGCAGCGGAAAGTTCTTCTTGGCCGCCATGACAGGACCGCCTTAGTATAACGAGCCGGTGTTGATGACCGGACTCGCTCCGCGCTCGGATACAATGGCCACCATCAGATTGTTGATCATGGCCGCCTTCCGTTCTTCGTCCAGCTCCACAACGCCGCTCTCCTTAAGCTGCTTGATCGCCATATCCACCATGCCGACCGCCCCTTCCACAATGATCTGGCGCGCCGACAGAATGGCCGAGGCCTGCTGGCGCTGAAGCATCGTGCTGGCGATTTCAGTGGAATACGCAAGATGCGTCAGCCTTGCTTCCAGCACCTCGACCCCCGACAGGGACAGCCGATCCTGCAGTTCCAGGGCCAGCTCCTTGGCGATTTCCTCGGCATTGGCGCGGAGAGACATGCCGTTTCCGCTGAAGCTGTCATAAGGATATTTGCTCGCCACATGACGAAGCGCCGTCTCGCTCTGAATCTCCACAAATTCCATGTACTTGTCTACATCGAACAGCGCTTTTGCCGAATTGATCACCTTGAACACGACAACAGCGGCGATCTCGATCGGATTGCCCTCAATATCGTTAACCTTCAGCTTGACGCTGTTGAAATTGCGCACTCTAAGAGAGACCGTCTTGCGCTTGCTGATCGGAATAACGGCCCACATGCCGCTGGCCGGGATCGTCCCGACATATTTGCCGAAAAAAGTGACCACGACGGACTTGTTGGGCTGCACCACCGTAATGCTTGTCATCAGCACTCCCGCGGCTGCGAACAAAATGACCGGCACTGCATTATAGCTCTGGACAGCTCCGTAAACTCCACCGCCGAGGCAGATGACAATCAAAGCGATAATCCAGAAGCCGCTAATGGGGCGAAGCATTTTTTCTTGCATAAGGCACCTCCAAAAAGGATATGTATTTGATACTTATATGATATCACTATTGGATACTGATGTAAATTATTATTTTCAGGTAAGTGATTCTATCCGAAAAAAATCACAGATATGAACCCGAAGCTTCCTATACTATTAATTTGATAGAGAAACTTTGATTAAGCGATTGCCTGGGAGGAGGTGGATAAAGGAATGAGCATTAAGGAGCAGGTGCTGGACACGATTAAATCCGCCGGCAAGCCCGTCAGCGCGGGCGAGGTAGAGAAGCTCTCCGGTCTGGACCGCAAGGAGATCGACAAGGCTTTTAACGAGCTTAAAAAAGAAAAAGCGATCGTTTCCCCGGTCCGCTGCAAATGGGAGGCCGCCGAGTAAGATCGCGGAATGCGCCGGGAATCCGTCCGGATGCCCTTTTCGCTGTTTCGCCGTAGGGTTCGTTCAACCTTTAACTGGCTGTAACCTCGGCAATAAACGCAAACAGCCCGAAGCCTTTCGCGGCCCCGGGCTGTTTGCTTATCCCATTAATTCTGCATCACAAAATCGCGTCGCACTCCCGAGGAAGCGTCGTCGAACACTTTCAGAATATCGTACTGCGTGTTGCGCTGCGCCGGGATTTTGCCAGCCTCGCGGATAATTTGCAGGATCGACTCGATGTTGACCTTGTAGGTCGCGCCGGCAGAGGAAACGACGTTCTCCTCAATCATCGTACTGCCGAAATCATTGCAGCCGTATTGCAGCGACAGCTTGCCCACCTCCGGACCCATCGTCACCCAGGAGGATTGGAAGTTCTCGATATTGTCGAGCACCAGCCGGCTGATTGCCACTGTCTTCAGGTATTCTTCCGGAGTCTGGCGGTCCAGCTTCAGGTTCGTGTTGTCGGGCTGGAACGTCCACGAGATGAATGCCAGGAAGCCCTCCGAATTGTAATTCTTCGCAATGCATTCGTCCTGTGCTTCGCGGATACGCAAAAGATGCAGCGCCCGCTCCTCCAGACTCTCTCCGAGTCCGATCACCATCGTCGCCGTCGTATTCATGCCGATTCGGTGCGCCGTCTGCATAACCTCCATCCAGTCGCGCCACGGGCCTTTGAGACGGCTGATTCTTTTCCGTGTACGGTTGTCCAGAATTTCCGCTCCGCCTCCGGGAAGCGAATCAAGGCCCGCCGCATGAATCTGGCGCAGCGTCTCTTCCAGAGTCAGCCCCGAAATCTCCTTCATTTTCATAATTTCCGCCGGGGAGAAGGAATGCATCGTTATTCCGGGGAATCGCTCCTTGATACCGCGCAGCAGATCGATGTAGTAGCTGAACGGCAAGTCGGGGTTCGTTCCCCCTTGCATCAGAATTTCGGTTCCGTCCACGGCGATGGTCTCTCTGATTTTTTCAAAAATCGTCTCATCCGGCAGAACATAGCCTTCCTCCGAGCCGGGTCTGCGGTAAAAAGCGCAAAAGCGGCAATACACATCGCATATATTCGTATAGTTGATATTGCGTCCGATAACGAACGTTGTCACCGGCTCGGGATGCCATCTTTTCATAATGGTATTCGCCGCAGCGCCCATTTTTTCAATCTCGTTGCTCTCGAACAGTCTGACTGTATCCTCAACCCCAAGGCGTTCGCCCTGCAATGCTTTATTCAAAATTTGATCGATCGCGCCCATCATTAGCAGCCTCCTTTTAGAACCTTGCCTGAATCAATGCATAAAATTTGTATGACAAAGGAATATATCCGTTAATTCATCCTATCACAAACCGCTGCGCTTAAAAACCGTCTTTTTCAATCCCCGATCTGCAAAAAGCATAAAAAAAACCCGCAGTGCGCACTATTTGGAGCCTGACCGACGTTGCACAAAAAGACGGCGCCGCCAGCGTGTGGCGATGCCGTCTATGTTCGATTGACCAGTATCTTTATCCCTGTTCTGCCTGCAATAAATCCGCCGATGCCTAAACCGGCTGGCCGGACCGGGCGCTATCCGCCTCAAGCTCTGTCCGCGCCGCTTCCAGCGCCTGCTCCAAATCGGCAATCAGATCGTCGATATGCTCGATGCCGACCGAGAAACGCAGCAGCCGGTCATCCACGCCGACCGCATCGCGGATTTCAGCCGGAATATCGGCATGTGTCTGTATCGCCGGATAGGTCATCAGCGACTCAACTCCGCCAAGGCTTTCGGCGAACGCAATCAGCTTGATGTGGCGCAAGATAGGCTCCACATATCTCGCATCCTTCACCTTGAAGGAGAAGATGCCGGTGTTGCCGCCCGACTGGCGCTGCTGAATTTCAAACCCCGGATGCCCTGGAAGACCCGGATGGAATACTTCCGCAATCGCCGGATGCCCTTTCAGGAAATGGGCGATGCCGAGGGAGTTGCTCTCATGCCGCTCCATGCGAAGCGCCAGCGTCTTCATGCCTCTCATGAGCTGGTAGCTGTCGCTCGGGCTGAGCACGGCGCCGATGGAGTTATGGAGAATAGCCATCTCCTCCGACAGTTCCTTGCCCTTCGTTACGATAAGGCCTGCCAGCACATCGTTATGCCCGCCCAAATATTTGGTCGCGCTGTGGATGACAATATCCGCGCCAAGCTCCAGCGGACGCTGGAAATACGGCGTCAGCAGCGTGTTGTCCACAATCGTCAGCATTCCGTGGCGGCGGGCCCAGGTACACACAGCCTCAATATCCGTAATCATCATCAGCGGGTTGGTTGGCGTCTCAATGAAGACCGCTTTCGTGTTATCCCGGCGGGCCGATTCCAGCGCGTCGAAGTCATTGGTGTCCACATAGGAGGCGGAGACGCCGAATTTGGACATAATCCGTTCCAGCATCCGGTACGTGCCGCCGTACAGATCCAGCGAGACGATCAGATGATCGCCCTGCCCAAACAGGGTGAAAATCGTTTGCAGCGCGGCCATCCCGGAGCTGCACGCAAATCCGGCGTCGCCGGACTCCAGCTCGGCGGCCGCTTGCTCCAGCACGGAGCGTGTCGGATTCTTGGTCCGAATGTAGTCAAAACCTGTGCTTTGTCCGAGCTTTGGATGCCGGAATGCGGTGGACTGGTAAATCGGATAATTCACCGCGCCCGTCGCCGGGTCTTCCTGCGAGCCGATCTGGGCCAGCCTGCTTTCAATCCTAAGTTTGTCGTTCATGATTAACCCCCCAAAGTTAGTGGCTGCAATCTTCAATATAATATGCCTTGCCTTAAAGGTACAGCATTCATATTACAGGTCCGATATCGTATGGCGTTTCCTGATAGACGTAGTAGTTAAGCCAGTTGGAGAACAACAGGTTCGCGTGGGCGCGCCATACGGCGGGCGGCGTCCGCAGCGGGTCATCGTTCGGGAAGTAATGCTTCGGAAGAGCGATATCCATCCCCTTGGCAATATCGCGCTCATACTCCCCTTTCAGGGAGAACGGATCGTACTCGGAGTGCCCGGTCACAAAAATCTGCCGCCCGTCATGAGTAGCCACGATATATACCCCGGCCTCCTCCGATTCCGCCAGAATTTGCAAATCGGGCGTATTCAGGACGTCCTCGCGGGAGATGTCCGTATGCCGGGAATGAGGCACATGGAACAGCTCGTCGAAGCCGCGCATCAGCTTGGTATTCGGCGCAGTGGTCCAGTGTGGGAACACGCCGAAGCATTTTTCGGAAAGACCGACCTTACGGACACCGTAATGATAGTAAAGTCCCGCCTGGGCCGCCCAACAGATATGCATCGTCGAGGTAACGTTGTCCTTGCTCCATTCGAAAATCTTTTTGATCTCCTCCCAGTAGTTCACATCCTCAAAGTCCATCTGTTCCACGGGGGCGCCCGTCACGATCAGGCCGTCGAAACGGCGATGGCTGATCTCGTCAAATGTCTTATAGAAGCTCTTCAAATGCTCCGCCGAAGTGTTCTTTGAGGTATGGGAGCTTGGATGAAGCAGTGTGACATCCACCTGTAAAGGCGAGTTGCCGACCAGCCGCAGCAGCTGTGTTTCGGTCGTTTCTTTGGTGGGCATCAGGTTTAAGATAGCAATCCGCAGAGGGCGGATATCCTGGTGAAAGGCTTGACTTTCATCCATAACAAAAATATTTTCCCCGGACAGGACCTCCTTGGCGGGCAGACCGTCGGGAATCTTGATCGGCATTGTGTAAGCTCACTCCTTCTATACTATGGAAACCCCAAGAGGCGGATTAATCAGGGAACAAATAAAAACCCTTCCCGCAATAAACGAGAAAGGTCATATTTATACTGCACATATGATACTCTCTCATCTGTCAGACAACGCTCCAAACTGACTCAGTTCAGCTTGCGTCTCTGCAAGAATTAGCACCGTGCGTCTCACGCCGGTTGCCGGGTTTCATCGGGCCAGTCCCTCCACCTGCTCTTGATAAGATTTCGACATATTCAATTAAAATTCTTATAAATCACTTTAAATCATGAACCTCGCTTTCGTCAAGTCCATACACTATGATTGGAGTCTTGATGATGACAACAATTTTGCTTGAAAGAGGCATTACCCGGCGTTATACTAGACAAGTATTTCAGAGATAAGACCCTGGGCATCAACGCGACAATAAAGAGGTGAGAAGAAGAATGGAAGGCGACCCGAGTACGCAGCACAGCACTGATCAGGAACAACCGTACAGGATGAATATCAGCTTGCCGGCGGCGGGAGCGCTTCTTCTTCATGCCTTCGGAATATAAAGCGGCCTTTTTTAGTTTCAGTTGCCGGTCAGGCTGATTTTCCCCTGTGCTTTCTTAAGCATATCCCTGGGCAAGCTAGGGAGAGAAGGAGTGAATCAGATGAAGATCCGGCTGGTGAATGCAGGCATTTTTACGCCTGTAGACGATATTGAACTGACCCTTAACCCTCCGGCGGAAGGGTTCTACTGGATTGACGCCGACGTGGACGATTTGGAGCTGCTGCAGCCTCTGTTCAATCTGCACGATCTGGCTGTGGAGGACTGTCTCAGCGACGAGGAGCAGCGTCCCAAAATTGAAATTTACGAGAGCCATTATTTTATTGTGGTGAACAGCATCCGGTTTGACGACGAGGAAATTTTCCTGCGCGCCCTTAATATTTTTCTTGGACGGCACTTTATTATTACCGTCACGAAGCAGAAGATTCACGAGCTGCGTGTACTGAAGCCTATCCTTTGGGAGCAAGAGGTCGGCACGCCCGATCGGTTCCTCTACCTGCTGATCGACCTGGTCGTGGACAATTATTTCGCCGTCGGCGACCGGATCGAGGTGCGGATCGAGAAGCTCGAAGAGGATATTCTGATGCATACCAAGAAATCGCACTTAAGTGAAATTATCGGTCTGCGAAGTGAAATCCTGTGGCTGAAGAAAATGCTTGGTCCGCAGAAGGAAGTTGTCAATACGCTTAACAAAAAGGATCTGCGGCTGATCGACGACCAGCTGCAGAAATATTTCAGCGATATCTACGAGAACGCGGTCAAAATCTCGGAAACATTTGATACGTACCGCGATCTGATGGGCAACTTGCGGGAAGCTTATCAATCGAGCATCGCGAACCGCGCCAATGAAATCATGCGCGTGTTTACGGCGATTACGACCATATTCATGCCGCTGACCGTGATTACCGGTATATACGGGATGAACTTTGAAAATATTCCCGAAATTCATACAACATACGGCTACTATGGCGTCATTGGCGTCATGGTAACGCTGGGCTGCGGCATGTTATACCTGTTCCGCAAAAAAGAATGGCTATGACAGCAGCAGAATCCGATTCCCGCAAACGAAGGTCTCCCTGAAGCGAACAATCGCCAGGGAGACCTTCGTTGCTTAAACCCGGCTTGCTTTCGCGTTCGCTACAGATGCTCCACCACTGCAGCCGCTCCCGCATTCTCTCTCCGGTAGCGAATCCGAATCAGCCGCAGCCGCTCGTAACGCATGTCTAGACCGGCTGCGCGCGCTGCCTCTTCGCCGTATACTTTATGCAGCACCGGCTTCAGAAATACATCTCCCAGCTCCCTGTAAGCGTTCCAGACCGCTTCCTGCTCACCGGATGGCATGTCCTCCAGCTCCCGCTGAATCAGCGGATCGACCATGTAGCCGTCCTTCTCCAGTTCCTCCGCCGCCTCCAGGATCTCCCTGCGGGATAGATGGCTGCGCGCTTTAAGCTCCTCCAGTCCGCAGCCGTCCGCAATTCCCTGGAGAAGCTCCCGCCGCTGGCGCAGCCGGTCCAGCTGCTTCTTATATTTCATCTCCCTCTGCTTGTACAGCCAGGAGGTAAAGAACCCGTCATCGATCTCCTCGCTGACCCAGTTCAGAGGAAAGGTGTGGCTGCGCTCCACTGCGGAGGTAACGGCCAATATTTCCGGACCATACTGCTCTGCCTTGGCTTCGCCGACGCCCGGGATTTGCAGCAGTTCTTCCACCGAGCGGGGCAGATAGGCGCTTAGCAGCCGCAGCAGCCGATTGCTCGCCAGCAGATACGGCGCCTTGCGCTCCAGGGACGATCTTTTCCGTCTCCACGCGCACAGCTCTTCGTATACCGTCTCGTTCCCATGCAGCTCGCTGTAATACTGGAGCTTCATCTGCTCCTGATTCCGTCCCGTCACCGCCGCCTCCTCATGAAAGACGCCATCGATGAGCGGACGATAGCCTTCTCCCATTTTGGCCGCCAGTTCATGTCTGTATACCCCCAGCATCTCGTTCCAGGAGCTTCCTTCATACCACAGGGAACCGGCGGATTCCGGAGCTTCGCCACAATCGCGCCAGCCCACGCGCCACACGCCCTCCTCCTCGCCGATCCACAGCTGGGCGAAATCCCCCGCGGACCCGCCGGAATGTTTGGACAACCGGTTCATAAATACGATTTGCATGTTGTTTCCCTGCCTTTTCACTTGATTTTGGATAATGTTCAGCATGCCGCCTCAAGCTCCAATCGGAGCCTTCCGGAAGATTCAACGCAAAAAAAGCGCCTCTCTCACGGCAAACGTGAAAGAGGCGCTTCCTCTCTATCCTACGGCTATACTGTTAATTCATACGATACCATAATTTACCGAACAGTCAATCCCCTTTGTGCAAAAGGCGGCTTAATTGCCGGTCGTCCAGGAGATTACTCCCGAGCAAGAGCCATATTGGCCAAAGCGATCGAACCGGCCAGGCCGGCGTTGTCGCCAAGCTGCGGAGGCACAATATAGTTGTCGATGTCAGCAGCCAGCGAAGCATGCTGCACATAGCCTTTAAGCAGGTCCTGCAGCTTCGTGCGAATCAGCGGGAACAGGTGGCTCTGCTTCATGACTCCGCCGCCCATGACAATTTTCTGCGGAGACAGAATCAGAACATAGCTCATCAGAGCATGCGCCAGGTAATGGGCCTCGATCTCCCACGCCAGATGATCCGGCGCCAATTCAGCCGCCGGTCGGCCCCAACGGCTGCCGATGGCAGGA